>JBBRGF010000176.1:0-7040 GCA_038240975.1 Gemmatimonadales bacterium
TCGACTGGGCGAGGAAGGAGGGCTGCTCGGAGGTGGACGCCGGCCGGACCTCGCCGTTCACTCTCGAAGGCGGACATCGATTCAAGCGCAAATGGGGACTCGAGCCCGTGGCCGATCCATTGAGTCATCTGATCGCCGTGCGAGCCGGCCCGCGGGCGCGGTGCGCGATGGCGCGGCAGCCGCTTCTGGCCGATACCGGCCTGCGGCTCGAAGAGTTCCCGAGGCCGGCGTGAGCGTGCGACGCCGCATTGCCGGGATGGCGGGGCGTTGGCGCGACTTCCCCTCCGAGGCCAGGCGCGCATACCGGCTGGGAGGCTTCGGCGAGCTCGGGCTGCTCATCGCCGAGCGGTCGGTGCACCTGCTATTCCGCCGTGACCGCATGGTGGTGGTGGCCCAGACCCTCGACTCGATCCGGGAGACCGCCACACCCAAAGGCGTGAGCGTCACTGTCGCGAAACGGGAGGACATCGATTCGCTGTCCGAGCTGGCCAGCCGCAGCGACATCCAGCTCTTCCGGGCCCGCCATGACGCGGGGGCCATCTGCCTGCTGGCGTGGCGTGACGGACGACCCCTCGGATACACCTGGATCTCCGAGCGAATAGGGCCTGACATCACCATCTGCCCGCTGTCGTTGCCGACGAACGCGGCCTATCTCTACGATCTATATGTCGCACCGGCGGAGCGAAGCTCGGGCATCGGCTCGGTGCTGGTGGTTGCCCGACTCAGGTGGGCTCGCGAGCGCGGATTTGCCGAGGGATGGCGCATGGTCTCCGTGAACAACCACGCGTCGCTCCGGACGGTCGAGAAGACGCGAGGCGAGGGAACGAGGGTCGTGGGTGAGATGTCGTACGTGAAGATCCTCGACCGACTGTACCCTCGATTCACGCCGATCGACGCGATCGGATCCCGATGACGGCCAGCATCCTGGCTGCACCGGAATACCTGACCGGTGAGGTGTGGAATACACTCGCCACGCGGGGATTCTCGCTTCACCGCTGGCACGCCGCGTCGGAGGCGAGTGGCTGGCGCCCTCGCCACGTCGTGGTAAGCGACGGAGAGTCGATCCTCGCGCTGGTGCCCGCGTATCTCCTCGATGGTGGGGCCGCCCTCGACATCCACGACCGATGGCTGGGTCCGCTCGGGCCCGCGATGGCGGCAATGGGCGCTCGCCTTCGGCCCACGATCTCGGTCGGCGCGCCGTGCTCCACTACCAGCTCATGGCTTGGCGATCTCGAAGGCCTTCCCGACAAAGTGATCGCGCAGGTGTTCGAGGCGCTGGAGGCCCGGGCCCGCGAGGACGGGGCGCGCGCCGTCGTCTGGCCCTTCGTGGACGAGCGCCACGAGCGGCTCCGCGACGTCGCCAGGCGCGGCGGATATCTCGATACCTATGGCGGCTCTACGGCCAGGCTGCCGGTGGAATGGCCGTCGTTCGACGACTACGTGGCGAGCCGTTCCCGAAGCCTCCGCCGCACCATCCGAGCCGATCTCAGGTGGCTGGACGAACGGGGGGTTCACTCCATCATGACTTCCGAATTCGCCGCGCACGCGGAGCAGATGGCGGAGCTGTACGCGGCCGCGAGCCGGGGGCGCCACGGCCGCACGCCCACTCTGCCCCCCTCTCTCTTCGCCCATCTCGCTAGCCAGCCGACACCTGGGCTCTGGGGGCAACTCACCTTTCACGAGGGCCGACTCGTCGGTTCCAGCATCTCGGTGGCAGCGGCCGGCGTCATCGAAGGCACTCTGGCGGCCTTCGCTCCCGGGTTCCTGGCGGGGCCGGTCTACCACAACGATCTCGTCTACGAGCCGCTGCGACTCGCGTGCGCCGAAGGGATGGACGCCCTCGATCTTGGCCCGACGGCGCTCTATCCCAAGGTCCTGCGTGGCGGCCGTCTGCGGAGGCGCCGCACGCTCGTGCGGGGGATGTCGCCCGCCGCCCAGAGCGCATTGCGATTGCTTGGTCCTCTCGTCGCGCGGAGGACCGAGTGGAAGGAGCGGCGCGCGCTCGAGGCACTCGGCACCCTCGAGGAGCTGACGGGCACGTGACCAGTATCGACCTGGCGGTTTCTCCTGCACCACGGGCGAGCCTTCTTCACCGGATCGCCGCCTACTCGGCCAGCCGTGGTGTAACCGAGGGATTGTTCGGCCTGCGCGGCCTTCTCCTTGCCTCGGTGCTCGGTCCCACCGCGTTCGGGGCGTGGGCGATGCTGCGCCTTTCAATGAGGTACGCCCCTTTCGCCGCGCTCGGCGTATTTCGCGGGCTCGAGCTCGAGATGCTCGGGGCGCGGCGGCGTGACGAATCTGGTGAATCCGCGGCCGCCGGATCGGCGCTGGCATTCATTCTCGCGGAATCGGGAGCGCTGGCGGCCATCGCGCTCGTCGCATCGTTCGTGGTGCACGACCCATCGCACGCCCTGGCTCTCCGGGGCTTTGCCGCGGCGGTCGTCGTCGAACAGGTGTACACCTACGCCCTCGTCTGGACCCGCGTCCGGACCACGCTCCGCCGCTATGCGGCGCTCGAGATGTCGAATGCCGCGCTCCAGCTCTTCGGCACGGTGTCGCTCGCCGCGGTGTGGGGGCTGCCGGGGGCCTTCGCCGGAATGGTTCTCGCCAGCGGTCTCTCGCTCCTTCTCGCGGTGAGCTGGGTGGAATTCCGGCCGGCGCTCGAGATTGCGCCACTCCGGAAACTGCTCGGCGTCGGTATTCCACTCACCGTGTCGATGCTGCTCGCCACTGCGCTCTACACGGCGGACCGTTGGGTCGTCGCCGCGCTTGGCGGCGCGACATTGTTGGGCTACTACGCCTTTGCCGCCTCGGTGGCCGGCGTGACCGGGTCGTTCGCCTGGGTAGTGCGCACGGTGGTCTTCCCCGATGTATATAGTCACGCACAGTCGTCGGGTGCGGCCGCAGCGCTCAACCGGCACTTCGACCGCGCGGTGCTGCCCTTCGCGCGACTCTACCCGCCGGTCCTCGGGGCGCTCGCGTGCGGGCTCGGGCCGGTCGTCGCCCTCGCCGCGCCCCAATACGTGCCTGCAATCGCGCCCGCGAGACTCTTTCTGGTGGGCGGCGCCGCGGGAGGTCTCGTGAGTCTTGCGGCAGTCGGCGCGGTGGCGGCGGGCAGGCACCGGGCCCTGCCTCTCATCTCTGCCGGCGGGCTGGTGGCCAGCCTCACCCTTTCCTTCCTCGCGATCCGACTGGGACGTGGGCTGGAGGCGGTGGCGGGGGCGGCCTTCGCGGGGCAGGCCTTCTACGCCGCCGGGATCCTCTGGCTTACCTGCCGGGAGGCAAATCGGACCGACACCGCCGCCTGCCTCGGACGGGCGCTGCTGCCGCTCGCGTGGTGCACGGCGTCGGTGCTCGTCGTCGGCCGCGTCATTCCCGGAAACGACGTTGCGTCGGCGGTGCTCGGCCTCCTGGTTTACCTCGCGCTGTTGGTCCCGCTCGCCCCCTCGATCCGGCGCGAGTGGCTGGCGGTCAGGAGATAACCATGCGTCACCACCGGAAACGGCTCTCGGTGGTGGTGCTCACCTCGATTCCCCTGGGGATAGAGGTGGCCGAGGCGCTGAGGGAGCTTCCCGGGGTACGGCAGCTCACGCTGCTCACCGCTCCTGCGGCGCCGCACCGGTCGACGGCCGCGCTGATCCGGAACACCTGGCGCCATGAAGGCATGCCCGGGCTGCTTCGGGCCGTGTTGCGGCGCGCCCGGAAGGCCGCGGGCCTCCTGGACGGGCGGATGCTGGCTGCCTACGCCGCACAGCATTGCCCCAACGTGGCGCACGTCGCAATGAGCCGCTTTCACTCCGACGTCTGCCGTGCCCGCATCAGGGCGTTGGCTCCTGATCTCGGCGTCGTGGTCGGCACGCACATCCTCAAGGCCGATCTCTTCACGATACCCCGCCTCGGCTGCATCAACCTCCACCTCGGGGCAGCACCAGAGTTCCGCGGATCGTCGCCGGGGTTCTATGAGATGCTGGAAGGCGTTCCCCAAGCCGGAGTGACCATCCACAGGGTGACCGACACGCTGGACGGCGGGAATATTCTGCTCCAGGAGCGCTTTCCTCTCGATATCGCCCCCGAGGGCGATCCGATCGAATACCTGCACAATTACGTGGCGGATACGCTCTACCCGAACGGCGTGCGAATGATGGCGGCTGCAGTAGCCGCGATCGCACATGGACAGCACGCCGAGACCGTTCAGGACCCTGCCCGTGCGCGCACCAACCGCCGGGCAACCTATGCGGCCAAGCGCGAGCTGCGCCGGCGGGTAGTCGGACGCCGGCAAGCGCGGTCGCCGTCGGCCGCCGGCAGGTTGACACGGAGCGCGAGCGAGCCGTAAGTTCACCCTACAACGCCCAAGCGAGCCTGTTTGAGAATGCTCAGTCCGTTCATGCGACTCTCGCCCTGTAGCTGTTCTGTCTCCATCCCGACCGGAGGCAAGGCGTAGCCGCACGCTGATTGACAGGGGTCACGAGTCGACGGCCGCGGCTCCCAGTTCGGGGCACGCGGCCGATTTCATTTTCCGGTATCGACGTTCATTGCCAGCAGGCACGAGGAGGTATTCATGGGAGCAGCACAAGCGGTGCGGCCGGTGGTCCCGATCGACCAACGGGGATACGCACATCCCGAAGTCCTGGTCTCGACCGACTGGGCGGCCGCCCATCTCACCAACCCGAAGGTTCGCCTGATCGAGTCCAACGAAGACATTCTGCTCTACGACACCGGGCACATCCCGGGCGCGGTCAAGCTCGACTGGACCACCGACCTCAACGACCAGGTGGTTCGCGATTACATCGACCGCGACCGCCTGCAGAAGCTGCTCAGGTCGAAGGGCATCAACGACGACACGACGATCGTCTTCTACGGCGACAAGAACAACTGGTGGGCCACCTATGCCCTCTGGGTGCTTCAGCTCTTCGGTGTGTCGAACGCGAAGATTCTCGATGGGGGTCGTCTGAGGTGGGTCGAGGAAGGACGGAAGCTCACGATCGACGCGCCGGTGTATTCGCAGGGCGACATCACGCTCCAGCCGCGCGACGACAAGAAGATCCGCGCATTCCGCGAGGACGTGCTCGCGCACCTGGACAAGAAGGGGCAGCTCGTGGACGTGCGCAGTCCGGAGGAGTTCCGCGGCGAGCGCACTCACATGCCCGAGTATCCGCAGGAGGGATGTCTGCGCGGCGGCCACATTCCAGGCGCCAAGAGCATTCCGTGGGCCAAGGCGGTGGATCCCGACACCCACACCTTCCGCCCTGCGAGCGAGCTCGCCAAGCTGTACGAGCAGGACAACAGCCTGAAGAAGACCGAAGAGACGATCGCCTACTGCCGGATAGGAGAGCGGTCGTCCCACACCTGGTTCGCGCTCACCTACCTGCTCGGCTTCGACAAGGTCCGCAACTACGACGGGTCGTGGACCGAATGGGGCAATGCGGTGCGCCTGCCTGTAGAAAAGCCCTAGCGACCACTATCCGCTCCGGCCGGCTCGAATCGCGTCCGGCAGATTGGTGACGATGCCCGCCACCCCCCGCGCCCACAGCGCCCGGGCGGTGGCGGCATCGTTTACGGTCCAGACGTGCACCGGGCAGCCGAGCCGGCGGGCGGCCGCGACGAAGCGGGCCGTGGGTACGGTAAGCCTGCGGTGCTTTTCGGGAACCGAAAGGAGACGGTAAGTCACGCGCGGCGCGGGCAGACGGAGCAGTACCGTCTGGTAGAGCGCCCGGATCTCGGGGCCCGTTGCGGCGCAGACGAACGGAGGTTCGCGGAACAGCTCGAGAGCCTCAGGGTTCTCGGAGGCCACCACACACCGCTCCGCCGCTCCTTCTCCCCGCAGAACCCTCTGCACCGCCGCCTGCACCTCGGGCTCCTTCACCTCGACCAGGACAGGCACCTGCGGAAAGGCCCAGAGCACTTCGCCGAGTGTCGGGATGCGGACGCCGGCCCCGCGAAAGGGAAAGGTGCGCCCCTGGTCGGTGGTGAATCTGTAGCCGGCGTCGACCGCACGAAGGTCGGCGAGCGTCTGAGCGCCCACCGGTCCGGTCCGGTCGGTGGTGCGGTCGAGGGTAGCGTCATGGATCACCACCGGGGCGCCATCGCGGCTGAGTCGCACGTCGACCTCCAGCGCCTCCGCTCCACCGACGATGGCCAGCTCGAACGCCTGCAGGGTGTTCTCCGGCGCGAGCCCCGAAGCGCCCCGGTGCCCGATGATCGGCCGTGCGTCGAGATCGAGCAGCGGGTTCACGTGATCCCCGCCTGTCTCCCGAGCATTTCGCGGAGCGCCGACTTGAGGAATTTCCCGGTGGAGCTTCTGGGAATCGCGGCGAGGAAGACCACCTGGTCGGGCACCCACCACGCCGGGAATCGCTCAGCCAGGTAGGCGCGCAGCTCCGCCGGCGTCGCCGCGGCGCCGCGCCGCAACACGACTGCCGCCACCGGCCGCTCGCGCCACTTCGGGTGTGGCACCGCCACGACCGCCGCTTCGGCCACTGCCGCGTGGCCCATGAGCGCGCCCTCGAGCGCCAGGGAGCTGATCCATTCGCCGCCGCTCTTGATCAGGTCCTTGCTCCGGTCGCGGATATCGAGGGTGCCCATCGGGTCGATGGTCGCGATGTCTCGGGTGCGGAACCATCCATCGGAGGTGAAACAGTCTGCTCCGTCGTCCGGCCGGTAATACGCGGATGATACGTACGCGCCGCGCACCTCGAGCTCGCCCATCGTCACACCGTCCCATTGCACGAGTCCCGATTCGTTCCGCACCCGCAGCTCCAGGAGCGCGCCCGGGATCCCGGCCTTCAACCTGAGCGCGTGGGGGTCATCCGGAGCAAGCGCCGCCGCTTCACTGGTCGTCCTGCCGAGCGTGCCGACCGGCGCGATCTCCGTCATTCCCCAGGAAGTGACGGTGTGGAGCCCGTGGCGGTCTTCCAGCCCCCGCACCAGCGCATCGGGCGCGGAACCGCCGCCGATCACGAGCGTTCTGAGTCGTGACAGGTCCCAGGCTCCGGGCCCGGCGTCCAGCGCATCGAGTACGCCGAGCCAGACGGTCGGGACGC
>JBBRGF010000177.1:0-7034 GCA_038240975.1 Gemmatimonadales bacterium
ATAAGCATGGGAGTCGAATGGTAGGACGCGCAGGATGGGTCGTCAAGCGATCCGGCCTACCGACGAGAGGAAGCTCCGGTTAGCGTGGTGACATGCCCGACTCTTGCGCGCGCTGTGCCACGGTCGCCGGCCAGACCAGCAGTCCCGGCGGCATCATTCACGATGACGGGCTCTGGGTCGTCGTCCATCATCCCGGGCCCACCGCCGATCCCGGCGAGCTGCTGGTCATCGTTCGGCGGCACTGCGAGTCGGTGGGCGAGCTCTCGCCCGCCGAGGCCTTCGCCCTTGGCCCGCTGCTGCGGGCCGGCGTGACCGCCATCGAGCGTCTGGTCAAGCCCGAGCGCGTGTACGTCGCGTCGTTCAACGAGCGCATCCGGCATGTCCATTTCTATCTCCTCCCCCGCACGTCGGCCGTCCCAGCCGGCCACGTCACCGCCGACCTCTTTCGGCGGGGACGCGGGATTCTTCGCGGCTTGGGGATCGCCACCAACCCCACGGTAGAAGCCCGCGCGGAGGCGGCCCGGAAAATCCGCGGGGAGGATGTGTGGCAACGCCTCCGTCACTGAGATTTGGCCTTGTCTGGCGGCGCCTCGGTGCCCCTGGGCCCAGCGACAACGTGTTCGAGAGACTGGTGAAAGCGTACGGCGAGCCGGAGCGCGCGTATCACACGATGGACCACGTGCTCGACTGTCTGGACCGGCTCGATGAGTCCGAGTCGCCACACGCCGACCGCGACGTCGTCGAGATGGCCATCTGGTTTCACGATTACGTATACGACGCCAGCCGCTGGGACAACGAAATGCGGAGCGCCGCGCTGGCCTATCTGGAGCTGATGGCCGCCGGCGTGGGGTATCCAACCCTCCCGCGGGTACCCGAGTTAATCAAGATGACCGCTCACGCCGCCCAGCCGGCGGAGCCGGACGGCAGGCTTCTGTGCGACATCGACCTTTCGATTCTCGGGGGTGGCGATCGGGAGTTCGACGACTATCAGAACGCGATTCGGAAGGAGTACGCCTGGGTGCCGGAGCCCGAATATCGCGCAGGGCGTTCCAAAGTCCTGTCGGCCTTTCTGGGCCGCGCGCGGATCTATCTCACCGACGATTTTCATCGCCGCTATGAAGCCGCCGCGCGGCGGAACCTGGAGCGGGCGCTTGCCGCGCTCCAGCCGGAGACGACCGGCTAGCCGCTCCCGAGATCGCAGCCTCGGATAGGCACGCCCGGCCATGCGGGAGGGTTATCTTGGGTGCATCATGCGCTCGCTCTCCCACTGCCTCGCGCTGCTCCTCATCACAGCCTGCGGAAAGTCCTCCGACGGTGGCGCCGCCTGCGGCCTGGCGGCGCTGGCCGGACCGACGGCGCTGCTGTCTCAGTTCGGCGTCCCTCAGCAGACGCTCAGCACCGCTCCCGTGCGGCTCCCCGAACGATTGGTGGCAAGAGTAGTGGCCGGTCCCGCGCTCGCGGCCGTAGTGGGCCGCTCCGACTCCTCGCTTGTGGTGGGCGTCGAGGGGTCGGTCCCCCCGTCGATCAAGCCGGGCTACGGCGTCCTGGTGCTCGACAAGTCGGAGAAGGCGCGAGGCATCATGCTGTTCGAGGGACTGCCGATTGAAGGCGCGCCGCAGATCGGCAGCGTGGCGCTCGGAGCGGCAACGTTGCCCCTGATCGGCATCCAGCTCGACCCGGCCAAGATCGAAGATCCACACTGCCCCTTCTTTCCCGACTCGGCGCTGTCATGAGCGCGCCCAGGATCGCCGTCGGCGGGGTGCTCCGCCAATGGGACGGATCGGAGCGAACCGGCGTTAACGCGGCGTACGTCAAGTCGGTACTCGCAGCGGGGGGAGTACCGCTGATTCTCTCGCCCCTGCTCGGGCCCACGTATGCGGCACGCGCGCTGGCCGGCGTTGACGGCGTCCTGCTCACCGGCGGTGAAGACATCCATCCCGCGTGGTATCACGCGGAGCCGTCGCCAATGCTTTATCCACCGAGCCGCGAGCGCGATCTCTTCGAGCTGGCGCTCTTTGGCGCCGCTCGCCAGCTCGAGCTGCCCATGCTCGCCATCTGCCGCGGCATCCAGCTCGTGAACGTGGCCCTGGGGGGCACCCTGTTCCAGGATCTGCCATCTGAGCATCCCGGATCGGTGGATCACTACCCCACGGCGGCGCGAAGCGCGCGCACCCACGCGGTGCGCCTCTTGGCGGCGAGCCGAGCCGAACAGGCCCTGGGCTCGGGACCGCTGACCGTGAATTCGTTTCATCACCAGGCGATCCGCGACCTCGCCAAGGGGCTGTTTGCGTCGGGATGGAGCGATGACGGACTGATCGAGGCCGCGGAGTCGGTGCCTGGCACACCGTGGCTGCTCGCGGTTCAGTGGCACCCGGAAGAGATGTTCGCCGATGGAGATGCGCCCGAGCGTGGGCTGTTTCGTGCGCTCGTCGCGGAAGCGAGCGGCGGAACGCGGAACGAGCCGAACGTCAGTGCGCGCCGAGATCCCGGAAAATACGATCCTGCGTCTGACCGTGCGGAAACAACAGCCGGTCGCTCACCCCGTTGAGGGCGCTGCGTAGCGACGGAAAGCGATCGGCGGCGGTGCGGAGCACTCCGTCGAGGCCATATTCGGTAGCAAGCGTGTGGTCCGAGGCCATGCCAAAGCCTCGGCGGCCGAGCGCATCGTAATACGTGACCGCCGGCCCGCCTTTGCGGAGGTGGCGCGCAGCGATATAATCGGGAAAGAGTCCGGCGAGCCAGAGGGCGTAGTTGCCGAGGTGCAGCATCACTCGAAACTGCCGTTCTCCCGCGCTCGATTCCAGGTCTATCAATACGTCCACGAGGTAGCGGTGGCGCTGGTCGTCGTTCCAATCCACGCGCCAGGCACGGTCCCGCTGGCCGAACTCGAGAAGGAGGGCCGCCAGATAGTCGGCCAGCTCCCGGTCGTCGACGCCCGCCTGGGTAAGCGCGTGGCGAACGATCACGAAGTAGAACAGCGCTTCGGAGGGCACCAGCATCGTCCGCACCGTGAGCAGGCGCTCCATGAGATCCGGTGCGTCGAGCAGGGCATCAGGCCCTTCCGCGGCCAGCCGCCGCTCGAGATAGGCCCGCCTATGCGCGCTGCCCCGGCTGAGTAGAAGGATCACCAGCTGCAGGTCCGCAGCGGTCAGGCGGCCCCGCATATTGGCGCGAATCATGCCCGAGTCCTCCTTTTCCAGTCTTACGGATGCCCCCGACATCGGGGCCGTGCAGCATCTCACGTCGTTCGCCCAGGAGCTTGCCGGCACTCTCCGTCGCGCTTCGGTGATCGACCTGCTCGTGCGGCACATCCAGCGTAGCCACGCGCCCACCGAAATCGCGCTCGCTCTGTTTCAGCGCGGCCCCGACGTTCCCGATCTGGTGCACATCTGGCCGGCCGGGCGACCCGACCGCCTGCAGCTTCTCGCGGTGGCCGAGCGCGAGGGATCGATCGTGCTCCTCGATGGCATCGACCCCCTCGTCGCGCGGGACCTGCTTCCGCCGCAGCCTGATTCGGGCGGGTCGTGGCTGATCGTTCCGTTCTCGGCCAAAGGCCGGGTCACCGGGGCGATTGCCCTGCGTGCGGAGCCAGGCCGATACGACCAGGCGTCGTTGCTCCTGCTGGAAGCTCTCGTGGGCCTGGCGAGCATCGCGTTGGAGAGCGCGCGCCTGGTGGACCTCCACGACGACGGCCGCCGGACATGGCAGGAGGTCGTGGATGCGATCTCTCCCGCCATCTGTATCGTCGACCGCAGCGGACGCATCCGCCGGGCCAACCGCGCCTTTGCCGACCTGGTAAATGCTCCGCCCGCGGGACTGATCGGGCGGCCCTGGCACGCCTTCATTCCGCCTGAGTGGGCCACCGATCTACAGCGTGCCCTGGATCAGCAAGGAGCGGGCCGCGAGGTAGATCTCCGCACCGGCGACCGAACTTACGCCGTGACCGCTGTGCCGATTACGAGCACCGACCGCTCCACGCTGGTCCTGCTCTTTGACGATCAGACGGAGCGGCGGCGATTGCAAGACCAGCTCATCCAATCGGAGAAGCTGTCGGCCATCGGGCAGCTCATTGCCGGCATCGCCCACGACCTGAACAATCCGCTGGCCTCGGTGGTGGGATTCGCCGACTTCCTCACCGAGGTGCCCAACGTGCCCGCCGCGCTGAGGGAGCCGCTCTCGGTGATCCGGGAAGAGGCGGAGCGCGCGTCGAACATCGTCAAGAACCTGCTCGGCTTCGCGCGGAAGCAGGAGCACCAGCGCCGGCCCACCGCGCTGAGCCCGCTGCTCGACGCCACGTTCGTCCTTCTCCGCAACCAGCTCATGGCCCATCGCGTCGACCTCCGGTTCGATGTCGACACCGATCTCCCGATGCCCGATATCGACCCCAATCAGATCCAGCAGGTCTTCGTCAATCTGATCAATAATGCCGCCCAGGCCATCGCCTCGTCGGGCCGGCCCGGCACCATCGTGGTGCGGGCGCGCACCTGGCTCGACGGCATCGCGGTGGACGTGATCGACGATGGCCCCGGAATGTCGGAGGTGCTGGCCACCCAGGTATTCGAGCCGTTTTTCACCACCAAGCCCGAAGGCGAAGGGACTGGCCTAGGCCTGTCCATCAGCCAGGGAATCGTGCGCGAGCACGGCGGCCGGATCCTGCTCTCCACCGAAGAAGGACGCGGGTCGACGTTCACCGTGCAACTGCCTCTCGCAACCCAGGCCGTCGCGCCTCCGCCCGATTCGACCGAGCACACCGCGCACCGGGCCCTCCGAGTTCTCGTGGTCGATGACGAGCCGCACATCCTGCACTACATGCGGGCAACGCTCGAGGCGTGGGGACACGTACCCGTGATCGCCCGTGACGGTGTCGAGGGTCTGTCCTTGATCGGCGAGGACAACTTCGATCTCGTCATTTCAGATCTCAGGATGCCGCGCCTCGGCGGACGGGAATTCTATGCGGAAATTGCCCGGCGCAGCCCGGCGATGGCCGGCCGGGTCGTCTTCAGCACCGGCGACACGGTGCGCGGCGACACCCTCGCCTTCCTGGAGACGCTCGATCGTCCCTACCTCCACAAACCGTTCAGCCTCGCGGAGCTCCGTACCCTCCTGGCCGACGTGACGCGCAGGGGCAGCGTGCCGGCCTTCGGCAAAGCCGCCGACAGCGCGGTGGAGGCGCTGCCGGGTACGTGACACTCAGGGTGGTCCACGTCGCGTCCGGCCGGGAATGGCGCGGCGGACAACGCCAGGCGTGGCTGCTCGCGCGTGAACTCGCCCGCATGGGCTCGATCGCTCAAGTTGCCGTCACCGGAAAAGGAAGCGAGCTCGCACGACGTCTCGCCGATGACGGCGTACCGGTTCGTGAAGTCCGCTGGACCGCTGGACTCGACCCGCGTGTCATCCCGGCTACGATCCACGAAGCGAGTGCCGGCGCCTCTCTACTCCACGCCCACGACGCGCACGCGGTCACCCTGGCGGGCATCGCCGCCAGTCTCTCACGCAAGCCTTTCGTCGCCACACGGCGAGTGGACTTTCACCTTCGCCGCCGCGGCCTCTGGAGCCGTGCGGCGAAGATCATCGCGATCTCGGGCGCGGTTGCCGAGGTGCTCGCCGCCGACGGGATCGACAGCCGGCGGGTCACGATCGTGCCTTCGGGTATCGACCTCGACGAGACGCGCTCCGCGGTACCCTTCGGTGTTCGGGCCCGCCTCGGCCTTCCCGCCGACGCCACAATCGCGGCCAACGTGGGGGCGCTCGTCGGCCACAAGGATCACACGACCCTGCTCCGCACAGCCGCGATTCTCCGCGCGAGCATGCCCGCCCTGCACTGGGTGGTGGCCGGCGAAGGCCCGCTCCGCCCCGGCCTCGAGCGCCTGCGAGACGAGCTGGGGTTGGCGGGGCGCGTCCACCTGCTGGGTCAGATACCCGAACCCGTGCGTGTGATCGCGGACGCCGACGTATACGTCATGAGCTCGAGCCAAGAGGGCCTTGGCACGTCGGTTCTGGATGCCATGGCACTTGGCATCCCCATTGCATCCACTGCCGCTGGAGGACTTCCCGAAATGCTGTCCGATGGCGGCGGCCTGCTCGTTCCGCCTGGAGATTCTACCGCGCTTGCGGACGCCGTCCGCCGCGCGCTGACCGACTCGACATTGAGAACGGCGCTGGTCGGCCGCGCCACGAGCGCGGTTCAGCGCTTCACCGCGAGACGCATGGCAGAGGACGTAGTATCCGTGTATCGTTCGTGCGCCTCATTTCCTTGACGGATCATGATTTACGTTTGCATACCGAGTCATAACGAAGCCTCGACGGTGGGGCTCCTCCTCTGGAAGATCCGACAGGTCTTCGCGGGTTTCCCGCGCGAGTACCATCTGCTGGTGCTCGACGACGGCTCCACCGACGCGACGGCGGAGGTGCTCGAACCGTACTCCAGAGTTCTTCCGCTCACCGTGTTGACCCATCCCCAGCGGCTGGGCTATGCCGCCTCGATCGAGACGCTGCTCCGCAGGGCCGTCGAGCTGACCGACCGTCCCAAGCGCGACGCCGCGGTCCTCATGCACGCCGATTTCGCCCACGATCCTCACACCCTTCCTGACCTCGTGCGCAGAATAGACAGTGGCGCGGACGTGGTGGTGGCGGAGGGAAGGGTCGAGGGTGAGCCGTCCAGGTCACAGCGCTTGCTTCGGCACTATGCGCCTGTGCTGCTCCGCGGCGTGGTGTCGGTGCCAGGCGTCAAGGACCTTGTCTCGGGCTACGCCATCTTCAGGCTGGTGGTCCTGCGGAACGCCATCCGCAGCCAGACAGGGCCGCTGCTCGTCTCCGATGACTGGGCCGCCAATGCCGAGCTGTACTGGAGAGCGAGCCGGTACTCGCGTCGGGTCGAGGCGCTGCCCTCGTCCGAGCGACATGACCTTCGCGGCCGCCCGACGCGTCATCAGGTGTGGGAGACGGCGAGCGACCTGTGGGCCGCCAGGGCCAAGCTTCGCGGCTCGCCGATACCCCCTGCATCCGCGGAGCCTTCGCAACGAAGAGAGGCGGAG
>JBBRGF010000178.1:0-7025 GCA_038240975.1 Gemmatimonadales bacterium
ATGCCGCCCATCGAGATCACGTCGTCATCAGGGTGCGGCGAGAATACAATCACACTCTTTCCCGTCGGCAGCTTGCTCCGGCCCCGCACTTTGGAGATGAGCGCATTGAACACTTCGCCGTTGAGCGGCCCCGCCTCCTGATATCGCGCCAGCAATGAGCTCAGGTGATTCTCCCGGTAGTCAAGACTGTCGAGCTTGAGTATCGACTTGCGGGTAATGCCGCTCAACCAGATAACTGCGGCAATCTCGAGGTCGTGACTCCATTCGACCTCACCAACTATCCATGGCGTACGGATTCTCGTCAGGTCAGCGCCAGCAGCTGGATCGACGTAAAACACTGCATGTGGATGAAGCTGCAGATAAGTCGCAGCGACGTCCGGCACCGGCTCGCCTTCGACCGCGCGCTGAATAATCGCCGACTTGTGCTCTCCCGTCGCGATCAGCGCAACTTCGCGTGCCTCCATGATCGTCGCGACACCCATCGTGATGGCTTCCGTCGGAACGTTGTCTTCGCCGAAGAAATCGGCCGCGGCATCTCTTCGCGTGACGGTATCGAGTGCGATTGCGCGGGTTCTGGACTCGATGCCGGATCCCGGCTCGTTGAACCCGATGTGTCCCGTCTTGCCAATGCCGAGGATCTGCAGATCGATTCCGCCGGCTTCCTTGATCGCGCGCTCGTAATTTTTCGTTGCCGCGCCCAGCTCGTCCCGGGGGACATCGCCCCGCGGTATGTGCACGTTGTCGGGCTTTATGTTGATGTGATCGAACAGGTTCTCCCACATGTACCGGTTGTAGCTGTGAATGCTGTCAGGCCTCATCGGGTAATACTCGTCGAGATTGAACGTGACGACGTCGGTAAAGGTGAGCCCTTCTTCGTGGTGCATGCGGACCAGCTCCCGATATGCTCCGATCGGGGTCGATCCGGTGGCCAGGCCGAGCACCGGCCTTCGGCCGGTAGCCAGGTTGTCGCGAATGACCGCTGCCATCCGGCGCGCGGCAAGGCGGCCGATGTCGTCGTGATCGGCGACAATGACAGTGCGGATGCGCTCGAGGGTGCTCATCGGGGGTTGTGCCAAGGTAAGGGCGGCGGCCCCACCCGGACAACCATCGAGGTCAGAAGGTGGACCCGATCGAAAAGTGCAGGTGCAGGCGCCGGCGTCCGCTCGTCGGAAGCGGATCGATCGGCTGCCCGCTCGAGAGTGCGCCGAGAACGTCCTGAGACGACCGCTCGTCGAGCGGAGAGGGGTTGAGCTTGTAGCCCACGGCCACCTGGAGGGCGCCGACAATTGTCTGGTACCCGACGCCCACCCCCGTGGCCAGATAGAACTTGTCCTGATCGAGCTCACCCGCGCCGAGCGCGAAGCGGTCGTCGGGCGTCCAGATCCTGCCGCCGTCGAGGAAGACGAACCCCCGGAACGCATCTCCGAGGCCAGGCAGAGGGACCTGCAGCTCGGCGCTGCCGACGATCCGCGCGAGGCCGCCCACCGGCGCATAACGATCGGCGACGGTATCGACGGTTCCCCCGGAGCCCTGCTGGAACTTGACCTCCGGAAGCTTCGGGCCCACCAGCTCGCTTCCCCAACCCCGCACGTCGCGGGTGCCCCCGGCCGTGAACGTCACGTCGCGGAGACGCAGCAACGACACGAACGGTGATTCGCTCGCGGCGCTGTTGACGCTGTTGCCGTACGGGAAGATCCGCCCACCGCCCGCCCGGAACGTAAAACCCACCCTGCGCGTCAACGGAACGAATGCTGTGGCGTTCATGTCGAGCAGCAGATATTCGCTGGTGTTGAAGAAGGGTGTGGTGACTTCGACGCGGGGCCGGAACACGTATCCCTCGCGCGGGTTGGCGATGCGGTCCAGCTTTCCGTAGCTACCCTCTAGCGTCAGGACGCTGCGATTGCGGCTTCCCTCGAGCGACCCGGCGGCCGCGGGTGGGGCAAGGCCGAGGATGGGGAGATAGACGATCGGGTCGAGGTTGTCCCCGAATCCGTAGTTGTAGATCCGCCGGTGCGAGATCGAGTAGCCGAGAGAGACCGACCGAAACGGCGCGGGTGCGTAGACCAGAGAGCCGGTGAGCCCGGCGGCGAGCGAGCGGTCGCGCACGTCGTTGCGATATTCGGCGAACGGGCCGCCCGCCGCCGAGAGCTTCGGGCTTCCGACATACGGAAGCAACAGCGTGAGCCCGAGCCGGTAGAGCTGCTCGGATGGAGTCTCGAGGGCGAGGATGCCGGTCTGAGCGGTGGCCGTGGCGGTGAGCGTGCGCATGCCGCCGAAGACTCCCCGGTGGACCCACTCCGTCTGGGTCGAAAAGCCTCCCCCCGATTGGAGGCCGACCTCGGCCCGGATGAGGTGCGGCGGATTTTCCGCCACCTTGAGCCGCACCGCTACCGAGGAATCGCCGGCCTCCCGACGCGGCGTCTCGAAGAGAGCCAGGCGCACGATGTCCATCTGGGTGAGCTGCTCGCGCCCGAGCTCGAGCGCGTGGCCGTCGTACCAGTCGCCCGGACCGAGCGGAAGCTGCCGGGCGAAGTGGCGGGCAGGCACCCGCTTGTTGCCCGTAACCTCGACCGCCCCGATGCGGGCGCGAATGTCGGTCACGATCTGCACCGTCACGCCCGCCCTGATCGCGACGGTGTCGGTCGATACAATGGTGCGAGACGTGGCAAACGGATAGCCGTGGTTCCTGAACCACCGCCATGTGCTGTCGGCGAATCCCTTCCGTTCGTCCTCGCCCAGTCTCCCTTTGGCTTTCTGTTCCCCCTCGACAAAGGTCGACCAGTCGGCTCGCAAGTCCGCCGGAATCATCAGGGTGCCGGTATCCGCGATGAACCGGAGCGAGTCGACCAACAGCGGCGGACCTTCCCGGACCACGAACGTCACGTCGACGTTGTCGTCTTTCTCGTGGTAGACGACCTCGTAATGCACCTCTGCCTTGGGAAAGCCCGACTCCCGATATCGGTTGCGCACCCGGATCACGTCGCGCTGCAGCTCGGCTGGATCGAACGGATGGACGCCTATCGGACTCACGAACGGCAGAAAACGGAAGAAGCGGCGAAGCCCGACGTGGCCGCCCATGGGGGTGAGGGAAATGCGGGCCCTGAGGTCGGAAGTGGGGAGGTGGCTTCCATCCAAGAACTTGAACGCGATGGCGTGCACCTGTGTCTTGGGCCCGATTCGACTCAGCGGCTCCTGCGCCCGCAGGAACGACGGGGTGGCAACGAGGATCAGAGCGACCACGAGGAGCCGGCTAGTACGCATGCCGGCCGCGGAAGAGGATGGCCGGCGGCAGACTTCCCCCTCGAAGATTGGCGCGCAGCCACCGGCGAGCCGAGTACTCCAGCTCGAAGCCGGGTCCGAGGTTCTGTCCGGGACCTGTATTACTCGCGGAGCCACTGCCGAGCGGCAGCTTGAGGTTCAGGAAAAATCTGCTCGAGAGGTACCGACCTGCCGCGAGGCTCAGCCCGGTGGAGGGGTCGGTCTTGATCTGAAAGACGTCGAAGCCGAGCTGCCGGCCAGCCGTTCCCGAGAGAGCCTGCGAGAGCTGGCCGAAGGCCATCTGCTTTCCCGAAGGGCCCTGACCGCCGCTGGATTCGAGCGGGTTGTCCGACGCGGGATGTCCGGTGACGATGTAAGAGAGCACGTCTTCCTGGCTCATCGTCGGATCGGACGAGAACTCGAGTCCCAGGCTGTCGAGGCGGCCCTTGGCCGCCACGGTGATCACGATACCGTTGTCCTCTCCGCCGCCTTGCGTCGGCACCTGGTACTCGGCGGTGACGTCGAGCCGCGTCGAGTCGACGGGGCCGTCGAGATTGATCTCGCCGCCCGTGAGCCGAAAGGTGCGGCCCGACAGGTCGAGCGACCCTCGCCCGGGGATCGGCTCCACCTTGCCGACGAACTGCATATCGCCGCCCGGCTCCTGCTTGAGGCGCATGTTGCCGGAAAGCTCGATGTTCGCTTCTGGTGACTTCGTCTTGCGGATCCAGACACGGCGAGGGAGCCGGAGCGCGATGTCCATGCGAACGCGATCCATGAGCCCCGGCTTCTCCTTCGCGTTCTCGAGAAGCACCGAGGGGCCGAAGTCACGCGAAAGCCGCCGCAGGTCCTCGTGGGTCAGATCGACCGGCTCGACCTTCCCCACCGCCGCCGCCGCACCGATGAATACGTCGGTGGGCCCCAGATTGAGCGCGCCGGTAACCGAAGGCGCGTTCACCGTTCCCGACAGCGCGATCTTGCCCGATGCCGAGGTCCTGAGGGTCGGCGAATCGGAGATGCGGAAATCGGTGAGAGTCGCGTTGAGCTCGATCCCCGGGTCGGTCAGCGGCTTCAGGTGCACGATTCCCTGACCGTCGAGCACTTGTTTTTTGCCGGTCAGCAAACGCAACCGCTCGATGCGCAGCTCGGCTCCGTCGAGCCGGCCGGCGATTTCGCCCTGCTCGTACGACACACCGAGCGCAGGTAGCGTCAGCGCGGCGCCGGCGAGCCCGAACGTTCCTCGCGTCACCGGCGCACCAAGCCTTCCCCCGATGCGACCGTCGGCGGTCAGTCGGCCCGTGAGATCCGTGGCGACGTCGGGCGGAAGGAGCGGCTGAAAGAGCGAGAGGTTGAAGCTGTCGGCGCGGATGACGATGCCGAGGGTGTCGACCTCGCCCCGCTCGACTCCCACCTGCGCCGAGGTGTCGGCGGGAGCCAGGGTGAGGCGATACGGCAGCGTTCCGTCTACCGTGAGCCGGCCCCCGGCGGCCGGGGCGGCGACCGCGTTCAGCTGGACGCCTATCCGGCGCCAGAGAACATCGGCGCCGATCCGTCCGGTTGTCTTGCCGTCGGCGCCGACGATCGCCAGCCCGGCCTTTCCCTGGAGGGTCGGGTCGTCTGCGCGGCCGAAGAGGCGGAAGTCTCCGTCGACGCGGCCACTGACCGGGCTGAGCCCGGCGGCGCGGAAGCCGTCGAGGTCGAGCCCCCGGATGGCGAGAGCGATGTCGCTGGAGTCCTTGAGATCGAGAATACCGTCTACCGCCACGCGCCGGTCGCCCGAGACCAACGCGAGCTTGTCCACCCGAGTGCGGGGCCCGGTCTCGACGTTCGCCGGGCGATCGAGCGACCAGACGCGCCCCGACTCGTCTAGGTCGAGTCGCTGCACGACCGCGCGAATGGTGTCGCCGGCCACGGTGCCTCGCACGAAGGTCGCCAGACGAATGCTGTCGCCGATCGACACCGCGGCGTCGATTGCCAGGACCGAGTCGTACCGAGCGAGAACCTTGACCTTGGGAACGATGATCCGCCCCAGCGCCGCATCGCGGACCTCGAGCGCTCCGCGCAGCCCCGAGAGTCCCGCGCTGTCTACCGACCCCCGCCCTTCCACCGCTACCGCTTCCGCCAGATTGCCGCCGAGCAGCAGGCTCGTCGCGTTGCCTCGCCCCGCAAACTTCCTCTGTCGTGCGGGTCCGCTGAGCTCCAGCGCCACGACGGCGGAATCCACCGAGACGGTGTCAGGGCCGAACAGGGCGGCGAGAGGCTCGACGTCGCTCAACCGGCCGCCCACCCTCAGCATACCGGGCGCCGCGTCGTCGCTGAGCGCGACGCTGCCGTTGCCGTCGATCTGTCCGACGTTCGACCGGATCTGCAACGTGTCCACCTGGACCGAGCCGCTCACAGGCGTGAGCACCAGCTTCGCGCCGAAGAGCCGGACGCCGCCGACTCCACCAAGCGCGTCGGCCGTTCCACCCACCGACCGAAGGCCGGCGCTGTCGGCCGTGGCGTCGAAGGCAAACTTTCCTTCGATTCTGCCATCGGCGGTCTTGCTCCCCGTCCACTTGGCGAGATGCTCCAGCGTCACCGTGCCACCGGTGTGCAGCGTCGTCGCCGCGGCCGACATCCGGCCCTCAGCCCTGGCGCCGAGACTGCCGTCGGGGCTTTCGAGGCCAAGCTCACCGTTCACGTTCTGCCGGCGCATTCTGAAGGCCGCCCGCCCGCCAGTCACTGTGGCATCGTTGATCGTCGACGCCAGCACCTCGAGGTCGAGTCCGTCGTCGGTGCTGTCGCCGGCGCCTGCGAAGGTCGCCGTGAAGGTGGCGTTGACCGCACTGCGCAATCCGGCGCGCCCGAGCAGCACACCGAGGTCGAGTGAATCGGCGCGCCCGCGCCGCACCGCGAAGGCCGGAGAGGTGTCCAACGGAGTGCCATCGCCGGCGAGCGAGATCGCGCCCCCGTTGGTATTGACCGAGGCCTCGTAGGTCAGGCGGCGTCCGGCGATCGCGGCCTTGAGCGTTCCCCTGCTAACGGTGACGTGGCCGAGCCTCGAGGGTGCGAGCGTCAACTCGCCGCTCACCTGCCTGACGGCATCCGACCACCGGCCACCGCCCGTGCCGCGAATGGTGATGGGACCAGCGAGGTCGGGGCGGCCCATGAGCGTGCCGACGTCGACACTGTCGAGTCTGGCGCTCGTGAGGGTGAACGAGGCAGTGGAATCGAACGGCCGAGCCGTGAGGTCGGCCGCCATCCGGCCACCTTGCACGGCCCCACGCACGGCGACCCTGGCCCGGCCGCGCTCCAACCGGGCGCCCGCCACGACGCTGTCCACTCGGCGCCCGGCGTATCGCACTTCATCCAGGCGCAGGTCGGCGACAGCCACGGCTTGGCCGGGAGCGGTCCCGGTGCCTCTCAGGGAGAACCGACCGTTGAGTGGTGCGGCGACCGTGTCGCCCATGAGCACGCCGAGGTCGACGCCGGCGATGGTGCCGCCGCTGAGCCGGTAGGTAACGGTGTCGCCCAGGCGGGCAGTGGCGAGCGCGGAGACCGTGCCGCCCGCTACCGTCAGGTCGGGGCGGGCGACGAGCCGGCCGTTCTCCAGCGAAAGCGTCGCCCTGCCGAAGTCCTTCCGTTTACCACCTTCGCGCAACGCCGCGAGATCGAGTCGACCCGTGAGCCTTGCGGTGGCCGCCGCGAACCCCCCGCCGGCCACCGCCCGAAGGTTGTCGACGAACGCATACGCCTCCGCCCCGGCCCGCGCGGCGCCCGTACCCGCC
>JBBRGF010000179.1:0-6882 GCA_038240975.1 Gemmatimonadales bacterium
ACCCAGGACGTTGTCGTCCGGAACGACACACTGCTCGAGGATCAGCTCCGTCGTGCTCGAGGCGCGGATACCCAACTTGTCTTCCTTCTTTCCGACCGCGAATCCGGGAAAGCTTCGCTCCACGACGAACGCCGTGATTCCCTTATAGCCCTTGGGAAGGTCGGCATTGGCAAAAACGATGAATGCGCCCGCCTCCGCCCCGTTGGTGATCCAGAATTTCCTGCCCGTGAGCTCCCAGTGATCGCCCTTGCGATCGGCTCGTGTGGCGAGCGCAAAGGCGTCGCTACCGCTGCCGGGCTCAGACAGCGCGAACGCGCCCAGCAGGCCGCTCGTGAGTTTGGGAAAGAGCCGCGCCTGTTGCTCGGCGCTGCCCCAGCGGAGAAGGGCATTGTTGACGAGCGTGTTGTGGACATCGACGTAAATAGCAGCGGAGGCGTCGACCCGCGCGATCTCCTCGATCGCAAGCACCGAGAGAAAAATCCCTCCGCCGGCTCCGCCGAATTTCTCAGGCACTTCGATGCCCATGAGTCCCAGCTCGAAAAACCGGGGGATCAGATCGGGCCGGAACTGCGCCGCCTCGTCCATCTGCTGCACGTGAGGCTTCACCTCGGTTTCCGCGAATTCGCGGACCGACTCCCGGAACATGCTCTCTTCTTCGGACAGGGTCGTGAGTGCGGGAACGGCTACGCCGAGGTCCTGCATGCTGGAGGGCTCCGAGTGGGCGAGGACGTCAGGCCGTGGGAGTATACCCCTTAGTCTGTCCCTGTTCAATCGGAGCCGACCGCAGCACTTCGAGCGCCA
Source organism: Gemmatimonadales bacterium (assembly GCA_038240975.1). Lineage (GTDB taxonomy): Bacteria > Gemmatimonadota > Gemmatimonadetes > Gemmatimonadales > GWC2-71-9 > CAVVWJ01. The sequence goes on from JBBRGF010000179.1 coordinate 802, forward strand.
CCGGCACCCGGCCGAGCGGCGCGGAAACTTGTGCGCCCTGCACTCGTTCCGACACGGCGACGAGCATCTCCTGTGAAATGCGCACTCCTTCGGCCAGGGCCGCGTCCTTCCCGTGCGTACTGGCCCGCCGCATCCGCTCGAGGATCGCGTCCGGGACGGTGACGCCGGGTACTTCGTTGGCCAGGAACTCGGCGTTCCGAAGCGAGACCAGCGGCCAGATGCCGGCCACGATGGGAATCCGGAAGCCCTCGACCTTCTCGAGAAAGCGGTCGAGCTGTGCCACGTCGAATACCGGCTGAGTGATGGCCCACTCCGCGCCCGCCTCGACCTTCCACGCGAAGCGCTTGAGCTCTCGCTCGAAATCGGGCGCGGCGGGGTTCACGCCGACACCCACGACGAACCTGGTCGGCCGGCCGATCGGATTACCGCCGGGGTCGAGTCCGCGGTTGAGCCTCGAGACGAGATTGGTGAGTCCGATGCTGTCGATGTCGAAGACGGCCGTCGCCTCGGGATACGGCCCCATCTTGGGTGGGTCGCCGGTGACGATGAGGAGATTGTGGATTCCGGCGGCTGCCGCTCCGAGCAGGTCGGAAAGCATGCCGAGAAGGTTGCGGTCGCGGCAGGCGTAGTGAACGACCGCCTCGAGACCCACCTCGCGCTCGATCATCAGAGCCGACAGCAGCGCTCCCATGCGGCTCTGCGCCCTGGGCCCGTCGGGCACGTTTACCGCGTCGACGCCGGCTGCCTTGAGTTGCCGCGCCTGCTCGAACATCGGCTCCGGATCTACGCCTTTGGGCGGAACGATCTCGACCGTGGTGATGAAACGTCCCTCGGCCAGCTTGCAGCCGATGCGCGAGCGTTCCGCGAGCGGCACGGCATCTTGCGCGGAGGCTGCCGGCGCGACCGCGGTGACGGTGTGGACGTGGCGAGGCGAGACGCTCTGCACGAATCCCACGATGGCGCGTATGTGGTCGGGGGTGGTGCCGCAGCAGCCGCCGACGAAGCGCGCGCCCGCCTCGACCATGCGCCGCGAATAGCTGGCCATGTACTCGGAAGACGCCATGTACATCTTGCGGTCGCCCACCTCGCGCGGCAGGCCGGCGTTGGGTTGCGCGGAGATCGGAATGGCCACGACGCGGGCAAGCTTTTCCACCGCCTCGAGCACGCCATGGGGCCCGACCGAGCAGTTGACTCCCACCACGTCGACGCCCATGGCTACCAGCGCCGGTCCGAAGACGCTTGGATCGGTGCCGTAGTGCGTCTTGCCGTCGGTGCCAACGGTCATCTGGCCGATGACCGGCAGATCGGAGACGCTCCGGACCGCGGCGAACGCGGCGCCGAGCTCAGCGACGTCGCTGAAGGTCTCCAGGATGAAGCCATCAACCCCGCCAGCCAACAGTCCCTGCACCTGCCGCCCGAAGGCGTCGCGCGCTTCAGCCACCGCCATCTCACCGAACGGCTCGAGGCGGACCCCGAGTGGGCCGATCGCCCCGAGGACGGCGGCGCGGGTACCGGCCGCTTCGCGAGCCAGGGCGGCGGCGGCGGCGTTGATCCGCTCGGTGTCGTCGGCAAGCCCGTGCGTCGCGAGCTTGAGTGGATTGGCGCCGAAGGTGTTGGTTTCGATCAGTTCGGCGCCGGCGCGCACGTATTCCCGGTGAATCTCCCGCACGAGGTCGGGTTGCTTGAGATTGAGCTCGTCGTAGCAGACGTTGAGGAATACGCCGCGACTATAGAGAATCGTTCCCATCGCGCCATCGGCGACGTGGACCCGGCCGTCGGCCAGCAGATCTCGGAGAGTGGGCACGCTATCTGTCGTAGTGGAGGTTGGGAGAAAGCCAGCGCTCCATCGTGGGCACGTCGAGACCCTTTCGCCGGGCGTAGTCTTCGACCTGGTCGCGTCCGATCTTTCCCAAGCCGAAGTACTGCGACTCGGGCCGCCAGAAGTAGAACCCGCTCACCGACGAGGCCGGCAGCATGGCGAAGTTCTCAGTCAGCGTTATCTCCGTATTTGCTTCGGCGTCGAGCAGATCGAAGAGCGTGCGCTTTTCGGTGTGGTCGGGACAGGCCGGATAGCCGGGCGCGGGCCGGATGCCCTGATACTTCTCCCGGATCAGGTTCTCGTTGTCGAGGGATTCACCTCGGGCGTAGCCCCAGAATTCCGTACGCACCCGTTCGTGAAGCCGCTCGGCGAATGCCTCCGCGAGGCGGTCGGCAAGTGACTTGGCGAGGATGGCGCTGTAGTCGTCCTGGGCGCGCTCGAAGCCCGCTACGAGTTGGTCCAGACCGATGCCGGCAGTAACGGCAAAGGCCCCCACATGATCGGCTTCACCGGTCTCCCTCGGCGCCACGAAGTCGGCCAGTGCCAGATTGGGCCGGCCCGGCGGCTTCCGCATCTGCTGCCTGAGGGTGTGAAGCACCGCCAACGGGCGGGTTCGCGCCGGGTCGTGGTAGAGGGTGACGTCGTCGCCGTCGCTGTCGGCGGGCCAGATTCCGAACACCGCGCGGGCGGTGAGGAGCTTCTCGCGAACGATCCGGTCGAGCAGAATCCCCGCGTCGTGGAAGAGACTCGTGGCGGCGGGGCCGAACTTCGGGTCGTCCAGGATGGCCGGGTAGTGCCCTGTAAGCTCCCATGTTTGAAAAAATGGCGTCCAGTCGATCCGGCTGACGAGCTCGTCCAGAGGGTAGTCGTGGAGCACCGTGATGCCCAGGCCGCACGGCTCGCCCGCACGGTTGGCGCCCCAGTCGATCTGGAGCCGGTTACGGCGCGCGTCGGCCAGGGGGAGACGCTCCTCCGCCGCCTGCCGCTGTCCGCGTTGCTCCCTGAGATCGTTGTACTCCTTCCGAAGTCCACTGACGAAATCGTCGCGGCGCGTCTCACTGAGAAGGTTGCCGGCCACGCCCACGGCCCGTGAGGCGTCGAGCACGTGGACCGTGGGGCCTTGATAATGAGGGGCGATCTTGACCGCGGTATGCACCCTCGAGGTCGTGGCCCCGCCGATGAGAAGCGGCAAGGTGAACCCCTCGCGCTCGAGCTCACCGGCGACGAACGCCATCTCCTCAAGGGAGGGGGTGATGAGTCCGCTCAGTCCCACCATATCCACCTTTTCGCTGCGGGCCGTCTCGAGGATCCGGGCGCATGGGACCATGACGCCGAGGTCGATCACCTCGTAGTTGTTGCACTGCAGGACGACGCCCACGATGTTCTTGCCGATATCGTGGACGTCTCCCTTCACGGTGGCGAGCAGCACCTTGCCGTTGTTCCTGGCAGCCGACGTGTCGCGCTCCGCTTCGATGTACGGGATCAGGTGCCCCACCGCCTTCTTCATCACCCGCGCGCTCTTCACGACCTGCGGCAGGAACATCTTGCCGGCCCCGAAGAGATCGCCGACGATGTTCATCCCGGCCATCAGTGGCCCCTCGATGACGTGGATGGGCCGCTCCGCCGCCTTCCGGGCCTCCTCGGTGTCCTCGACGATGTAATCGGCGATTCCCTCGACCAGCGCGTGAGAAAGACGCTCGTGTACCGGCGCGTTGCGCCAGGAAAGATCGGCCACCTGCGCGGCCGCCTGACCCCGCACCGAGTCGGCGACGCCGAGCAGCCGGTCGGTGGCGTCCGGCCGCCGGTTGAGCACGAGGTCTTCCACCAGCTCCAGCAGCTCGGCGGGAATGTCCGAGTAGATGGGAAGCTGGCCCGCGTTCACGATCCCGATGTCCATCCCGGCTTCGATGGCGTGATAGAGGAAAACGGCGTGGATCGCCTCGCGGACCGGGTCGTTGCCGCGGAAGGAGAACGAGACGTTGCTCACGCCCCCGCTCACCAGCACGTGCGGCAGCGACTCCTTGATGCGGCTGGTGGCCTCGATGTAGTCGCGCGCGTACTCGGAGTGTTCCTCTATCCCGGTCCCGATCGCGAAGATGTTAGGATCGAAAACGATGTCTTCAGGGAGGAATCCAACCTGCTCCGTGAGTATCCGGTAGGAGCGGGTGCAGATTTCCACCTTGCGGGCGGCGCTGTCGGCCTGGCCCTTCTCGTCGAACGCCATCACGATCACCGCTGCTCCGTAGCGGCGCACCAGCGTCGCCTGGCGAACGAACGCCTCCTCGCCCTCCTTGAGGCTGATCGAGTTGACCACGCCTTTGCCCTGAAGGCACTTGAGCCCCGCCTCGATGACCGACCACTTCGACGAGTCGAGCACCACAGGCACCCGGCTGATGTCCGGCTCGGCCGCGATGAGCTGGATGAACTTCACCATGGCCTTGGCCGAGTCGAGCATTCCCTCGTCCATGTTCACGTCGATCATCTGCGCGCCGTTCTCTACCTGCTGGCGCGCGATCTCGACCGCCGCATCGTACTCTCCCGCCAGGATGAGCCGGGCGAACTTTCGCGACCCCGTCACGTTGGTCCGCTCGCCTACGTTCACGAAGATGCTGTCGGGGCCGATCGTCAGCGGCTCCAGCCCGCTCAATCGGGTTCTGGGCTCGAGCTCGGGAATCCGGCGCGGGGCGACACCCCTCACCGCCTCCGCGATCGCCTTGATATGCTCGGGGGTAGTGCCGCAGCAGCCGCCGACCAGATTCACCAGGCCGCTCCGCGCGAACTCGCCGAGCATTCCGGCCATGTACTCGGGGCTCTCGTCGTACAGGCCGAATTCGTTGGGCAGCCCGGCGTTCGGGTGCGTGCTGACGAAGGTGGGGGCCACCCGCGAGAGCTCCTGCACGTACTGACGAAGCGCCTTCGCGCCGAGAGCGCAATTCAGTCCGACGGTGAGCGGCCGTACATGCGCCACCGAGTTCCAGAACGCTTCTGTCGTCTGGCCGGAGAGCGTGCGTCCGCTCGCGTCGGTGATGGTGCCGGATATCATGACCGGCACGCGGACGCCTAACTCCACGAACAGCCCCTCGATAGCGAAGATGGCCGCCTTGGCGTTCAGCGTGTCGAAGATGGTCTCGACCAGAAGCAGATCGGCGCCGCCGTCGAGGAGCCCCCGCGCCGCCTCGGCGTAGGTCGCCACGAGCTCGTCGAACCCGATGTTGCGGAAGCCGGGATCGTTGACGTCGGGCGACAGCGAGGCGGTGCGGTTGGTCGGGCCGAGCACCCCGGCGACGTAGCGGGGATCGGGCGAGCGGCTTTCGAACTCGTCGGCCACACCGCGAGCGAGACGCGCGGCCGCGTGGTTGAGCTCATAGACCAGGCTCTCCATCCCGTAGTCGGCGAGCGACACCGCCGTCGAGTTGAAGGAGTTGGTTTCGAGAATGTCGGCACCGGCCTCGAGGTAGGCGCCGTGAATGGCCCGGATGATTCCCGGCTGCGTGAGCGCCAGGAGATCATTGTTGCCTTTGAGATCGCGCGGCCATGCGCTGAACCGCTCGCCCCGGTAATCCTGTTCGGCCAGACCATAGGTCTGGATCATGGTGCCCATCGCCCCATCGAGCACCAGAATGCGCTGGGTGAGGAGCGGCTCCAGCTCCGCGAGGCGCTCGTCCCGTGTGCGACCGGCCACCGGGGGCTCGCGACCGTCGACTGCCGACAGGGGGGTGACGTGGGGAGTGGAAACCAATCGGTCCTCCAAAAACGAAAGCCCTGGGGCCAAAACGCCTCAGGGGGAGCGTTTTAGCGGTTATTTAACGTGGCCGCAAGCAGCGCAAATCGCCACGGAACAATTGTCCTACACGCCAAATCTAACGAGGGCGTTGGCCCGGGCAAGGGACGTCGGTGGACCTTGCGGAGCGGCGCCCCGTCTCCCACGGCACAGCGGCACGCCGGATCATTCGCGCCGGGCCAGGGACCAAGTCGCTCCTGCGACCTGCCCCCAGAGCGAAGCCCGCTGTCGTCGGGACACTGAAAAAGGAGCGCCCGGAACGAACGATCCGGCGTGGTGCCGCCCTCACAGCATTCCCATCACGACCCCTCGCGCCAGCCACAGGAGCAGCCACGCAATCATCGGCGAAAAGTCAATCATTCCCATCGCCGGAAGGATCCGGCGGATCGGCTCGATGAGCCAATTTGTCAGGATGATCACCGGGCGCATCCATGCCGTGTAGGGCGAGATCCCGTGCCACGACGCGATGACGCGCACGAAG
>JBBRGF010000180.1:0-6828 GCA_038240975.1 Gemmatimonadales bacterium
ATCCCCCGCCGAAAGTCATGTTCCTCACGTGTTACGCACCCGTCCGCCACTGAACCGGAGTTGCCCCCGGCCCCGTTCGACTTGCATGTGTTAGGCACGCCGCCAGCGTTCGTCCTGAGCCAGGATCAAACTCTCCAATGAGTGTTTGAACAGCTCCAGCCGAACGACTTGGTTTTGCCTGTCGTCCGAATCACAAAAATCAGAGTTAAAACCCGATCCAACCGGCCTCTGTGTCCGGCTAAATCATAGGGTCCGCACTCCATCACTCCAACTCACTTCACTTGTCAAAGAGCGTGGCACTCAAAACCTGACCACCGTTTGACCGGTAGCCCACAATACTAACTATGTACCCGTTCGGGGTCAACCCCCGTAACATTCGAAATACAAAGCGGTTCCAACCCCACCGACCATCCCTAACCAGCCGACCCATTCCCGCCCTGATACCGGCCGGCCGCTGAGCCGGCGAACGCTGGACGAGAGGGGTTTTTCGGGCGCTTCCATGGGAGACCACTCGAGGGACCGCTATTGTAACCATCACTTTTCGATGCCGCAAGTGTCTATCCCATCACGATCTCACCCGCCCGGTCGAGGCCCCGGCGGAACAGCACGGAGCCGAGCGACGTGTTGAGCGCGATGACCCCGATCGTCGCGGTCTGCATCGCCAGCCCGACCACCGGAAGGCGGTCGGCCACCAGACTGGCCAAGCCCAAGGCCGCCCCGGCCTGGGACACGAGCCCCATCCACGCATATCGCTCCACGACCGGCTCCGCCCTCGCCAGCCGGGCGCCCAGCCGGGCGCCGACGAATATCGCGCCGATTCGGACCACCGCCACCGTGAGCACGAACGGCCAGATCGCCGCGAATTCCTGAACCCGCAGCTCCGCGCCGGCCATCGCAAAAAACACCACGAACACCGGCACCGCCATCTGATGAAGCGTGTCCACGAGCGGCTCCGCGCGCACCGGGGCCACGTTTTCCACCAGGAACCCCGCGACCAGGAGACTCAGCAGCAACTCGAAGCCGAGCGCTTGTGCCGCGGCCGCCGCGGCAAACACAACCACGATCGCGAAGACCACGAGCTCGCGCCTCACGAACCGGAGGTAGAGGGTCAGGACACCGCCGACGACCGCTCCCGCGAGGATCGACCCTGACACCTCGCCGAGTAGCTGGGCGAGAATCTCCCCCGCGCCCACCGCTCCACCTCCGACGCTTCCCCCCTCGAGACTCGCGCGCGCCAGGCTGAACGCCGCCGTGAAAAGAAGAATCACTACGACATCGGCCACGAGCACGACGCCCAGCGTCGTGCGCGCGACGGGGCCGTCGGCCTTCGTCTCCTCGAGGAGGGCGAGCGTGACCATCGGAGAATTCACGGTGAGCATGGCCGCGAAGAGCAAGGCGACAACACCAGCGGGGCGCCGGCCAGCCCCTGAAGGAAGGGCGCCCAGTCGCGCGAGATGAGCGCGACGCCCCAGACCGCGGCAAGTACCGCAGCGCCCTGCAGTGACAGGACGGCGAGGATCACCCGATACCGGATCCGGAGATCCGACACCTTGAGCTCCGCGCCGGCCAGCAGACCGATCAATCCCACCGCGAGGCGCTTCATCATGGAGAGGTCTTCGAGAACACCTGCGGGGACGATGCCGGACAACGTCGGGCCCAGCGCAAGCCCGGCGACGAGATATCCCAGCAGCCTCGGCAATCCTATATCGTGCGCCACCGCCCCGAACGTGTCGGCGGTGAGCAGCAGGATTCCGAAGAGAAAGAGGGACTTGGGGGCGATGACGCCCGCCGACGGCGCGCGAAGGGGCTCTAGCAGCACGGCGCCCCCGACCAGGAGCGCCAGCACCACGAGTCGACGAATCATCGGCCGGATTCCCCCGGCTCGAGCGTGGGGTCGGAGCTCCGGGAAGCCGGCCCCTCGCCGATCCCCGCGATGAATGCCGCCGCCTCCCCGCTCGCCACCATCTCGAAGAGCAACACCGACAGCAGCGTGGCCGTCAGAATGAGTCGCGGGTTCAGGTCGGGACGCACCTGGCTGTAGTTGAGCGCGATGGCCACCGCGAGGCCGCCCTGAGACAGGAGGCCTCGCGCCAGGTCCGGAGTGCTGAGCCCCGGAGGGGCGATGTGCAATCCCGCCGTCCAGCCTCCGAAGCAGCGCGCGATGAACCTGACCAGCACGAAGGCAGGGGCAATGAAGAGAAGGTCCATGCTCCCGGCGCTCCACGCCGCGCCGGCGAAAAGAAGGAGCGCCAGATACACCGGCCGCTCCGTCGCAAGCAGCAGGCGGGCGACGTCGCGATGGGCCCGGCCACTGTTGGCCAGAATGAAGCCGAGCACGAGCGTCGTGTAGATCGGGGAGAGGTTGAGATAGTAGCTGGCCCCGCTCGCGACGACGATGACCCCCGCCAGGGCGACGAACAGCCTGCTGTCTCCCGCATCGTCGTCGAGACGGGGGACGGGTCCAAGGAAGAGGTGAAAGAGGACTCCGCTCGCCACGCCCACGGCAAGGTTGATGACGGCCCACTCGGTGGCGGTCGGCGTGCGCACCGCGGGAGACACGCCGCCTTGATGGTAGACGGCGAGTACCAGGCCGAACGCGACGACCGCGACGACCGCATCGATGCGGGCTGTGAACTGGAGAACCGGGAGAATCCTGTGGTGCATACGCGCCCGGTCTGCAAAGGCGTCCACAGCCGCGGGCGAGCACAGGGTTGCTACCGCGGCGAGGGCCACTGCCTGCACCGCGGCATCCGGCCAACCGTAGCCGGCCACGTAACGAAAAATGGCCAGCATCGCCGCGAACGCAGTTCCGAAGGTGGTCACGGCCTCCGCAAAGGCGATCTGCAGATGGCTCGCCGGCAGCAGGGCAAGCCCCGGCAGCCGGAAGTACGTACCGAGCAGCATGCCTAGCCACCCGAGTGCCAGACTCACAATGGGCGTGAGATCCTGGACTTGCGTGGTGCCGAGCAGTCCGGTGACACGCGGCCCGAGAATGAAACCGATCAGCAGGTACTCGGCCCCGCCCACATACCCGTAACGATCACGGAGACGGTCGAAGAGGACGTATGCCAGGATATAGCCGATAGCGAGGACGGCGAGTGCGGCCAGCGTGGTCTGCATCGGTTCATGCTACGTCGCGACACGTTGAAGGGCCAGCATGGTGACGTGGAACACTGAGTCGTCGCGGCGCACAACACTAGCTTGGTTCCGTCGCCGTAGTCCCATTCGCGTAGCACATGCAAGGAGATGGGAATGCCAAAACTCACTTCGCTGGACGACATTTTCGTCCACGAACTGCAGGCTACGTACGACGCTGAACACCAGATCCTGAAGGCACTGCCCGGATTCGCCAACGCCGCCTCTCACCCCGATCTCAGAGGCGCCCTTGTGGAGCACCTCCGCGAGACCGAGGTTCACGTCGAGCGCCTGGAGAAGGTGTTCGTCATGCTTGGCCTACCGGCGCGCGGCACCAAATCTTACGGGATGACAGGACTGCTCGTCGAAGGCGCGAAGCTCATGGACAACGAGCCGCAATCGGAGATTCTCGATGCCGCGCTCATCGCTTCTTTGCAGAAGGTGGAGCACTACGAGATCGCGGGTTACGGGTGCCTCTGCACGTATGCAGAGTTGCTTGGATACGACCATGCGCATGACCTGCTGGGCCAGACCCTAGATGACGAAGAAACGATCGACCAGAAGCTGACGGAGCTCACGGAGTCCGTCTTCAACCCTCAGGCAGTCGAAGGAGAATGGGCATGACCAGGAAGAACACAGAGGCGCCCGTTACCGATGCGAGCGACGTGGCGAGCACCCTGAATGGACTGATCGAGACCCTGCGCGACGGCGAACAGGGCTTCCGGTCCGCGGCCGATGCCGTCGAGGATCCGGAGCTCAAGCGCCTGTTTCTGAGCCTCAGCACTCAGCGCGCCGAGTTTGCCGGCCAGCTCGAGCCCGAGCTCTTGCGCCTCGGCAAGGAGCCCGCGGAACACGGACACATCGCCGGAGCCCTGCACCGTGGGTGGATCAATCTCAAGGCTGCGGTAACGGGAAAGGACGAAGGCGCCATCGTCAGCGAGGCGGAGCGGGGAGAAGACGTCGCGGTCAAGAATTACCGTGAGGCTCTGCAGAAGGGGCTACCGGCCGCGCTTCAGGTCATCGTCGAGCGGCAGTACGTGCAGATCCAGGATGCGCACGATCACGTCCGCTCGCTCGAGCGGGAGCACAATCGTAAGTAGCAAGCATCAGGGGACCGCCGCCGGCAGATCGATAAAAACCCGGGTCTGCTGGCGCGCGAGCCCTATTCTCACTCTGACCAACAGGAAGGTCGCCACCACTCCGAGCCCCAGCACCAATCCCCACCAGAGTCCCGCCGGCCCCCATCCAAGGCCAAAGCCCAGATAGGCGCTCACCGGCAGCCCGAGCACCCAATAGCCGAGGAGATTGACCAGCATGGGCGCGCGGGTGTGCCCCAGCCCTCGCAGGATGCCGCCCCCCACTGTCTGGAGCCCGTCGAAGATCTGGAACACTCCGGCGATCGGGATGAGCGCGGCCGCGACTCCGAGGACGGCGACGTCGCGGGTGTACAGTCCGGCGAGGGTGTCGGGTATGGCGAGGAAGAGCGCCCCGGTGCACGACATGAATGTCGCGGCGCAGACCAGCGCCGCGCGTGCCGATCCGCGGGCGCCGTCGGGGTCGCCCCGGCCAACCGCGCGGCCCACCAGCACGGAGGCCGCGTCGGCGACTCCGAGCGGGACCATAAAAGTGAGACTCGCGAGATTGATCGCGACCTGATGCCCGGCCATCTGCCGCATCCCGATCCAGCCCATCATGAGCGCGACGAGCGCGAAGGCGCCGAACTCGAGCACGTATTGCGCTCCGATCGGAGCGCCGAGCCGAACCATCCGTCCGAGCGGCGCCATCTTGAAGATTTCGGGATGGATCGGCCGGATCTGCGGCGCCAGCGTGTGCCAGGAGAGCACCGGAAGCAACAGACAGAGAAGCCAGCGGCTTAGCGTCGTCGCCCATGCGGAGCCGGCGACCCCCATCGCCGGCGCGCCGAGGTGTCCGAAGATCAGGACCCAATTGAGCAAGGCGTTGAGGACGTTCGCAACCACTATCGTTATCACGATGGGCCGGGTGCGGCCGAGTGCCTGAAGGCTCTGCCTGAATACGACGAACAGGAAGAACGGGAGTACGCCCGGCGCCATCCGCACGCTGTACTGTGCGGCGAGCGGGGAGACATCGGCCGGCTGCCGCAGCAGCGCCAGAATCGGCTCCGCCAGGAGCAACAGCACGGCGGAGGGCACGGTAAGGAGCAAGGCGAGCAGGACGCCGCGTTGCACGCCGCGTGCGGTCGAAGGCGCGTCTCCGGCGCCGACGGCCTGTGCCACGACGGGGTCGAGCACCATCAGGGTACCCATCCCGAAGACGGCCGGCACAAAGAAATACAGATTGCCGAGCGCCACGGCGGCGAGGGCCTGGGGCGACAGGTGGCCTACCATCACCGTGTCGACCACGCCCATGCTCATCATGCCGACCTGCACCGTCACGACCGGCAGGGCGAGGCCGAGCATTGCGCGTAGATCATCCCGCCGGGGCAGAAGCCGACCGGCCAGGGATTGGCGGTTCAGCATTCAGGAGGGTGGGATGGGGCGGAACTCGGCGCGATCTTCCCTGGGCTTCGCGAGCAGCCGCTCGGCAAAGTCGAGTCGCTCGGACAACTCGGAAATCTCGGAGCGCATGGCGTCGAGCTCGGCGAAGACTTCCTGCGGCAGCGACGCGCCGGCGCCTGCCGCCTCGGGGTCCCACCGTGTGACCAGCCGTCCATCCCCATCGCGGAACGAGCCGCTGGCCACCAGGATCAGATCGTACAGCCACCAGACGCCCAGGCCTCCGAGTGTCAGAAGCATGAGCGCCCCCGACTCGGGCTTGCCGAGGTAGAAGCGGTGAGCGCCGAAAGGCCCGAGGAGCGCGGCGAGCGTCGTGGCCACGCCGCGCGACTTCTCGGACTTCGGATCCGGTGTGTTATAAGGTCCTGTCATGGCAGGGAATATCCCTTCCGGACGGGTTGGTGTCCACCGTCACCCCGCTGGCCGCGCCGCATTGCCATACTGGTTCAGCAGGTGCGACCACCAGAGGAGCCAGAGGTTATGCGACCATAGCTCGGGCGATTTTCACTTCGAAACGAGGGTGTACCCGGACAGCGAAACGCTCTCACCACGAGCGACCGGGCCAAGCGAGTCGAACCACGCCTCTAAAGGAACAGATATGGCAGACCGGGAGGTATATCTGAAACTGGAGTATGCGTCATGGTACCCTGCCATCCCGGCCGGGGAGTGGATTGGCGCGTACACGGCCCAGTACCTGGTCGGGTTTCAGCTCAAGTATGGAGAGCCGCGGTGGGAATGCACTGGCAGACTGCTCAGTCCTGAGCACTTCATGTTTCGGGGCGGAGAGTCGACGGGGCACCGCACCGGTGAGCGCCGACACGCGCCAAAGCTGACCCGGGACCGGACGTCGGGGGAGCAGCCGGTTCGAAGCGAATGACCTGGGTAGTACGGCGCTTGATAAGAGGGAGGAGTGCGCCCGGGAGGATTCGAACCTCCGACCCACAGCTTAGAAGGCTGTTGCTCTATCCACCTGAGCTACGGGCGCCGACGAAGTAGGATACCCGCCACATTACCCCCACCGCCATGGCAGGATCAAACGCATCAGGGGTCAGCGCGTCAACCAGGTCGCGAAGGCGAGCCAGGCCCCGGTACCCCCGATGAGCAGGCGCAGCGGTTGCGAAGCGATGACGAACAGCCCGCCCCAGAAAAAGGCCGGATG
>JBBRGF010000181.1:0-6822 GCA_038240975.1 Gemmatimonadales bacterium
AAGAGTTCGTGTGGCCGCGGCGCTACCCCCGGCCTCGGGAGCCCTTGAGCGAGTATCTGTTCTGCCGCCGCGCGCCCTTCAACGGTGAGGGCATGGTCCAGACGTCGACCATCTTCACTGCCGCCGAGCTGTTGCGGCGAATTCCGTTTCAGAGCGGCCTCCACCGCTTCGTGGACCTCGACTGGCTGCTGCGCGCGGCCGCCGAGGACGATGCGGAGGTGGAGTTCGTGCCCACGCCCGAGCCGCTCTGCGTCTGGCATGTCGAGGGTCATCGAGCACGGATCAGCCGGAGCCACGATTGGCGCTCCGCCTGGCGCTGGGTGGAGGAGAACCGCAACCTGGTCACCCCGCGCGCCTACGCCGCGTTCCTCCTGACGATCGTCAGCGCCGTCGCGGCCGGGCAGGGAGACTACCGTGCGTTCGCGGCGCTGGCCGCCGCATCTTTCCGCCATGGCCGGCCTGGCTGGGCCGAGGCGATCACCCATCTGGGCAACTTCGTGTTCACTGAACCGACCCGGCGTCGCATCGCGGCTCGGTTCACCAGATCCGATAGATTGCCGTATCGCCACGCCGGAGCGAGCACGCAATGACAGCCGCCGAGAAACCCGCCATACCTGCCGCGCAATCGCGGCGCTTCGGATTCGAGACCCGGATGCTCCACGCCGGCCACATTCCGGATGCGGCGGTCGGGGCGCGCGCGGTGCCGATCTACCAGACCACCTCGTTCGTGTTCGACGACACCGAGATGGCGGCCCAGCTCTTCGAGCTGCGGCAATACGGAAACATCTACACGCGCATCGGAAATCCCACCACCGCCGTGTTCGAGGAGCGGGTGGCTTCGCTGGAGGGGGCGACCGGCGCGGTTGCGACATCGAGCGGGATGGCGGCGCAGCTCGTCGCCCTCATGACACTTCTGTCTCCGGGAGACGAGATCGTCGCCTCGTCGCATCTCTACGGTGGCACCGTCACCCAATTCACCCACACCTTCAAGAAGCTTTCGATCGGCGTAAGGTTCGTCGACCCGACGCGGCTCGGCAACTGGGAGCAGGCGATCACGCCCGCCACGCGCGCTCTTTTCGGCGAGACGATCGGCAACCCGCGCGGCAGCATCCTCGACCTCGCTCCGCTGGCCGGGCTGGCCGACTCGAAGAGCATCCCGCTGATCGTCGACAACACCTTCGCGACGCCGTACCTCTGCCGTCCCATCGAGCACGGCGCGACGATCGTCATCCATTCGGCGACCAAGTTCATCGGCGGACACGGCAACAGCATCGGCGGTGTGATCGCCGAGTCGGGCCGCTTCGACTATTCCGCCTTCCCGACGATCGCGGGTCCATCGGCTTCGTATCACGGACTCAGATTCTTCGAGACATTCGGGCATTACGGGTACCTCATGAAGGCCCGTGCCGAAACGGTGCGAGACACCGGAGCCTGCCTCTCACCGATGAATGCCTTCCTTCTCCTTCAGGGGCTGGAGACGCTCTCACTTCGGATGGACCGGCACACCGCCAACGCGCTCACGGTTGCCGAATTCCTGCGCGACCATCCGGCCGTCGCGTGGGTGTCGTACGCCGGGCTGCCCGATCACCCCGATCATGGGCTCGCCAAGAAGTATCTCGGCGGGCGGCCCGGCGCGGTCTTCTCCTTCGGGCTCAAGGCCGAAGGCGGCGACGCGCGTGCCGCGGGACGGCGTTTCATCGAGTCGCTGCAGCTTTTCTCCCACCTCGCCAATGTCGGCGATGCGCGTAGCCTCGTGATTCACCCGGCGTCGACCACCCACCAGCAGCTCAGCGATACCGAGCTCGAGGCGGCCGGTGTGGGCGCCGAGCTCGTTCGCCTCTCTATCGGGCTCGAGACCGCCGACGATCTGCTGTGGGATCTCGACCAGGCGCTCGGCGCGCCGTCATGATCGACGCCGGGCTTACCCCGGAGGAGCGCCGCCGGTTTCAGGACATCGCCGTCATCCGGCGCATCCTGGCCGAGTCGAGAACCATCGGAGTCGTCGGCCTTTCGGGCGAGCGTCAGCGCGCCAGTCACTTCGTCGCCACCTACCTTCAGCGCGCCGGGTATCGCGTCATCCCTGTCAACCCCGGATGGGACATGATCCTGGGTGAGACCACCTATCCCGATCTCGCGAGCGTCCCGGTTCCGCTCGATCTCGTGGTCGTTTTCCGGCGGGGGCAGGAAACGCTGGGCGTGGCGGAGCAGGCCATCGCCGCCGGTGTCCCGCGGATCTGGTTTCAGCTCAGGATCCCGGCACGCGACGCGGCGGAGCGTGCGGCAGCGGCGGGACTCGAGGTAGTCATGGATAAGTGCATCAAGATCGAGCACGGACGATTCGGAGGGACACTGGCGTGGGCTGGAATGAACACGGGGATCGTGAGCGCCAAGAAGGCGCTCCCGACCCCCCGCTCTCGCTAGCGGTTCAGCACATTGAGAATGTTGCCGTCAGGATCCTTGAACCAGGCCGTTCTGACTTCTCCTGCCTCGAAAATGTCACCCTTCCACGACCCGCCTGGCAGGTCGTACTTCTCGAAGGTCACACCCTTCTTCTTGAGACTCTGGACTACGGAATCCACCTCTTCTCCTACATTCCAGCCAAGCGCTGTCGCCTTGTTGGTGCCGGCGAACTC
The DNA here is from genome assembly GCA_038240975.1 of Gemmatimonadales bacterium. Lineage (GTDB taxonomy): Bacteria > Gemmatimonadota > Gemmatimonadetes > Gemmatimonadales > GWC2-71-9 > CAVVWJ01. The sequence continues at coordinate 2,634 of JBBRGF010000181.1, forward strand.
CGACTTATACACGGCAATCTTGGACGTCCCGCTCAGATATACGTTCACCTCGGGATCCATGGAATCGGCCCACGTGAGGCCGAGGACTCCTTCGTAGAATTTCCGGGCGGTGTCGAGATCCTTCACCGCGATCACCGCCACGGCATCTCTATTTCCAAGCATACCGACTCCTTTCAGTTGCGTGAACCAGACTCGATCCCTCCAAAGTAGCGGAGAGGCAAGCTCCGCAATGGGACGGTCGTCACCGCCGCGCAGCCGGCCCCACATTATGCTCCTGCGTATGGCGAATTCGGGGTTCGTTCAGGTGCGCGGCGCGCGCACCCATAATCTCAAGGACCTCACGCTCGACATCCCACGAGACGCCCTCGTGGTCTTCACCGGCGTATCCGGTTCGGGAAAGTCGTCCCTCGCCTTCGGCACGCTCTACGCGGAGGCCCAGCGCCGCTATCTCGAATCGGTCTCGCCCTATGCCAGGCGACTGTTCGACCAGCTCGGCACGCCGGACGTGGATCATATCGACGGCCTTCCTCCCGCGGTCGCACTTCAGCAGCAGCGCGGGTCGCCGACGTCCCGCTCGTCGGTCGGCAGCGTCACCACTCTCTCCAACCTACTCCGGATGCTGTATTCCCGTGCCGGCCAGTATCCGCCGAAACGGCCTCCTCTTCACGCCGAAGACTTCTCGGCCAACACACCGCAGGGAGCCTGTCCGCGGTGCCACGGGCTGGGCCGCATCTACGACGCCACCGAGCATTCGATGGTACCCGACGCCTCCCTCAGTATTCGCGAGCGGGCGATCGCCGCCTGGCCCACCGCCTGGCACGGCCAGAATCTGCGGGACATCGTCACGACCCTCGGCTACGACATCGACCGGCCCTGGCGCGACCTGTCGAAAAAGGAGCGCGACTGGCTGCTCTTCACCGACGAGCAGCCGGTGGTGCCGGTGTATGCGGGATACGACCGGGACGAGGTGCGCCGCGCCATCAAGCGGAAGGAGCCGCCGGACTACCAGGGGACTTTCACGGGGGCCCGGCGGTACGTGCTTCAGACGTTCGCGAATACCGAAAGTCTCTCGATCAAGAAGCGGGTGTCGCGATACCTTCTGAGCCGCGAGTGCCCGGTCTGCGGGGGCAAGCGGCTGCGACCCGAGGCGCTGGCCGTCACATTCGCCGGGTTGGACATCGCTGACATGTCGAGGCTCGCGCTCGACCGGCTGGATGCCATCTTCCGCCCTGCAGCGGAAGGGCGGGCGCCAGCGGTGAAGAAGATGGCCATCCAGCATCCGGAGAAGGCAATCGTCGCCCGGCGCATCGCGGAGGATCTGTGCAGCCGGATCGCGATCCTGCTGAACCTGGGCCTGGGCTATCTCTCGCTGGAGCGGAGCACGCCCACTCTTTCGCCCGGCGAGCTTCAGCGCCTGCGGCTCGGCACCCAGGTGCGCTCCAACCTCTTCGGCGTCGTGTATGTCCTCGACGAGCCCTCGGCGGGCCTCCATCCCGCCGACACGGAGGCACTGCTCGGCGCGCTGGACAAGCTCAAGGCGGCCGGCAACTCGCTCTTCGTCGTCGAGCACGACCTGGATGTCATCCGCCACGCCGACTGGATCGTGGACGTCGGGCCGGCGGCGGGGGAGCAGGGTGGATACATCCTCTACAGTGGGCCGCCCGAGGGGCTCGAGAAGATCGAGCAGTCGGAGACGCGGCGGCATCTGTTTCGTCGCGGCGCCTTCGCCGCGCGGGAGCCGCGAACCGCAACTGGATCGTTGCGCCTGGCCGGCGTCACCCGCAACAACCTTCATGACCTCGACGTGGCCTTCCCCATGGGCGTTCTCACGACGGTGACCGGCGTCTCGGGCTCGGGAAAGTCGAGCCTGGTGAGTCAGGCGCTGGTGGAGCTGGTGGCGGCGCACCTCGGGCATGAGGCGCCGGCCACAGAGGAGGAGGGCGAGGAGCTGGAGCGGAGCGCGCTGCCCGCCACCGGAGGGCGCATCGAGGGCGGCGCGGAGCAGATCAGGCGCCTGGTCCGGGTGGATCAGAAGCCGATCGGGCGCACACCGCGATCGAACCTGGCCACCTACACCGGACTCTTCGACCATGTCCGCAAGCTCTTCGCCTCCACGAAGGCGGCACGGGCACGCCGGTACGGTGCCGGGCACTTCTCCTTCAACGTGGCCAAGGGCCGCTGCGAGACATGCGAGGGCGAGGGCTTCGTCGAGGTGGAGCTGCTCTTCCTTCCGAGCGTATACGCTCCCTGCCCCACCTGCCACGGCGCTCGGTACAGCCCACGGATTCTCGAGATCGAGCTGCGCGGCAAATCCATCGCCGACGTGCTGGGCATGACCGTCGACGAGGCGTGGACCTTCTTCGCCGGCGAGGCACACGTGCGGCGGGCGCTCGGTGTGCTGCGGGAAGTGGGCGTCGGCTACCTTCGGCTGGGCCAACCGGCCACTGAGCTTTCGGGCGGCGAGGCCCAGCGGATCAAGCTGGCCACCGAGCTACAACGGATGCAGCGCGGGAACAGCCTCTACGTACTCGACGAGCCCACGACTGGTCTGCACCCCACGGACGTCGAGAAGCTCATGGCGCAGCTCGACGGCCTGGTGGAATCGGGCAATACCGTGGTGGTCGTCGAGCACGACATGCGGGTCGTGGCCGGTAGCGACTGGGTGATCGACATGGGACCGGGTGCAGGCGAAAAGGGCGGGCGGATCGTGGCGGAGGGAACGCCCGCAAACGTGGCGCAGTCGGGAAACAGCCTGACCGCCCCCTACCTCGCGAGCTTTCAGGTGCCGCGGCCGGCGTGGGGGCGAAAGACGATATCGAATACCGGCGTCCACGTCTTGCCGCCGTCGTTCGAGCGCTCGGCCGTTTCGCGGACATCCGCGCCTTGACGGCTCCAGGCGGCGCGCAGGAGAGATGATGAGCCGTCGGCCGATCGGTCGGTCCCGGTGAGCACCATGCGACCGCCCACCATGCCGCCGTCGAGCAGCAAGAGCTGACCCCGGTTGGTGACCCAGCTCTGGTGCCAGGTATGCCGCGCCGCGTCCCAGGTACTGAAGCTTTCCCCCACCATCCCATCGCCCTGCTCGTAGACCTCCCGAATGGCGCAGCCTTCCACCATCGGCGTCACGTGGTTGCGCGCGACGACCTTGGAAGTATCGGCAACATCGTACGTGTCCCAATCGCCCGCGAAGAAATCGAACTGCCTGTATTCCACGGCGGAACAGGCCGGGGCACCGCTTGTCCCCGATACCGCCAGGATGCCGATCACCGCGGGAATCGCTCCCAGAAATTTCCACATCGCACGCGCTCCGGATATCCGCTTCATTGGACCGAGTATAGGACGCAGAGCGACCGCCGGCTCGCCGAATTCGGTCGTGTAATCGGACCCGGGAAACACTCGCGTCGGACTTTTCGTAGACCTTACAGTGAGTAACTTTCCGGCCGGCCGCGGCTGGCATTCACTCCATTCAGCGGATCATGCTCGCGCTACTACTGCTCCTCCAAGGCGCCGTCGTCGAGGGGAAGGGCTCGCCAACCGCGGACATACCCCGGCTGGAGGCCACAGCCGTGGTGGACGGCAAGCTCGACGAGCCGGTCTGGTCGCGGGCCACGCGTCTCACCGGCTTCTGGCAGTACCAGCCGGTCGACGGCCGCCCCGCGGAGGAAGCAACCGAGGTCCTGGTCTGGTACGCGCCGGACGCCATCCACTTCGGCATCATCGCGCATGACCGGAATCCGTCGGCCATCCGCGCGACCGTCGCGGACCGGGACAACATCGACAGCGACGACCACGTCGTCCTCGATATCGACACCTTCCACGACCGCCGCCGCGCATTCTTCTTCGGCGTGAATCCATTGGGCGCCCAGAGCGATGGGGTCCGCAGCGAAGGCGCCGGCCAGGTGAGCAGCCTCATACCGGGCAGCACGGACAAGAATCCCGACTTCGCCTGGGAGTCGAAGGGTCGGATCACCGAGCGCGGCTACGAGATCGAGATCCGCATTCCGTTCAAGAGTCTCCGCTACCCCGGCGGCGGGCCCCAGACGTGGGGGTTCAACGTCACCCGCGTAATCCAGCGGACGGGGTACACCGACACCTGGACCGACGTCCGGCGGGCCAACGCCAGCTTCCTCGGACAGGAGGGAGCCCTCGGCGGACTGCACGATCTCAGGGGCGGCATCGCGGTCGAAGG
>JBBRGF010000182.1:0-6818 GCA_038240975.1 Gemmatimonadales bacterium
GCACGGGCGGACGGTCCGCGCCCAACCTCATTCGGCCCTTCCCCAGCGAGGGCCTTCGTGAGGCAAAGGGGGGAATACTCCCGGATCCGTCTGCTTCGAGCCTTTGGAACGCCGCGGGTGTCGCTGCTGGGGGGCGTGTCGCCTGCGGCTCGACCAAGGGACATTCCGATGCCTGCCAACAAGGACGTAAAGCGCGTCGTTCGCCGTCGCATGCTCAAGACCGGCGAATCTTACACTACCGCTCGTGCCAACCTCCTCAAGCCGAAGCCCGCCGCTGCCCTTTCCGCCGACCCGTCCGCCTTCGCGAAGCTCGCCGGCAGGAGCGACGCCGCGCTCAAAGAGAACACCGGCTGCACGTGGGAACGTTGGGTCAAGGCGCTCGATCGCGCCCAGGCGCATACGTGGCCGCACCGCGACATCGCGGCACACGTGCAGGAGAAGTACAAGGTGTCGGGGTGGTGGGCCCAGACGGTCACGGTGGGCTACGAGCGCATCAAGGGCCTGCGGGCGATAGGGCAGCGCCGGGACGGTTGGTTCGAAGCGAACAAGAGCAAGACCTTCGCCGTCTCGATAGCCCGGCTGTACGGCGCCTTCCACGACCCGCGCGTGCGTGAACGCTGGCTGCCTGGTGTCGCGCTGACGATTCGGAACGCCACGCGCGCAAAGTCGATGCGGATCACCTGGCCCGACCGGACATCGGTCGCGGTGGGCTTCTTACGACTTGGAGTCGCGAAGAGCCAGGTCCAGCTTCAGCACGGGAAACTCCCCGATCGGGCGACGGCGACGCGTGTGAAGCAGTTCTGGGCCGACCGGTTGAGCGTGTTGGAGGACACCCTGGCGGGCGGCTAGACGCCTGAGTGCTGCGGTCGATCGGTGCCGCCCATGTCTAATCATTCAGCGAGCCTGCGGAGGGCGAATGGACGAGGATCTTGCCGCCATGTCGCGTGAGCGGCTGGTGGAGGAGGTGCGAACGCTCCGCCGTGGCATTCGGGCCCACCGAGACAGCACCGGCCACGACCTGTGCTGGCATCACCCCGCGCTCTGGGGCCTGTTGCCCGAGAAGCAGGATCCGCGTCCTACCGTACCCGAGTGGCCGGAGTTTCTCCGAGGCTGCGTGAGGTATCGGGAGTCGCTGGATGCACAGGCGCCGGACGCGCCGCGCTCATCCCGCCCATATGCTCGGTAAGTTCACGGGAGGCGGCGGAGGCCGCTCGCATCTCTACGGCTGGTTCCATGAAGGTGACGCCACGCCGCTGCTGGAGCGCGCCATTCAGGTGTGCGTCCGCGATCATGGCGGCCGCGTCAGCGCCGCTCCGACCCTCAAGGTCGTCGACATGGAGATCGGCTCCGGCCGAACCCGGCCCGTCAGCATTCTGGTGATCGAGGATGACAAGGATGGATGGTGGGACGAGTATCTCAGAGTACACGGATGGGTCGACTCGGTCGACGAGATCACCCGACGACTGGCCGACCGATGAATCCCTATACATTTCTTCCACGCTCAGGTGAGCGGAATGGCTCTGCCGTTCCATGACTGGACTGACCCTATACACCAGGTATTCCATGCTATTCGATGTCAGGATTCGATCCGCGATCACATTTCTTCTGCTCTTGCTTACCTCCCGGGCTCCGGAAGCCCTGGGCCAGAGCGCAGCTCCCGCCCCTCGCGAGGCGTCCACGGCCCGAGTCGCCCTCCTCCCGGTAGCGCTCTACACGGCGCAGGCCAACTTGCAGGAGGTGTCGGATTCGACCAAGTCGGCGCTCGCTACGAAAGTATTGACCGACCGGCTCCGAGAGCTCCTCGGCGACCAGCTCGTTCCGGTGAGTCGGGTGGCGGAGGTCGCAACCTCCGCGGAAGCGAGGGCCACTGCCGGCGACCAGTCGTGTGGCGTCATCGTCGCCTGCGCGCGATTTGTCGGGAGAACGGTCAAGGCCCCATGGACGGTGATGGCAAAGGTCAGCAAGACCAGCAACCTGATCTGGCTGTTTACCGGCCAGCTCATCCGGGTCTCGACCGGAGAAGTCTTGCTGGACGATTCGACCGAGCTGAAAGGCGAGCCCGATAGAATGGTGCAGGCCGGCGCGCGGATCTTTGCCGAGCGGGTGGCGCGCACGGTTCGACAGGGCGGGGTGACAACGAACTTTCCCACCGTGAAGTGATGGTCTGTGCCTCGCTTATATGACGATCTCGCGGGCTGGTGGCCACTGCTGTCGCCCGCCTCCGAATACGAGGGAGAGGCGGCAGACCTGCTGCCGCTGCTGGCGCCGGCCTCCAGGTCAGAGCCCGAGACTCTACTGGAGCTCGGGGCCGGAGGCGGCAGCCTCGCCTTTCACCTCAAGCACCGATTCCGAATGACACTGACTGACCTCGCTTCGGCCATGCTGGCGGTCAGCCGGACGGTCAATCCGGAGTGCGAGCACCTCGTGGGCGACATGCGGTCGATGCGCCTTGGCCGCCAATTCGACGTCGTCCTGATCCACGATGCCATCATGTACGCCACAGACCCGGCAGCGGTCCGGGCCACGCTGCGGACGGCTGCGATTCATTGCCGTCCCGGAGGCACGGTTGCCGCCCTTCCCGACTTCGTTCGAGAAACGTTCGCGCCGGAGACCGACCACGGCGGGCACGACGCCGCTGACGGCCGCGGGCTTCGCTACCTGGCATGGGAATGGGACCCGGATCCGGCCGATGATACGTACGTCGTCGACTACGCCTTTCTTCTGAGAGACGCCGACGGAACCATTACCGTCGAGCACGACCGCCACGTCGAAGGACTCTTTGCTCGTGCGCGATGGATGGAGTGGCTCTCGGAGGCGGGACTCGACGCCCGCAGTTCGCGCGACCGGTATGGGCGCGAGATATTCGTCGGTACGCGAACCGGGCAGGACGCCCGGATCTGAGTATGCTTGGTGACAGCGATGCGCATCGTACCTCCATCCGGAGTACCCGACATGCCCACTACTGCTCCCCGCCTCCGCCGGTCCGCCACTCTCATCGCGTTCGCCGGCATCCTGGGTGTCCTCACCGGGTGCGCCTCGGTTACCCCGATCGGGCATCTGCTCGACAATCCGTCTCACTACGACGGGAAGACGGTGCAGATCAAGGGTGAGGTCAAGGGGTCGGCCGGAGGGCTCGGGGTCGGCGCCTATCAGCTCAAAGACGCGACGGGTACGATCACGGTGGTCAGCGAAAGGGGCGGCGCACCTCGGACCGGAGCAACGGTGGGGGTCAAGGGCATTTTCCAGGCGCTGCTCACCCTCGGGTCCAAGAGTCTGGCCGTTTTGCGCGAGCAGAGCCGCTCCGTGCCGTGATCACGGCGGCGCGCGGCATGGCGGCCTACGTCGTGGTAAACGTCGAAGTGCTCGATCCCGAGGCGTACGAAGAGTACAAGCGCCTCGCGCCGCCGAGCATCCGCGCATACGGCGGACGCTACCTCGCGCGCGGCGGAGCCGTCGACGTGCGCGAGGGCGAGTGGACCCCTCGGCGGCTCGTGATTCTGGAGTTTCCGACAGTCGAGCGCGCCCGGTCATGGTGGGAGTCACCCGAGTACGCCCCGGCAAAGGCGCTGCGGCAGCGCTGCGCGCGGGCCGATCTGGTGATCACCGAGGGCAACGGCGGCTGACATGGAATTGATTCCCGCCCACGAGCTGGACGGCGTACTCACGTTCCTCCGCGACGCGGAGCGACTGAAGCTGGTGACGCGCAGCGGCTGGACCTCGGAGGGCCAGCGGGAGAGCGTGGCCGAGCATACCTGGCGCCTGTGCCTGATGGCGATGGTGCTCTACGGCCGCTCCGCCGACGTCGATCTTGGGCGTCTGCTCAAGATGTGCCTCATTCACGATCTCGGCGAAGCGATCGGCGGCGACATCCCGGCGCCGGCGCAGAGGGCCGGCAACGCCAAGGCCGGCCAGGAGCGCGCCGATCTGCTGCAACTGATCGCGCCGCTGGCGCCGGCCATGCAACGCGAGATCACCGACCTGTGGGACGAATACGAGGCCGCCGCCACGCCCGAGGCGAAGATCGCGAAGGGCCTCGACAAGCTCGAGACCATCCTGCAGCACACACAGGGAAAGAACCCCGTGGAATTCGACTACGCCTTCAACCTCGCCTACGGGCAGCAGTACACCTCCGCCGACCCGATTCTGATCGCACTCCGTGAGCGACTCGACGCGGAAACCGCCCGCCGGGCCAGGGAAGCCGGCGCCCCGCCTGTACGGTCATCCGGATCATCAGAGGGAATTCGTGATTAGATTACAGTAGGCTGGTACGTGTCCGACCTACTCCACGAGTGTCCCGATGAGCAGCTACAAGATCGAGCAACACCGCGTCACCTACCGCGGTCGCAATTTTCATTTCGTGTCCTACGATGCTCAGCCGGCAAACGAGCGTCGGCATGAGGCGGCGGTACCGGCAATGTGGTATCTGATGGGGCCCGGAAAGCGCTGGCCGGTAATCCCTCAGGTCGTTGGTCAGTCGGTCGAGGATGTCACCTTTGCACTCCTCGGCTGGTTGAAGGAGCAGGGCCTGGGGCCGTCTTCCAGCCCGGCCGCCTGAGCGGGCGCTGACCACCGCGCCGCCGGCGTTCATCCCCGCTCGCCGGTTTCCCAGTCCCATCCCACCGGAGTGTACCCTTGCCGAAACGCAATTTCGGTTTTGAGAAGCGCCAGAAGGAGCTCAACAAGCAGCGCAAGAAGGAAGAAAAGCAGCAGCGGAAACTCGATCGGGCAAAGGACTCCGAGCAGACGAGAGATGACGCTCAGGCCGTGCCCGAAGGTGGCTCCCTCGAGGAGTGACCGACCCTATCGACACCGACCTCCTCGAGCGCATCCGCCGCCTCGAGCGGGAAGCTCGCCCGCTCGATCCCGGCGCCACCCGCCGAAAGCGGCTCCGACATGCCGTTGTCGCATCATCAGAGCGATTCCTCCGCAAGATCGACACCCTCAAAGCCTACTACGACACCGACGACAAGGGCGTCGGCCTGCTCGACTCGCCGATCTCCGAGCAGGGCATTTCCATCGAGGCGGCCATCGGCCTGCTGGAGGATCACGTCGTGCGGCCCGGCGGGAATACAGCTTCCGGCGGACATCTCGCCTACATCCCAGGGGGCGGCCTCTACCACTCGGCGCTCGGTGATTACCTGGCGGCGGTGAGCAACAAGTACGCAGGCATCTTCTTCACCGGACCCGGCCCCGTGCGAATGGAGAACATGCTCGTTCGGTGGGTGGCCGATCTCGTAGGGTACCCCGCGGCCGCAGGCGGCACGATCGCGTCTGGAGGGAGTATCGCCACGCTGGCTGCGATCGCAACGGCGCGCGATGCCCATGGCCTCAAGGGGGCCGACTACCGCTCCGCCGTCGTCTACCTGACGACGCAGGCGCACCACTGCATCGAAAGGGCGCTCCGCATTGCAGGCATGGGTGAAGCGCCGGTCCGTCACATCCCTGTCGACGACCGTTTCCGGATGCGCTCCGACGCGCTGGGACAAGTCATCGCGTCGGATCGCGCGAAGGCGCTCAATCCGTGGCTCATCATCGCGGCGGCCGGTACGACGGACACCGGCGCGGTGGATCCGCTCGACGCCATCGCCGCCATCGCGCAGCGCGAACGCTGCTGGCTGCACGTCGACGCCGCCTATGGCGGCTTTTTCCTTCTGACCGACCACGGTCGGACCGCGCTTCGAGGCATCGAGCGGTCGGATTCCGTAGTACTCGATCCGCACAAGAGCCTCTTCCTTCCCTATGGTTCGGGAATCGTGGTCGTCCGGGATGCCCAGCGACTCGCGGCCACCCACGACTACTCCGGCAACTACATGCAGGATGCGATTCGCGAGGCTGGGGAAATTTCACCGGCCGATGTCTCGCCCGAGCTGTCGAAGCACTTTCGCGCTCTTCGCATGTGGCTGCCCCTGATCACACTGGGAACGAAGCCCTTTCGAGCCGCCCTCGATGAGAAGCTGCTGCTGGCGCGGTATTTTCACCAGCAGATACAGACCCTCGGATTCGAAGTGGGTTCCCCACCCGACCTCTCGATCGTGACGTACCGGTGGGCTCCCGAGGGCGCCAGTCCCGAACGGGCCGATGAGATCAACCGCGCGATCGTCGACGGTGTCCGCCGGGATGGAAGAGTGTTCCTTTCCTCGACCGTGCTCGACGGCAGGTTCACCCTTCGGGCAGCGGTTCTGGCATTCCGGACCCATCGGCGGACCATAGATCTGGCCATCCGTGTGCTGCGAGAACAGGTCGCGGCCGCGGGGCTGCTCACACAGAAGCAGGCGTAAACGATGCACGACCCCGTTACGCTGTTGGGCCCGCAGGTCCCACCCCCGGACTCGCGCCGGATCTCGGCGCTGCCCCCCGATCTTCTCGAGCAGGTGCGCGGGCGCGTCCGTTTTCTTGCGTTGCTGATCTTCGTCATCTTCGGGTTCGAGCCCTTCCTGTACCTCCTCGTGTGGACCGTGGGAAAAGTCACGGGTATTCCCGCGGCGTTCGGCAATCAGGGGTTCGCGCTTGCCGATCTGTCGGTCGCCGCTGTATCCGCGGCATTGTAGTGGGTCGCGCGGGCAGGCCATGCGTCGCCGGCACGGCTTCACACGCTGGGTCTTCTGTATCAGGTGGTGGTCTGCTTCATCGTCGCATTCACCACTACGTGGCAGTGGTATCTGGAAAGCGGGGTCATTCAGCCGCTGACGCTGGTGCCGATGATCGTCGCGCTCTTTCCGCTGGTCATGCCTGGCCCGCCGCGCCGGATGCTGGCAGCAGCGATCGTCGCCGCCGCCATGTCGCCGCTTGCTCTGCTGCTGAACGACCTTCTGGGGCAC
>JBBRGF010000183.1:0-6806 GCA_038240975.1 Gemmatimonadales bacterium
GACGAAAGCCGCCCGAAGCGAGTTTTCGAATCATGCGGTTGCCTCCTCCACCGTCAGGGCGAGGAATGACCTGCGGTCCATGGTGCGTGGCCTGTTGCCGGAGTGAACGTGATGTCCAGCGGAGCTCCATGGTCCGCAAACCGTATGCTGAGCTCACCGCTTCCGAGTCTCAGCACGTTCGCCCGGTGAGGGATGCCCTCTTCGACCAGCGTCAGCGTGTCGCTCACGAACGCCCATCGCCCGAGTGAGGGCGTGCCATGCGACGACGCGATGAGTAAAGTCCCATCCGAGAGGAACACGTAGAGCGCGCCCACCTCCACGCCGGACGACCGGCTGACCTTCCATACTTTGTTCACGAAGGAGGGCGCAGAGTCGGCAGGCGCGCGGGGAGCCTGCACAACGCGATGGCTCGGCTTGGAGCACGCGAATGCACAGCTCGCGACTCCGATGAGAATCAATCCGGGGCGCAACGCCACGAATCGCGTTGTCATTGTCAGAACTCCGGCGCTCTTGGCCGTAGGGGGTTTCACGGCTCAAGTATGGAGGGAACCAGGATCTCGCGCGAGTCGCGGGGGGGCCAACCCCGGCGCGAGCGCGCTCGGGGGAGCAGGTGTGATGCGGGGCCGACCGATCGGTCGGTCGGTCACGGCGGTTACTGCAGGTCGTCTATCGGCAATCCACTGGGAACACTCGCCGGCACCACGCTCCGCAGGTTGCGCGCGGCGGGGTCGGTGAGCGATTTGAGAAATTCGGTGATGTCGTCCACCGCTCCTGGCTGGATCGTCAACGTCTTCAGCTTGATGTCCCGCGTGGCGAGGATGTCGGCCACAGTCGGCTGCATGGTGCCTCGGAGCAGGGGCTCGAGCTGCCCAGGATCGTAGGCCCTGAGCTTGACGTCGGATTGGCTGTAGTGATCCACCCAGGCCCGCAGGTTCACGATCGCGCCGTCGTGGCCGTAGGGAGCCGTCAGCTCCACGTTGCGCAGCGGAGCCGTCCGGAACTGGTAGCGGTGTTGGGGCCGCCCGGTCTGCCGAAATCGCCCGAAGTCGTCGGTGCCGTTGACGCCGTTGCCGAAGCCCGGACCCACTTGCGCTATCGCCACGTTGTGGAACTTCTGGTCGGTGAGCAGCGGTCCGTTGTGGCACTGGGCACACTTGGCATCGGTGAGAAAGGCCTTGGCGCCGCGGAGCTGAGCGTCGGAGAGCGCCGCGTCGTTTCCGGCCAGGAATCGATCCCACGGTGAGTTGGTGAACGTGAACACCGCTTCGATCCACCCCCCCATCGCGTTGCCGGCATGCGCGAAGTTCATCGAGTCGAAGCTCACGCCCGGGTACGCGGCCTCGAACATGGGCCGGTATGCGGGAATAGCCCTCAAGCGGGTCATGAGCGCGGGCCAGATCTTCCGCGGCTGGTCGTCGGGAAAGGCGGCCAGCTCGTTGCCGGAATTGCCTCGCATCTCCGCCCGCGCCAGAACCGGGAACATCGGCAGAGCAGAGAGGGGACCGAACTCGAGCGCCGCGCGCTGAGCGGGTTGCAGCGAGGTGCCCGGAACGCGGATGACACCCGACGCGTTCTTGAATACCCGGCCGTCCCAGGTGAGTACCGTGGTCGCACCGAGATTGAAGAGTGGCGGCGCGTTGCGGTGCACGAAGGTTCCCTGCGGGTGCACGCGCGATGGGCCGAGACCGGTGGCCCCCGTGCCGATCGCGGTGCTGTGGCCATCGACGGTGGCGAGTCCGGCGAGGTGGCAGGTCATGCACGAGATGTCGCGGTTGCCGCTCAGCACCTTGTCGAATGCCAGCGCCTGTCCGAGCCGCGACAGGTCGGGACGAATCGGCGCCGGGCGTTGCAGTGCCGTCATCCCATTGCTGGCGGCGAGCTGCCGGACTTCGGCCGCCAGTGCCGTGATCTCCGCGGTGGCGGCCTGAATATCGACGTCGGGGGCCGTGGTGTCGTCGCTACAGCCGACAAGCCACAAAACCGTGGTGCATGCACCGACTGCGCGGGCCAGATTCCTGCTCATCATATCGCCTCTGTCGGTGTGCGCCCGGCTTCGCAAGTGCGCCGTCGTGATCCACCTACATTGGACCATGCGCATTCTTGCAGCCTGGAGCGGGAGACTGTTGCCTGCGGGATTGCCCCGTCCAGACGGCACGTTCGTCTACGCCGACCGAAACAGAGCTCGCAACACAGAGGTGAAAATGCGACCTTCGTGCCAGTCGCCCGAGCCTCCGTTCGGGGGTCGGCGCCGCATGGAGGTCACTTCCCGCCCGCCGGCAGGTTCTGCTCGAGGTAGCGGGTGAGCAGTGAATAGAGATGCAGGCCCGTCCCCTCGCCCTCGCAGATGCAGTGCGACCGGTTGGGGTACACCATGAGGGTAAACGGCCGGTTGGCGGCGACCAGCGCGTTGACGAGCCGCTCGGTGCCCTGGAAGTGGACGTTGTCGTCACCCGAGCCGTGGACGATCAGCAGATTGCCGCGCAGGCTGTCGGCGAAGAAGAGCGCAGATCCCTCCCGGTAGGCCGCTTCGTTCTCCTGCGGCAAGCCCATGTACCTCTCCTGATAGATCGTGTCGTAGAGCCGCTCGTCGGGCACGGGAGCCACCGACATGCCGGTCTGGTACACGTCGGGGTAACGGAACATCAGATTGAGCGTCGTCGAGCCGCCGCCGCTCCACCCCCATACGCCGATCCGGGTGGAGTCGACCCAGCGCCACCGGCGCATCGTTCGCGCAGCCGCGGCCTGATCGGCAGAATTGACCAGGCCGATCTTCTTGTAGATGGCCTTTCTGAACGCGCGCCCCCGCGGTGACGGCGTACCGCGATTGTCGACGCTGGCCACCACGTAGCCGTGCTGCGTGAGCATGAGGTGCCAGAGGTATTGCTTGCCGTCCCACTGGTCGAGCGCGGTCTGGCCGGCCGGCTCGCCATAGACGTGATAGAGCACCGGGTAGCGCTTGGTCGAGTCGAACCCGGGCGGCTTCATGACCCAGCCGTCGAGCCGGAGCCCGTTTCCTGCATCGACCTTCATGAACTCGACCCGGCCGCGCTCGAGACGGCCGACCGCGTCGCGGAGCGCCTGATTGGCGACGAGCGTGCGCACGCTCTTGTGCTCGGGCAAGCGGACAAGATCGACGACCGGCGGTGACCCGAACGTGGAATACGCGTGAAAGGCCCACCGCCCGTCGCTCGAGATCTGGTACAGGTGATAGCCCGCCTGGCTGCGGGGCGTGACGCGCTCCGGTTTTCCCTTTCCGTCGAGGCGGCCGCGGTAGAGATAGAGCTGCGTGGCGTCGTCGGGCGAGGCAGTGTAGTAGATCCAGCCTGCGGCGGAGTCGACGCCGGCGACGTAGGACGAGCCGAAGGCGCTCTGCGGATTGTGCAGATCAAACGCGCCAGGCGTCACCAGGCGAATCTTCGAGCCGTCGCGCGCGAAGACATAGAGGTGCCGCCAGCCGTCGCGCTCGCTGATCCAGGTGAAGCTCTTGCCTCCGTCGATCCACCGGAGATCGTCGACCACATCCACCCAGGTGCTGTCGCGCTCGGTGAGGACGGTGCGAGTCTTCCCGTCGCGCACGTTGCCCAGGCGCACGTCGATGGTGTTCTGAGCCCGGTTCAGGCGCTCCAGCATCACCTCGTCGGAGCGTGCCGCCCATTCCAGCCTCGCGATGTAGTTGTTCCGTGGGTCTCCAGGCACATCGAGCCATACCGGCGCACCGCCGTCGGCGCTCACCACGCCCGCGCGCGCCGCGGAATTGGTGGTACCCGCCTTGGGGTACTGCACCGGAATGACGAACGAATACAGCGAGTCGGTGTCGTTGATCAGGTCGAAGTCGTGAACGCCCGATGCGTCGAGCTGCCAGAAGGCGATCCGACGGCCGTCGGGGCTCCAGCGGAACCCGTCACGCAGGTTCAGCTCCTCCTCATACACCCAGTCGAAGGTGCCGTTGATGATCGTGCGAGAGCCATCGCGGGTAAGCTGGGTGATGCGGCCGTCGGCGAGACTCTCCACATAGAGATTGTGCTCGCGGACGTACGCCACTCGACCGCCGTCGGGTGAGAACTTGGCGAACATGAGGGTAGATGGGGCGGCGTCAGGGCCGCCGAGCTTCCGGAGCCGCCAGGTGGACAGATCGAGCGTCCAGAAGTCGCCCCGGGTGTTCTGACGCCAGACCTTCCGCGAATTCGTGAAGAGGAGAAGGCGCCGCCTGTCCGGCGAAACGGTGTAGTCCTCGATGGCGATCGGCAGCGAGTCGCCCCGGGGGACCAGGCGGGAGGCCGGCACCCATACCTCGCGCCGCCCGCTGGCGGCATCGTAGCGCACGAGAGCGCGGCTTCCGGGTGCGGAGCTGTCGGCCTCGAGCCTGGTGTACGCGGCCTCGCCGTCGAGCCAGCGCACGGCGCCCAGGAACTCGGGATTGAACTCGTTCGAAGCGAAAATGCGGTCGAGAGTGAGGCGCGACGAATCGGTCTGCGCTGAAACCGGGGCTGCGAGGCAGACGACAAGCGCTGCAATGCCCAGAAATGGGCGTGGGCCGGGCATGGGCTGCTCCGAGATGGGTGGCGACACGGATGGACGGTGAAGCTTGGCAGCCACCCCGGATCCGGCGCCAGCCCTAGCTCGCCAGCGGCACCACGTACTGCAGCTTGCCGGTCGGCGCGTTCGGAATGTTGTCCACGAAATCGAGCTCGATCTCGAAGTCCTGACCCAGCGCGCTCACCACGGAGTTCTGCAGCCGGAGGCGCTGCGCCGCGGATGGCTGGCGGGCCACGTGGAGCAGGAAGCGAAGCCGGCGACCCGGCTCTTCCCGCACCTGGAACCTCCGAACCCATTCGTGGGCGTCAATCCTGCCGAAGAGGCTGGTGATGAACGGTGTGGTGATCAACGCGCCGTCGGACCGTCGTATGGCGTGCGCCGTCCTGCCCTGCACTCGCGTCAGCAGACCAAGCCCCCGGCCGCAGCCGCAGCTCCCGGTGACCTGCCCGGCCATGTCGCCCATCCGATAACGAATCAGCGGCATGGACGTGAGGCCCAGGCTCGTCACCACCAGCTCGCCCACCTGGCCCGGAACCACCGGGGTGCCGTCCGGTGCGAGTATCTCGATCACGAAACTGTCGTCGTTCACATGCATCACATCGCGCCGCTTGGGGCACGACCAGGCGACGACTCCAAACTCGTTCGTTACGAACACGTCTACCGCCGGCGCCTTGAAGGCCCGCTCGGCGACGCTGAGACAGCGCTCGGTGACTTCCATTGCGGTGCAGAAGACCGCCCGGGGCGGCTTGATCTCCGCGCCGGTGGCCAGCACGTGGTCGGCCAGCCCCTCGATGGCTCCGGCGTACCCCGTCAGGATCGGCGGATTCAGGGCCTTAAATCGCTCGAGCGCCTTCGAGGGGTGCACGTCCGAGCCGACCTTCTCCACGCGTGGCAGCATGCCCATCCGGCGGAGGTACGTGATCGCTCCAGCGCGGTCGGGCTTGTCGACGACGCCAACGTTGATCTGGCTGTCGCGGGCGCCGCAGCCGTATGCCTGGTACACCCTCCACCACCGGGCGGAGTAGTCGGCCTCCTCGACCTTCGAGCGGAGGAAGCGGCCCGGCATTCCGGTCGAGCCCGACGTCGATACGCCGACGAGCCCTTCGCGCTCCACCGTCAGGAAGGCCTCGAGACCATGCCGGGCGATCACGTGCCGGTCGAGGAGCGGCAGCCGCTTCAGATCTTCCAGCTCGAACGCCGTGGTGTCCGCGAAGCCCGCTTCACAAAGGACCGAGCCGTAGTACGGCGAGTCGGCTGCCCGCGCGAGCACTTGCCGAAGACGCGTCCGCCGCAGCTCATCCAGTTCGCGGGACGAGAGCCACTGGTCTTTCGCCACGCGCCGCATCGAGCCCAGCAGATTGGTGACTGCCGCAATTGGCGCGGGTGTGGAGATCATCGGCACGGACATTCGTTCGGGCTCCTCGTCGCTGGGATTCGGTGTCAACTCGTAGCGCCATCGCTACAGCCGCGAGCCACAGTTGCATCGAGCTTGTCGCAAACACGCCCAAGATCCTGCGCGGTAACGCGTTGTGGTTCTGTTTTCGACGCAGACGCAGGCTTGCCGACTCCATCTGGTGAGGTCGGATGGTGCGCGCTATTGCAGCCTGTAAAGGGACTGTGTCGCGAAAAGTCTCAGTCTCGACGAGACGGAGCCGTTAGCTGCACGGCTGTGCCGAGATGACTCTTTCGCGGAGCCATGAAAATGCGACTCCCGTGCCAGCGGCTGGAGACGATATTTTGCAGCGATGTATTTGGGGACGAGAACCGAATCGGGCAGGAACTACGCTACCGGAGGATCCCTTGCTTCCGCACGGGATGACATTCTGCTATCTGATGTCGCCCTCGAAGAACGCGACGACACCTGTCTCCAGCGAATACTCGGCGCCCACCACGCGCACGCCCTCGTTCTGAATGAGCTGCTCCAGCACCTCGGAGCCATGCCGAAGGTGATTCACCGATGCCCGGATGTTGGCTCGAACCCCTGCCCTCACCAGCGCGTCCATGTCGTGCCTCAGCTCGGTTGCCAGCAATCCCTCGATCGAGGGCCGCACACGGTCAACGATCGTGCGCAGGTTGCGCGACTGGTTCTCCGTCGGCCGTTGAATCTCCTCGAGCGTCGCCATGATGGCCCCGCACTGCGAGTGGCCGAGCACCACTACCAGCCGCGTGTCGTAGCGCGCGGCGGCGAATTCCACACTGCCGACTTGTGAGGGCGCGACGATGTTCCCGGCCACGCGAATCACGAACAGGTCGCCGAGCCCCTGGTCGAA
>JBBRGF010000184.1:0-6799 GCA_038240975.1 Gemmatimonadales bacterium
CGTTAGCGCCCCAGTGTGACGCCCACCGACACGGGGATGAGAGTGTCGGCATCGCGTGCCTCGTCAAAGCTCCGTGTCACCCGATGATACCGTACCTCAGCGAACAGCCGGAGCGGCCCCACCGGTCGCCGCACGCCGACACCGCCATTCAAGCCAAAGCGTTGTTCGGAAAACTTCACGTAAGCGCCCGCGCCGGCGATGAGGTAAGGCTCGACTCGGCTCCGTGACTCCCGCCGAAACCTCCAAACTACGTTGCCGGTCAGCGCGATCAGATCCGCGCCCGGCACGCCCGTGTACATCGCCTCCACCCGTCCGCCGACGTCCTGCTTCTGGATGTCCACCGCGAGCAGCCCTTGCCAATCGGCGCCGGCGCTCGAGCCGGGCAAGAACACCGGTCCAGTGGCGGCAGTGAGCGAAACTCCCTGGGTGTGACCTGCCTGGGTGCGCATGCACCACAGCACCCCAAGCAGCGGCAGAGCTCTCACCAGGAAATTCACGTGTGGTCCCCCCTCGCAGGCCCTCGGCGGCGCAAGCGACTCGCTCGCTTTGCACTTTCGTACGTTCCAGTGAACCGCCATCGATGCCTTCCCGGCATTGGAGGCAGGCGGCAACGCGCTTGTCGCCTGCGGCCCTCCACCGCTGCTTCCGCCCGGATCCCTGGTCGCCCGGCGAGACCGCTCAGTCGCATGTCTGCCGGTGCCAGTCCTGGAAGAACACGCTGCCGAGCGGCCGCGACAGGTGTTCCTGGCCCGGAATGTCGGTGTCCAGCTCCAGCACCGTGTGTCCCGCCCGGACAGCTTGGAGGAGTTGGTCGGACAACGATCCGGACTCGATCTCCAGGATGCCGCCGACCCCGTCGAGCCCCTGTAACCCGGGGAGCGGGAGCTCCAGGAGCACCACCCCGTCGGCCGCCCCATCGCGCAGCCGGGCGGCGACCACATGTTGCTCGAGGCGGTAGGGCACGGTATCCCCCGGTGCGACCGTGGTGTTCTGGGCCACCCATGACAGACGGTCCGGCGCGCCTCGCGACTGTCGCACAAGAATCTGGGCGTAGTCGGCGCCGAGGCTCGTGTTCTCGGAGGTGGACGCCGTCGCGTCGCGCACTTCGAGCCCGCAGGGGCCGGTAATGCCGCAGCCGGCCGCGAAGCCGGTCAGGAGGCAGCCAGTGGTCAGCAGAAGGAAATGACGGCGCGCGGGCATCAGGGGTCCACTCGTTGGAAGTAGCCCGCAAGCTGCCCGCTCCACGTGACTTCGGCGTGACCTGGCTCCGCCGTGCTAGGAGTCAGCCTCAGGACAGGCTCGGCTGGTGGCCGGACCCGCGCGGAGTGCCACATCGGTTGCAAGTTCGGACCTAGGGCCGCCCCGATCGAAATCTTCTCCAAAACATGAACAACAAGAGAGGTGGAAGGAAAAGACCAAGGAGCCATAGCGGGCTAGGAACTGTGACTATCGCACCAGCAACCTTGCCGGAACCATCCACCTCTTGGCCTTGAAATACGTGCGCAGTCGTCCTCATGCGCCAGCCTATTAGAGCGACGCCCATGAGAATCCAGAGGCCAGCGGTAAGCGCCACGCGAGAACCCGGCCAATCTCTCAGTGCCATGGTACCGAGCCTCCCGCTCGTAGGATCCAAGCTTCCGAGTTGCTGCCTAACGACCCGTCCCGGTGTACCCATCCAGTGACGTGAACATCGAATAGACCAGCTTACCCATGCAATCTCCACCTTCCATGCGCATCCAGATGAAGAGGAGACGGCCCATATGATTCCCTGCGGCCGTTGCGGCGTAACCTGTTATTCTACCGCACAGCTTAGACCTCAACTTTCAAGGCCCATCAGGCCCCCGCCACCAGTGGAACCTACGACCCCGCCCAACCGTCCGGCGAACAACGATACCAACCCGACAGGGGCCCGCGATGCATCACCACCACTCCACCGAGCTGGGCATGGCCAGGACCAAGGCGATGGGTGGCTTTCGCCTTAAGGAATTTGCCCAACCGCCCTACCGCCGGCTTCCTTGGCATGAGCACCGCGATGCCAGCATCTGCTTCGTCGTCTCCGGCGCGTATGCGGAGCGGATGCGGGCCCAGGACCATGAGTGCCCTCCGCACTCCATGGTGTTCAAGCCGGCCGCCGAGCGACACGCCGACGAGTTTGGCCGCGAGGGCGCCACGTGCCTCTTGATTGAGATCGGCCCCGAGCGGCTCAGGTCGCTCGAGCCGGTCTCGGACGTCACCGCGAGGCCCGGCCTGGTCCGGAACGCGAAGCTGGCGGTGCTGGGGCACCAGATCTACCGGGAGTTTCTTTGGGGCGACGGCCTGTCCCCACTCGCGGTCGAGGGTCTGATCCTCGAGGTGCTGGTCGAGGCAGCTCGCGCCGGCCGCGAGGGACCCGCGCGGCCGCGGCCCCAGTGGCTGCGCCAGGCCCATGACCTGATCCATGAGAGTATGAGTCAGCCCCTCACCCTGTCGTCGATCGCCCGCGAAGTCGGCATCCACCCGGCTCATCTCGCGCGCACCTTCCGGTCGCACTACCGCCGGTCGATCGGCGACTATGTCCGCCGGCTCCGCATCGAACGCGCAGCCCGGGACCTGTCGGACAGCAGCGCTTCCATCGCCGAGATCGGCCTTCGCGCGGGGTTCTTCGACCAGAGTCACTTTTCCCGCGTCTTCCGCGACCACACCGGCCTGACCCCCGCCGCCTTCCGCACCACCGCTCGCGCCCACTCCCGTACCAATCCGCAGCTCCCGTCCTAGAACGGCTCCGCCTGGCCCTCCATACTGCGGGCCACCCGCATCTCAACGGGAGAAGCATGACAGCCGCGTTCAAGGTGGGCCGGCACCGGAAGCTGATCCCGACCTACGCCGAGAAGCTCATATGGGGCAATGGCACCTACGGCCCCGATGGTCTCGCCATCGCCGAGCTGATCGACGAGGAGGGGATCGTCTACGCCGACATCGATCTGGCGGACCTGATCCGGCCCAAGCTCATGCACGACATCACCGGCAACTACAACCAGTTCGGCGTCCTCTCGCTCAATCTCAATCGCACCCCGAGCGCCCACTCTTGGTGAGCGAGCCCGCCGAGCCGACCGCCGATCTCAGGCTCGAGCCTACCCGACGACTGGAGGAGCAGCGATGACATTGCTCAAGCACGTCGCCACGATCTCTCTCCTTGCGCTGAGCCTGCTGTCCTCGCGCGGTCCGGCGCGGCCGAAGGGGGAGCACGATTTCGATTTCGAGATCGGGAACTGGAAGACCCACATCTCCCGGCTCCGGCGACCCCTGTCCGGCGACACGACCTGGCTCGAGTACGAAGGCACCTCCGTGGTGAGGAAGGTGTGGAACGGCCGAGCCAACACGGTGGAGCTGGAGGTCGACGGGCCGGACGGGCGGCATATCCAGGGCTTGTCGCTCCGGCTGTTCCGTCCCCAATCGCGCCAGTGGAGCCTCAATTTCGTGAACGCCGCCGTCGGCACCATGAGCGTGCCCACGGTCGGTGAGTTCAAGAACGGACGCGGCGAATTCTTCGACTGGGAAGAGTACGACGGCCGGATGATCCTGGTGCGGAACGTCTGGAAGGACATTACGCCGACGTCGTGCCGCTTCGAGCAGTCGTTTTCGGATGACGGAGGAAAGACCTGGGAGCTCAACTGGGTCGCGACCGACACCCGGATTCGGGACGAGCCTTCGCCTCCTACCAACTCCGGGTCGCACGACTTCGACTTCGAGATCGGCTCGTGGAAGGTGCGGAACTCGCGCCTTCTCCATCCGCTGACTGATACGGCCAGGTGGATTCACTTCGAGGGCACGTCAGTCGCGCGGAAGGTGTGGAACGGCCGCGCCGTCCTGGTGGAGCTCGAATCGGACCCGCCGTCCGGGCACAGCGAAGGCCTGATCCTGCGAACCTACGATCCCCTGGCGCACCAGTGGAACGTGACCTTCGCGAGCAGCCGGGGCGGGGAGCTGAGCCCGCCCGCGATCGGGGGGTTCCGCGAGGGGCGGGGCGAGCTCTACAACCTGGAACGCCTGGACGATGGGCGAACCGTGCTGGCTCGA
Source organism: Gemmatimonadales bacterium (assembly GCA_038240975.1). Classification (GTDB taxonomy): domain Bacteria; phylum Gemmatimonadota; class Gemmatimonadetes; order Gemmatimonadales; family GWC2-71-9; genus CAVVWJ01. The sequence goes on from JBBRGF010000184.1 coordinate 4,057, forward strand.
AGCGTCTTGTCCGCCATCACGCCGACGTCCTACCGGTTGGTGTTGGCGTACTCGGCCGATGGAGGCAAGACGTGGCAGGACACGTGGACGTCGGTCCACACGCGAGTGCGGAACTGACGCGCGCTGACACCTCAACCCGGAACTCCTGATGCGCATACTCCGCTTGTTGGTTCTGCTCGCTCTCGTATCGACACCAGGCGCTCTCCTGGCGCAGAGCAACCCGGTCTCGAACGCGGTCCGTAACGCCGCCCACGACAGCGGCAAGAATCTGTTGATGGCGGCCCGGGTGATGCCCGCAGACAAGTTCGGGTACAAACCCACGCCGGCGCAGATGACGTTCGGAGAATTGATCCTGCATATTCAGGGAGACAACCGCATCACCTGTAGAGCGATCGGCGGGGTCGGCCCCGATGCCGAGGCGGCTCTCAAGCCGACCGAAAAGAAGCAGGATCTGGTCGCCGCCCTGCAACGGTCACTGGCCTTCTGCGATGCCGCGCTCGCCCGGGTTTCCGACGCCCAGCTCGGTGACTTGGTTCCTTACTATGGCCACAGCGCGCAGCGCGCGGCCGCGATGATCGGATTGGTGACGGATTGGGCGAACCACTATGGCCAGCAGGCGATCTATCTCCGGTTGAACGGGGTGTTGCCGCCGACGATGAGGAAGAACTGAGGAGGGGAATCACCGGGGAGGGCGCTGGTGGAGCGCGCTCTGAGCGCGGCTGATCAGCAGCTGGGCTATTCGCCGGGCGAGTTGACCTGCGTTCGTGATACGGAGTGACTGCTGCACCGGTGGAGCGGGGCGCCACCAAGGCGATTACCGCGAGCGGAAGCGCGGGGAGGATGTCGGGATCTCGATGAATGATTGGCTGCTCAACCGCCATGAAGGACGCTCCCGCAGAGGCATAATTCAGAGATAGCGGGGTTCCCGGTGGTGCGCCCAACGACCTGCGCGTCAGCTGCAAGCGACTCGCGCGTGTTGCACTAGCCTATGCTCCATCGACCGCTATCGGCCCCGGCTTTCACCGGAGACCACCTCAAACGCTTTACGGCTGCATGTGTGGGTTAGGCAGCGCGGAGCGTGGCTAGCTCGCGAGTGCTGCGGCGACTGCCTTGGGATTGCGGGCCGCGACCCGCAGGAGGGCGCGGGCGGGACCTTCCGGTTGCCGCCGCCCTTGCTCCCAGTTCCGCAGGGTGGCCGGACTGACGCCAATCATGAGCGCGAACTCGGTTTGCGTCTTGCCAAGTTTTTCCCGGATGGCGCGGACGTCCGCCGCCGCGAACGTGGTGACTCGACTCGGGGCCAACCGCCCGCGGCGGATCTGCCCCGCTTGCTTGACGCTTCGCGTCAGCTTAGCGAAATCCTGGTTCTTCACTTGAGTTCCTCCTCGACCAGCCCGCGAAGGATCCGCACTTGGCCCGGGGTGAGATCATCCTGCACGTTCTTGAGATAGGTGTAGAGCAAATAGAAGAGCTCGTCCGACGGCTCCCAGTAGTAAATGAGGCGCAGGCCCCCACGCTTGCCCCGCCCCGCGGCGCCCCACCGCAACTTCCGGAGACCGCCCGACCCCCGGATCAGGGCCCCTTGCCTCGGTCTCAGTAGAAGGGCGATCTGGAGCTGCCGGTATTCCTCAGCGCTGAGCAGGCCCCGCAATGAGCTGGTGAAGACCGGGGTCTCGACAAGCGCATGTGATAATGTACGCCATTGGCGCACTTGAGACAACGGGCATCGAGGAAGGTGGGCGCGTCTGCCTAACGATTTGCGCATCAGCTGCAGGCGCTCATGCCAGCGCCCGAACGAGCTTACGCTTCCTCTAATCGGCCTCGAGGAGCGCCGCGCCACCCGCTACGAACCCTAAGGAGGATTGCCTGACGCTGCAGGCATCTGCGCCGTCTTCAGTGCCCCCTCGGCGATCTCTTGGAGTCCACTGGCATCCTCCAAGACCGTGGATAGGAACTGTTGGACCGCTACGGTAAACGGCGCTAGTATCTGATCAAGTGAGTCCTCGGATACAATGGGCACTCGATTCGTCTGATACGCCGCCGTCGATGGGACCAGTGCGTCTGCGCTCCCAATGCGGGTGAGCTGCTCAGCGCCACCCGAGTCGAGCTGATAGCAGAAAAGCTCTCCTGCGACCACGACCATTGATACCCACATCCGTAAGTATTTAGCCCGAAGCCGAATGTTCCTTACGAGTTCACTAGGATCAGTAGCTAGTGCTTGGCTGGCCGCTAGAACTCCATGAAGAGCCGCATAAGGCCCTGTAGGATCACCGTCTTTGTATGATCCAAAAGGCCCGAACGGCCCCCGTGCACTACCACTGAGTGAAAATCAGATGGCCAGGGTAGTTTGGCACCGCGGCGGAGGCCTCGAGAAGTCAATGGCGACGTTTCGGCGTACTCGGGGCCGCCGATAAGGAGCCATACGGAACCATAATTTGCGGGGTTGTGGAATAGGACCCACGGTTTGTCTGTAGATGTTTTGCACTCGATTACGAGGTTTACGTCAACCGTTGGCCGTTGTCCTTCGATTTCCCGTGTAAGGCTTGCGTCGCCAGAAGGTCAGTCTCCCGCACCTTCTCTGTCACTGGATCGCGGTAAGCCTTAGCATGGTGAACACGCCAGCCATGCGTTTGCAGTAATCGCCCGACGCGAAGCTCGAGCGGAAATCCTCCCTACGGAGCCAGGAGAGAACGCGGGCCTCTACAGGTTCGTCCATGGGGTTCCAGGTTGGCCATGTTTGCTG
>JBBRGF010000185.1:0-6797 GCA_038240975.1 Gemmatimonadales bacterium
AGAGCCCTGCGCTTGATTCGCTCGATCGGGCACTCCAGCCCGACTGTCTTCGGCAGGGCGCCAACACCCTGCCGCTCGTGGCATCGCTGCGCACGCCGCCGGCTCGCTCGCCAGCTGAATCCTCGGACTCGCTTTGCCTGACCCGTCAGCAGGCGATAGCGGAAGCGCTGGCCTACAACCCCCAGCTCCAAGTCGCGGCGGAGCAGGTGGCCCAAGCGCGGGCGCGCAAGGTCCAGCGCACCGCGATCCCCGACCCCGCGTTCGGCGCCGCCTTCGACCAATCACCTGGTTTGTTCGGTGCCGGCGGCTCCACCCAGCGGAGCGTGAGCGCGAGTCTCACGATTCCGTTTATCGACAAGTTCCGGCTGCAAGGCCGCATCGGGACGGCGACTATCCGCTCGGCCACCTTCTTCTCCGCCTTCACCCGGCAACTGATCGCCTCCCAGACGTCACAGACCTACGATTCGCTCCTCGTCGCCCTCCGGCGCCGGCGAGATCTTCGCGAAGCGCGGGCGCTCGCCCAGGACTTCGTCCGGAAGACCGAGGCGCGCTACAACGCCGGGACGACGCCGAAGCTCGACCTGGTGAAGGCTCAGGTGGAGGTGGCGCAGGCGGAGAACCAGCTCATCGTGAACGAACGGGACATCGCTAACGCACGGGCCGCCCTGAATCGGCTGGCGGGTCGTCTGCTTGGCGCGCCCATCAGCGCGGCCGATTCACTGGCGGTACCGCCAGAGCTGCCCGATCTCGATCGACTGGAGGCCGCCGCCCTGGCCGCGCGCCCCGAGCTCGGTGATCTCAAGAGCCAGCAGGAGGGGGCACGCGCCGCGACGGGCCTCGCCCGGGAGTACTGGCTCCCGGACCTGACCGTCGGCATCAGTCGCGACTACGCCGACCCCGGCCCTGGCGTGCTCTTCACTGGTGTATCGCTCCCCGTCCCGCTGTTCTTCTGGCAACACTCGCGCGGCGAGATCGGCGAGGCCCGGCATCGCGAGCGCGAGCTCGCGGCCGCTTACCGGGACCTCCAGGCGCAGGTCGGGCAGGACCTGCGAGCGGCCTACGCGACCTCGGCCGCCGCTCTCCGCCAGGCGATCTACCTCCGTGATGAGCTTCTGCCGGTTGCACGCCAGGCGTACCGCATCGCGTCCGTCAGCTATGGGCTTGGTGGATCCTCCGCACTGGAGCTCCTGGACGCTCGGCGGACCCTCCTCGATGCGGAGAGTCAGTACACCGACGCCTTGGCCGCTGCCAACAGCACTCGCGCCGAGCTTCAGCGCGCTGCAGCAACCCCGCTGGACACGTTCGAGACCGGAGATACTCATGACCGTTAAATCCACCTTGGTCTCGGCCCTCTTGGTCACGACGTTGGCCGCCTCATTCGTCGGCTGCTCCCGCGGAAGCAAGCCGCCCGATCACGCCACGACCCAGACGAGTGAGACCAGCACAGTCGAGCTGGACACGGCCCAGCGTTCGCGGATTCACGTGGAGAAGGTCAAGTCTGATGTGTTTCACGCATCAATCACCACGACGGGAACGGTCGCCTTCAACGGCGACCGATCAACCCAGGTGATCGCGTCCATTTCCGGGCCGGTCTCGCGCATCCTCGTGTCGCCGGGTGCACGGGTGGAGCGCAGGCAGCCGCTCGCGATCGTGTCTTCACCCGATTTTGCCGAGGCAGTGGCCTTGTACCGGAAGGCGGAGGGCGCCTGGCGCAACGCCCAGCGGATCGCCACCCTCGACCAGCAGCTCTTCGCCAACGATGCGCTCGCCCGGAGCGAGCTCGACCAAGCAGGGACCGACGTGGCCGCCGCCACCGCGGACCGCGAAGCGGCGCTTTCGCAGCTCCGGTCGCTCGGGTTGGACGAAGGGGCAATCGACGCGATCCGCGACGGCAAGCCGGTGCCGGCGACTGAAGCTGCCGTCCGCGCGCCGATCGGCGGGACCCTGGTCGAGAAGCTGATCACCCCGGGGCAACTGTTGCAGGCGGGCGCCACCCCATGCTTTACCATCGCGGATCTCTCGACCGTCTGGGTCATGGCCAATGTGTTCGAGGCCGATCTTGGTGCCGTGCAGCGCGGAGAGGCGGCGTTCATCACGACCGATGCAACCCCCGACACGCTCCGCGGCCGTGTGGATTACGTGGCCGATCTGGTCGACCCAGCCACGAAGGCCACCGCGGTGCGCGTCGTGGTGCCGAACCGAGGCCGCCTCCTCAGGCGGGACATGCTCGTCCGGGTGGCCATTCGCACCCTGAAGCCTCGGACCGGCATCCTCGTTCCTGTGGCCGCCGTCCTCCGCGACGATGAAAACCTGCCCTTTGTCTACGTGACGGCGGCGGGCGGCACCTTTGCCCGGAGGCGGATCGACCTGGGCGGACGGGTGGGTGACCGCTACGAGGTGGCCTCGGGTCTCAAGGCCGGCGAGTCGGTCGTCACCGACGGCGCGCTCTTCCTCGACGGTGCGTCGACCCAATGAGCGTCGAGCCAGGCGAGCCGAGCCAAGTCCTCTCCGAGCGCCGTTCCGTCATCCACCGGATCGTCACGCTGGCCCTCGGGCAGCCAGCCGTCGTTCTTGCGGCGGTGGCGGCGATGGCGGGCGTCGGCATATGGTCGTTCTCACGGCTCCCCGTGGATGCCTACCCGGACGTCGCTCCCCCGATGGTCGAGATCGTGACCCAGTGGCCGGGGCAGGCGGCTGAGGAGGTCGAGCGCCTCATCACCGTACCCATCGAGACCGAGATGAACGGGCTGCCCAGTCTCGAGGTCGTCCGTTCGATCTCTCTCTACGGACTCTCCGACGTCCGCCTCATTTTCAAGGATGGGACCGACAGCTATTTCGCGCGCGAGCGGGTGTTCGAGCGGCTGCGCGACGTGGACGCGCCGGAGGGCGTCACGCCGGACGTGGCACCCCTTTTCTCCCCGTCCGGACTGGTGTACCGCTACGTCCTGGAGAGCGCTGACCGCTCTCCGATGGAGCTGAAGACCATCCAGGATTGGGTGCTCTCGAAAGCCTACAAGGCGGTGCCCGGCGTGGCAGACCTGTCGGGCTTCGGTGGGCAGACCATGCAGTATCAGGTCATTCTCGACCCGACCAAGATCGCCGGCGCTGGGCTCTCCGTCCAGGCTGTGGCCGAGGCCCTGGGGGCGAACAACGGCAACGCGGGCGGGGGGTTCTACTCCGAAGGGGGACAGTTCTACTACGTGCGCGGCTTGGGGCGACTGCGCCAGCCGGAGGACATCGGGAACGTCGTCCTCGCGGTGAAGAACGGCACCCCGGTTCTGGTACGCGACGTCGGCCGGGTAGTCATCGGGTACGCGCCGCGGCTGGGGCAATTCGGTTTCAACGACTGGAACGATGCCGTTGAGGGTGTGGTGCTGATGCGCACCGGGGAGCAGGCCCAGACGGTGCTCAAGCGGGTGCAGGCCAAGACCGAAGAGCTGAATCAATTGGTGCTGCCGAAGGATGTGCGGATTCGTCCGTTCTACGACCGCAGCGATCTGATCCGGCTGACCACCCGAACGGTCGAGGACAACCTGCTCCGGGGCATCCTCCTGGTGATCGTCGTCCTGATCTTCTTCCTGTTCGACATTCGGTCGGGGCTTATCGTGGCCGCGACGATCCCGCTCTCGCTGCTCTTCGCTTTCATATGCCTCGATCTCCGGAACATCCCGGCCAACCTGCTCTCGATCGGTGCGATCGACTTCGGTATCCTGGTGGATGGCGCGGTCGTGATGGTCGAGAATATCCACCGGAGCCTGGCCCGCCGCCACGGCACCCGCTTCTCCGTACGGGAGGTCATCGCTGAGGCGGCTGCTGAGGTGGACCGACCGGTCGTCTACGCCATCGCAATCATCGTCGCCGGGTTCCTTCCGATCTACGTGCTGTCGGGACCATCGGGCAGGCTGTTCCGCCCCATGGCCGACACGACCATCTTCGCCCTTCTCGGTACGCTGGCATTGACCCTGACCGTCGTTCCAGTCCTCTGCGCACTATTGCTCCGCAGGGGAGTCCGCGAGCGTAGGAACGCCGTCTTCGAGGCGGTGCGTGACACCTACGCGCGCGTCCTCGACCGCTGCTTGGCGCGGCCGCGTGCCACGGTCCTGGTGTCGCTCGGCCTCTTCGGGGCCTCCCTCCTGCTCGCGGCCCGCATCGGTGCCGAGTTCATGCCTCATCTGGATGAGGGTGCGCTCTGGGTTCGGGCCACCATGCCCTCGACGATCTCGCTCGAGGAATCAGGCAAGCTGGTCCCGCAGTTTCGTCAAGTCCTTCGCGGGTTTCCTGAGGTCACCGTCGTCGCGTCCGAGCACGGCCGCCCGGATGACGGCACCAATCCCATCGGCTTCTTCAACGCGGAGTTCTACGTCGGCCTCAAGCCATACAATGAGTGGCATGGTCCCTATCAGACGAAGTCCGAGCTCATCGCCGCCATGAACCGCAAGCTCTCGGTTTTCCCGGGGGTGAGCTTCAACTACACTCAGCCGGCTGAAGACGCCGTCGATGAGGCCGAGACCGGACTCAAGAGCGCACTGGCGGTGAAGGTCTTCGGCCCCGATCTCCAGGTGTTGGAGGCGAAGGGGAAGGCGATCGAGCGCGTGCTGCACGGAGTGCGGGGGATGAACCGGATTACCGTGGTGGAGGAGCTGGGCCAGCCCAGCCTCACCATCGGGATCGATCGCGCCCGGATCGCGCGCTACGGCATCAACGTGGCCGACGTGAACGGGCTGATCGAAGCGGCGGTCGGCGGGGTCGCCGCGACGTCAGTGGTACAGGGGGAGAAGTCGTTCGACCTGGTCGTCCGGCTCGATCCCAGATTCCGCGAGACGCCGGAACAGATCGGGGGAATCCTCGTCGCCGCGCCCGACGGCCAGCAGATCCCGCTACGCGAGCTTGCCACCATCGGCGTAACCAGTGGAGCCTCCTTCATATACCGGGAGGACAACTCCCGCTACATCGGCGTCCAGTTCGCGGTGGAGGGGAGGGACCTCGCGGGCGCCGTCCAGGACGCCCAGCGCCAGGTCCGTGCCGCGGTGCCCGTGCCGCCGGGGTACCGGGTGGTCTGGGGCGGCGAATACGAGGAATACACCGCCTCGCGGACCCAGCTCGCGGTGATCTTACCGCTCACTATCGTGCTCATTTTCGTGCTATTGTTCGCCCTCTATCGAAACTTCAGCTTCCCCCTGATCACCGTCATCGGCGTGGCGCTCTCGGCCCCTGTCGGTGGGCTCGTCACGCTCGCTGTGAGCGGTACACCGTTCTCGGTGTCATCCGGTATCGGGTTCCTCGCACTTTTCGGGGTCTCTGTCCAGACGGCGGTAGTGTACATCTCCCACGCCAACGAACTCCGACTCGGCGGTTCGGGGATTGCCGGCGCAGCGCGAGAGGCGGCGCTCCACCGGTTGCGGCCGATCATGATGACCGCCTTGGTCGCAGCCCTTGGACTCCTTCCGGCGGCGGTTTCGACCGGCGTCGGGTCCGATTCGCAGCGCCCATTTGCTCTGGTCATCGTTGGTGGGCTCTTCTCGCGTCTTCTGATCAGCGTCTTCCTCATGCCCGTGCTGTATGTGTACGTCGCCAGGGAGGGCGACCGCCTGGAGGTGTGACTGGCGGAATTGCTCGAAATCCGAGTGCCCGCGTCGGGAGAGAACACAAACCATGGTGAGTGGAGATAGCGCAACCTTCTGGACGTCGTGGTCGTGGGAACCGTCGGGTGTGGGGATCGCGGCGACGGTGACGCTCTACGCCACCGAGTGGTGGCGACTTCGGCAACGGGGCCGAGGTGGGCGCATCCTCGCCGCCTGGCGGGCTTGGTGCTACGCAGGCGGGCTCATGGCAATTGCCGTCGCACTCCTATCCCCGATCGCCACATACGTGCGGTTCTTCTTTTTCATGCACATGGCGCAGCACATGCTGCTGATTTTCGTGGCCGCGCCGTTACTCTGGTTGGGAGCACCGTTGCTGCCGACGCTCTGGTCCCTTCCCCGGGTGCTGCGCCGCGGTATCGGACGTTGGGGGGCTCCCGGTCACCCGGTCCGGCAGGTTCTGGGCCTCCTAGTGCACCCCGTGGTTGCCACTCTCGTGGTTATCGGGACCGTCGCGACCTGGCACGTGCCCGTGTTCTACGATCCCGCCCAGGGGCCGACGCCCATTCACGAGCTCGAGCACCTGACGTTCCTTAGCTCCGCCTTGCTGTACTGGTGGCTGGTCGCACATCCGACGGGCGGGCGGCGGCGACTCAGCCGCCAGATGGCGATTCCCTATCTCCTCCCCCATTCCTTGTAGGTACCATCATCGGTGCCCTCCTCACCTTCGCGGACCATCCCCTCTATACGACCTACCAGCGCGTCCCGCGGATCTGGGGACTCGGTAACGGAAGACCAGCAACTCGGCGGCTTGCTCATGTGGGTCATCGGCGGTCTCCTCAATGCCGTGCCCTCTTTGTCCTGCTCGCGTGCATCCTCCGGGAGGAGAACGGTGACGCGGCACCGTGGGCTGAGTGCGAGAGATCAGGGGCTGGCGGTCGCCTGCCGCTCACGCGGCGGCGCATTCCAGTCATCACCAGTGTCGAGTCGGACTCGGAGTAGCTTCACCGAGTTGAGAAAGACGAGGATATCCGGCCCGAGGTGAATGATGGCCGCCTGGACCGGCCCGATGATCCGGAGCAACGCGGCGGCAATCCCCAAACCGTGCACGACTCCGACCCCGACCAGCAGGTTCTCTTTGATCGTTCGGTAGGCCCGCGCCGCGATGGCTCGGGCCTCCACGATCTTTCCGATGTCGTCGGTCATGAGCGCCACGTC
>JBBRGF010000186.1:0-6784 GCA_038240975.1 Gemmatimonadales bacterium
GCGCCGGGTGTGAGCACCGAGCGCACCGGCTCGTAGCCTGCCCTCAGGCCGGCGCGCGCGTGCACCGCCACCCCGGCGGCGAGATCGAGCACGGGGATGATCTCCATTCCTCATACTAGCTCGCGCGAGAGGGGCATGGCCAGAGACGGCGGCGCGGTGCTCGGGTGGGACGTAGGAGGCGTCAACACCAAGGCGGCCCGGGTCTCGGATTCCGTCGTGAGTGTCGTGACGGCGCCGTACGAGCTTCAGCGCGCCCCGGCTGCGCTCGTCCCCACCCTCCGCCGGCTTGCCGATGACCTCGGCGCCGTGGGCGGTGAGCCTCACGCCGTCACCATGACGGCGGAGCTTTCCCAGCTCTTCAGGACCAAGCGCGAAGGTGTGGGTTTCGTGCTCGACGCGCTCGAGACTGCATTCCCCGGCGGGATTCTGCGGGTGTACACGGTTGACGGCGCCTTCATCGCGCCACACGAGGCGCGTGAGCGGCCGCTGGACGTGGCGGCATCGAACTGGGCGGCCACTGCGGCGCTCGTCGCTCAGGTCGAGCCCGACGCCATCCTGATCGACATCGGGACCACGACCACCGACATCATTCCGGTCGTGAGCGGGCGCGTCGCGGCCACCGGCCGCACCGACCCCGCGCGCCTGCTAAGCGGAGAGCTCGTCTACACAGGTGCGCTTCGCACGCCGGCTGAGGCGCTGGTACGAGAGGTGCCGCTTCCTGGAGGGCCCGCCGGCGTCTCGGCGGAGGGGTTCGCGCTCAGCGGCGATGCATTGCTTTGGCTCGGCCGCCTGCAGCCCGCCGACTATACCGCGGTGACTCCCGACGGCCGGCCGGCGCTGCGTGAATTTGCGGGCGAGCGCCTGGCCCGTCTGGTCTGCGCCGACCGGGAGATGCTCGACAGCGAGGCCATCGACGGCATCGCGCTGGCGATCGCCGAGGCCCAGATCGCGCAGGTCGTAAGAGGAGTGGAAAGAGTGCACGACCGACACCCAGCTCTTCGGCGCGCGGTGGTCGCCGGTCTCGGTGATTTCATCGCGGCGGAGGCGGCCCGGCGGGCCGGCTTGGCAACCGTGGCGCTCAGCGGGCTGCTGGGCAGCGCGGCGCGAGCCGCGCCCGCCGCCGCGGTCGCGCTGCTACTCGCCGAGGAAATGGCGAGCCGAACACGATGAGCGCGCGGCCGCGGCTGACGGTGATCAAGATCGGCGGAGGGCTCGCATCCATCCCCGGTGCGCTCGACTCGGTATGCGCCGCCGTGTCGGCGGCAGGAGGTGTCGCAGCCATTGTTGTGGTGCCCGGCGGAGGCCCCTTCGCGGATGCGGTGCGGCTTTTCGAGAGCAATCACTCGATCTCGGCGGACACGTCGCACTGGATGGCGTTGCTGGCGATGGACCAGTACGCGCACGTTCTCGCGGAGCGCATCGGGGGGGCCGTGCTGGTCGATGAAGCGGGTGCGATTGCGCCGGCTGTCGACCCGGCGGGAGTGGCGGTCCTCGCGCCGGCGCGATGGATGCGCGCCGCGGACGTCCTGCCGCACACCTGGGATGCGACGAGCGACAGCGTGGCGGCCTTTGTGGCGGGGGCGCTCGACGCCGAGCAACTCGTGCTGATAAAGCCGGCTGCCGGTGGGAAGGATCTGGTGGATGGCTGCTTCGACTCGGTGCTGCCGGCCGGCCTGCGATGGAGCGTGCTCGGGTGGGAGAGCGCTGGCGAATTGCCGGCGATCACCCGACCGCCTTTTCCACCTTCCAGCGTCGAGCCGCTTCCTTTATAGCCGGTATAGCCGGGCGATCCTGACCGAGGAGCAGGGCGAAGTCGTCCGCGCATACGGGACGGCTGAAGAGATAGCCTTGCATCTCGTCACATCCCTGCTTGCGCAACAGACTCCGCTGCTCCTCCGTTTCCACTCCTTCCGCCACAACCCGAAGCCCAAGCGCATGTCCCATCGCCGTGATCGCGGTGGTGATGGCCGCGTCATCGGGGTGACTGGTGATCTCGCTGACGAAGGAGCGGTCGATCTTGAGCGTGTCGAGGGGAAGATGCTTGAGATAGCTGAACGACGAATACCCCGTCCCGAAATCGTCCACCGCCAGGTGTAATCCCATGGCGCGGAGCGCGTGCAGTGTATCGGTGGACTCCTTCTCATGGTGCACCAGCATGCTCTCGGTGAGCTCGAGACCCAGGTAGCGCGCATCGAGCGACGTTTCGTCGAGCACACGGCTTACCGTCTCGGGCAGGTTCCGCTCGAGCTGGCGGCTCGAGAGGTTGGTGAGTACGCGAACCCGATGGAGTCCCGCCTCCTGCCAGCGCCGGTTCTGCGCGCATGCCGTCCGGAGCACCCACTCGCCGAGCGGAATGATCAGGCCATTCTCCTCGGCGAGCGCGATGAATTCGGACGGCAGCAGGAGTCCGAGATCGGGATGGCGCCAGCGGACCAGCGCCTCAGCGCCGGTAATGGCCCCGGTGGCGGCGTCCACGATCGGCTGGTAGTGCAGCTCGAACTCTTCCCGCGCCAGCGCCCGTCGCAGATCGGCCTCGAGCGTGAGGCGATGCAGCGCGCTGGCGTTCATCGATCTGGAGAAGGTCTGATAACAGCTCCCGCCTTGCTCCTTGGCCTTGTACATGGCGGTGTCGGCATGCATGAGCAGCGTCTCGAGATTCTCGCCGTCGAAGGGATAGATGGCGATTCCGATGCTCGCGTTGACGACCACCTCCTGCTCCGAGACGGGAATCGGGTGGGCCAGACTCGCCAGGATGCGGCGCGCCAGCTTCGCGGCGTCTTCAGGATCGGTCAGCCCCGGCATGATCACCGTGAATTCGTCACCGCCCAGGCGGGCCACTTCGGGAGCGATCATCTCCGCGGCGGGACTCACCTGGTCATCCCGGCCCCTGCAGCACGAGCGGAGCCTCACCGCCACTTGCTGCAGCAGTTGGTCGCCGGCCTCGTGACCGAGGGAGTCATTGACCCGGCTGAAGTGATCGAGATCGATGAAGAACGCGGCGACGAGCTTCTCCTGGCGTCGGGCATCGTCGAGAGCCTGGCCGAGCCTTTCCTTATATGAGAGTCGGTTGGGCAGCCCCGTGAGACTGTCTACGAAAGCCAAAGTGCGAACCTGATCCAGCATGCGCGCATTCGTGAGGGCCACCGCGGCCTGATCGGCGAGACGCCGGACCTGGACCCGGCATTCCTCGGGGAGAAGCGGCGTGCCGCGATCGCCCAGCGCGATTATTCCGATGAGCTGGTGCTGATACCGAAGGGGCAAAACGAATAGCGTCGACGCGCCCTGCTCGCTCAACGGTATCAGATACGACGGCATCGCACGGTCGGCCATCGGCGGGGCAAAGGCCTCGGGGCCGTCGAGCAGATCCTGAACGTCACCCGACCGCAGGTCGACCCGCGTCTGGCGTACGCTTTCGTCCCGATAGTCGTGAACCATGCTCGGCAGCGACTTGGTGCCGTCGGTGGCGATGAGCGTGACGCTCATCATCTCGCATGGATATACGTCGCGTACCCGCGCGACCAGCGTATCGACGATGTGCTTGACGTCGGTCGAGGAAAGGACCGCGCGGTCGATCTCGGCCGCGGTAGCGAGAGCGTGAAACTGTCGATCGAGCTGCAACGCCATCGAGTTGAACGAAGCGCCGAGCTCCTCGAACTCGTCACGACTGTCGACCGAGACCCGGCTGCCGAAGTCCCGCTGAGCGAGCCGGCGCGTGCCCTTCTGAAGCTCCTCGAGGGGTACGAGCGCGCGCCTGATCTGATTGATGCTGAGCAGCAGAGCCATGAGGCAGGACGCGAGGACCACCCCAAGAAAGATGGGAGTGAACTTCGCCATCGGCCCGAGCACCTCACCCTTCGACTGGCTGAGGACGAGCTGCCAGTTCGTGCCGGAAAAGACCTCATCGAGGACCAGAGGCGAGGAGGAGGAGACGTACGGAACCCCACCAGTCGCGGAGTCGAGTGAATCGGCTGCGGGCCTCGTCAGACCCTGCAGGAACTCGTCGTCGGCGGCCATGGTGTCGCTCGATACCGGCGCCCCGGCGGTCGAGCTGAAGAGCACGCGACCCGAGTCGTCGACCACCGATATCATCGTGCCGGCCGAGGGCATGCTCTGGTCGAGCGTCCCCCACAGGAACTCCGGATTCGCCTCGCCGACGAGCGTGCCCTTGACCCCACCGCTTCGGTCAACTCGCCGCATCACATAGACGCGCCCTGCCCGGCCGTCGGCCTGTTCCGCAACCAGCACCGGAAGGCCGAGCGCCAGATCTTCATCGTGGTCGTGGATGGAAGGGCCGTGCTCGAGCCGCCCGAAGACGGGAACGTGGGCGCCGGTCGCGCTCACGAACTCGAGCGCGCCGAACCGGCGCCCTGCCACGAGATCCAGCCCGGCCGTGAGCATCCGGCTCGCCTGGAGCTCCTTGGCGCCGGGTGCCGCCGCGGTTGCGCTCCGGCGCACGCCGCCCGATCCGGCGCCCAGTTGGACGAGCGCGGCCGGAGGAATGCTCTTCAGCGTGGCATCGAGGAGAAGCAGGCGCTCGAGAATCGCGAGGCCCAAGGCCTTGTTGGCCTGACGCAGACGGATCTCGCTCTGCATTCGGAGCTGCCCGGCAACGTGCCGGTAGGAAAGAACGGCGAGGACGATAATCGGTACGAGTGCGCATCCGACGAACAGGGTCAGGAGGCGGCGGCCGAACCTGCTCTGAAACGGCGTTCGTGGAAGCGTCACGTATCAGGCTCGCGGCAGGTAGCACAGTGAAGCCAAAGTTCGGAGGCGCAATGGCTTGGGCGGAGCCACGCGCGCGTTTGTCGGGCAATACTCGTGCCTTGGGCCGGACGTGCCGAATTGACCGTCGAGGATGTACTTCGATTGGCTATGCGAGCGCGGTAGGGGCGGCGGTATGGCGTTTCGCGGGAACTTTGCCCGACATGTCTACTCGAGATCGGAGCGTCGCCACCCGGATGGCGCTTACCCGGCCCAGCCGGCCGCTGTCGCACGCAGCGCCGCGAACGCCTACGATGTCGGGGTAGAGCCCGCAAAGGGTGTCGAGGTGTTCGGCCTGGAGCGAGCCTGCGACGGCCGCGAGTAGGCCGAGCCGGTGGGCGTCGGCGATCCACGCTCCGAGGGCAGCCGGCGCCATCCAGTCGAAGAGGTTGCGTCCCTCTTTCTTATTCGTATCGACCAGGACACCCGTGGCGCCGGCCCACGCCGCGGCACGACTCACGGCGTCGGGCGGCGGTGAGCCGGCATCGAGCCAGTCGGCATAGGCCACCGCCACCACGGCGGCGGCGGGCTCGAGGCGCTCTGCCGCTTCGACGGCCGCGGCGATCAGCTCAGCGAGTAAGGACTCGCCGGATGCACCGGCAAAGCCGAGCTTCAGGAACAGGTCGCTGCCCGCGGGGCGGATAGATAGCTCCCGAATTGTCCGAGTTACTTCGGCCGGACTCCTGAAGTCACCCAGCGCCACACTGAGCGGCACCCCAGCCGGCACCTCCCTGGCTATGCCTCGGAGCGTGTCGCCGTCCACGGCTCCAAGGCCGCCACGGGCAGGCTCCTTCGCGTCGATGATATCCGCTCCTCCGGCCAAAGCCGCTCCGACTTCGGCAGCCGACCTCACGCTCACCAACAGCCTCACGCGACTCCCTTGTGAGAAGCTAACGCGCTGATATGTTAGGATTTAAGAAGTTAGTGACACCCGGGCGCCAACGGGAGGTGCGTGGACCTCGAGCGGAAGTCGGTACTCGTCACCGGTGCGTCGAGCGGCATAGGTAGAGCGGTCGCGGTCGGTTGCGCGGCTGCCGGAGCCGACCTGGCCCTGACATACCACCGGAACCGGAAGGGAGCGGAGGAGACAGCGCGCGAGATCGAGGCTCTCGGCAGACGCGGTGAGGTGTTCGCGGCCGACGTGAGCCGGGAAGGAGACATCGCGTCGCTCGTGGATTCGCTGAGCCGGCGTTTCGGCCGCGTGGATGCCTGGATCAACAACGCGGGGGCCGACATCCTGACCGGTGATGGCGGCCGCCTGGGACGCCTCGCGAAGCTCGACCTGCTGCTCGCAGTGGACCTCCGCGGGACAATCCTGGCGTCGTGGGCGGCGGTGGACCTCATGCGGAAACAGGTCGGCGGCGGGGCCATCATCAACATGTCGTGGGATCATGTCGGCCTCGGCATGGAGGGCGAAAACCCGATCCTCTATTCCGCGGCCAAGGGCGGCGTCCTGAGCTTCAGCAAGTCACTCGCGCGCGAGGTCGCGCCCGCCATCAGGGTCAACGTTCTCGCGCCCGGATTCATCGAGACGTCGTTCGGCGAAGGCGCCACCGAGGCATGGCGACGCGAGGTCGAGGCGAGGACGCCGCTCAAGAGGTGGGGAAGGCCCGAGGATCTCGCCGGGGCGGCTATCTACCTGGCCTCCGACGCGTCCGCGTTCGTAACGGGGCAAGTGATAGTAGTGAACGGAGGGGTAGTATAGAGACGGAGAATGGAGAAAGGGAGAAAGTCGCCCACAGCCATACTGGAGGAATCGATGCCTGCAACGAAAGAAAAGACATATTCCGATACTGAAATCGCCGAGCGGCTCAAGGCGCTGCCCGGATGGTTTTACGAGGACGGCTGGATTCGCCGCGCGTACAAGACCGACGGGTGGCCTACGACCCTCATGCTCGTCAACACCGTCGGATATCTCGCCGAAGCGGCGTATCACCATCCGGATCTCACCGTCACATGGGGCCGGATCATCGTGAAGCTGCAGAATCACGCCGCCGGAGGCATCACCGACAAGGACTTCGAG
>JBBRGF010000187.1:0-6743 GCA_038240975.1 Gemmatimonadales bacterium
CCGGTTGCCCCAGTCGCGCACCGCCGTGTCGGGCGGGGCGTAGGGCTTGTCGTCTTTTCCGCCGTGGCCCACGACCCTGATGCGAGGACCACCGGAGCCGCTGATCAAGAGGCTGTCGTCGGGCTGGATGTAGAGCCGGACCTCGGAGGTCTCCCGCCGGTCGAAGCGTCGCATGAAGTATGGCGAGTCGGGCCGATCGGCCGGCGCGAGCGCCACGTCGGTGTATCGGCCGTCGACTTTATGGATGCCCACGATCTCGGGCGCCTTGGTGCCGTGCACGTCCACTTCGCCGGCAAGGTGCCGGTAGTAGCGGGCGGCCGCCTCGGGAAGGTGGTCGCGCCGCTCCTTCAAGGCGTTGGCGAGGCGGGCAGAATCGAGCGGAATGTAGGAGTCAGGAAGATGAGCCACCGACGACTCGATGGCAGCGTCGGTCAGGCGCGACTTGAGATCGGCCGCGATCGAATCCCACACCGGCCGCTCGAGCCCGACGAGGAACCGCCGGTCGAGATCGCGGCCGTTCCAGGTGAGGCCCAGCATACCCGGATACCGCGGCCCGAACTTGACGAGCTGCGGCGCCGTGCCGCGCGCGACGGTGAGCAGCAACCCATCGAACCGCGCGAAGGCCTGATCGCGGTCGCGAGGTATCGGCACCCATTTCGCGGGCTTCTCGTTTCCGAACCTGGCCCACCGCCACTGGCCGCGATGCCGGTCCCAGTCTCCCAGGAACACGTCTACCAGGCGTGCCGTGAGGAAGCCGCGAGCATCGACCACGTCGGACGGGCCGCGATCGACTCGCTTCTGCAGCTTGTCGGTGTCGATCACATCGCTGGCGCCGGCGAAGCCGGCCTCGCCATCGTCTCCGCCCTCGGGCCGCTCCTCGAAGACGCCGAGCATGCCGCCGAATACCGGCTCGAATTCGCCGAGACGCGGGTCGCCGTCGGCGAGGACCACCAGCCTGGGCTCGGTGTGCAGGAGGCCTGCGGCCTCGAGCAGCGGCGCGACCACGAGTGGCGCGGCCGGATGGCCGGCGCTGATCTGGTCCTGAACCACCCGCGCGACCACCGTCCCCCGCAGCTCGGCCGGAAGAATCGCCGCGGGGTCCTTATCCACCGACCGAAACGCAAAATCCTTCCCGTCCGCGCTCTTGAAGCGAAGCGACCTGGTCTGCTGGCCTCCGCCGCGCTTGGTGGGCCGGAGGCCGCCCGCCACGGTGTCGAGGTCGAGCACCTCGGCCCGCACCGGCGTCGTCCACAGATAGCGATAGTGGCCGCCGAGGAGGAAACGGTGCAGCCATCCCGCCTCGTAGTGGTCTCCCGGGACAATCGTGACGGTTCCGGCGCGCGGCCGCTCGCCGACTGCCTGTGCCGCGGCCATCTGCACCATGGTGGCGGAAAGGCCGATCGTCAGAGCAAACGCTGCATGCATGGGGCTATCCCTCATTCCAGCCACATCGAGAAGCGTTCGGTTCCGTTTCCCGCCTTGTCCACCTCGACCACGCCCAGCCTCACCCGTCCATCGGCCAGGGCATCGACCCGCATGTAGCCTCCGTCGGAGGAGGCGAAGCGAGTGCTGTCGCGCCATGCCACCGGGCTCTCGTGATGGTATATGCCGGCACCGCTCACCAGGAAATACCGCGCGCTGGTGCCGCTGAACACCTGCAGCCCGTGATCGTGACCCGATGCATACACGAGAGGGCGGCCTTCCTGGAGCGCCGAGTCGAGCGCCGCGCGCATCCGCCGATTCGCGGCCCCCGAGAAGTCCTGTGCCGACGCGCCGTGCTGCCGGGCAAGCGGGTAGATCGAGCCCAGCACGGGAAGCGGAATCCAGAGCCACCGCGCCACCACCCGAAGGGGAAAGAGATGGTCCTTCCAGGTGAAGTGCCCCCCGTGGATCCCGCCGGAGCGAAGGGGGTGATGGGCGCCGACGATGACGTCGCGGTCGCCCGCCCCCGCGATAGCGCCCCGCAGGGAATCGACCACGCCATCGGGCGTGTTCGGCGAGCAGCCGGAGTTCGCGGGCCCGGGCTTGGGACCCTTGTGAAGCCACCACTGCGTATCGAGCAGAACGAGGCGAAATCGGTTCCCGACGTCGGCCACAACCGGACCGGGGCAGCCGTCGGCCGGCATCATCACGTCGGGTCCGCTGTCGGCCGCGATCAGGGCGCCCTGGCGGCGGATCGCGTCCCAGCCGCTCGCGGCGTGCTTGGCCCAGTCGTGATTGCCGGGAACGAATATCCCGCGTACGCCGGCCTGGCGCACGACGGTGATCTGATCGCGAAGCCGCCGTTCGGCATCCCGACGATCGGGCGACGTCGAGTCGGGAATGCCGCGCGGATAGACGTTGTCGCCGAGGAAGACGATGGTGGTGCGCCGTGGTGCGAGCGACGCATCGCGCGCCAGCGACCGCAGGACGGGCTCCCCGCCACGCGCCGGACTGCCGGCGTCTCCGATCAGGAACAGCGTCTCGGCCACGTCGCCGGGCGCAGGCATCGCGGCCGGTTGCGTGACGGGATGGGTGACGCCGCACCCTGCCACCAAGACCAAGGCGGCGATGAACCGGCGGGAAAGGTGCGTGCTACTCGGCCCGGGCATAGGTGGTGAGAGTACCCTTCTTACCCGCGGCCTCGTCGGCGACGATGAGCGAGCCGTCCCGGTCGATCGCGATGCCCTCGGCCTGGCGGTGCAAACTCCGCCGCAGAAGGGAAACCTTGACCACTTCTCCCGCCGGCGTCACTTCCGCGATTGCATGCTCCCGACTGGCCAGAACGAGGTAGTGGCCGGTCGCGGCGTCGAGGGTGATGTCCGACGGATGAAAGGCCTTCTCGCCGATTGCGTTGGCGATGGGAGCGGAGCTGATGAGCACCGCGGGCCTCGGGAAGAGCGCTCTCCGATCGATGGACCAGCGAAAGATTGCAAGCCGGTGCCGCACCAGACCGCTCCTCGCCTCCTTGCAGGCAAGAAGAAGCGACGAGTCGACCGGGTCGTAGGCGAGGCCTTCGACTTCGCAGGTCTGCCCGAGCCCGGTGGCGTAGGTGACGAACTGCATGTGCTGGCCGTCGGTGCCTGGACGGCCGGCGTAGAGGACGCCATCGCTGGTTACCAGAAATATCCGATCGCCCGCGAACGTGATCCCCTCGAAATCACCGTGCACCGTGGGGTCGCCGAAACTGAACCGGGCGGCGATTTCGTGTCCCTTCGGGTCGAGCCGGACGATCTCGGCCTTCTCGTCGCCGTGCGCGTAGAGACGCCCAGCGGCGTCGAGGGCGAGTCCGCTGATCTCGTCGAGCGTGCGGGGCAGCTCCCAGCGGTCGGCCGGGGGCTGATCGAACTCGTATCGCGAGAGTACCCCATCGGCAGGGGCCACCGACGCGAGGGCGGGGAAGAGGACCGCAAACGCATGTCTGATCGAGAGCACACTCCAATGTGCCATGGCCGGGCGTTCGCCGCGAGGATCAGTCGGCTGCCGAGCCTGCGGCGTTTTGCCGAGTGCATCGGAGAATGCGCGACCGGCACCCGAAATTCGCTTCGGTCGGGGTCGCAAGCGACTGCCGACGAATGTCTTGAAGTCGATACCGGTCCGGCCCGGTTTGTGCTAGTACGACAGGGTGTTTCTGAGGTCCTTTTTCGCACCCTTTATCCCGACCGAAATGCATCGACGGCTGACCCTGTGCTCCGCGCTCGTGAGTCTTTCCGCCTGCGCGTCCCATCTTCCGCCGGCGCCCACCGTGCTTCCATTGAGCGCGGGCATCGACTCCGTCGCGACTTCGCTCGACCTGTCTCCCACTTCGGCCGACACCGCCACAGCGGACGCGCTGGTCCTGAACGATCTTGCGGCTTCCGCGCCTGACGACCGGATCGTCCCCGCGTTCGACGGCCAGCGGGTCCGCTGGGACATCGACGTCGAAACCTACGCGTCACACCCGCGGGTTCAGTATTATTTGGGGTACTTCGACGGGCTGGCCAGAGGCCGGATGGAGATCTTCCTTCGGCGTGGCGCACGGTACGAATCGATGATCCGCCAGCGGTTCGAGGCGGAAGGACTCCCGGGCGACCTGGGATACCTGGCGCTGATCGAGAGCGGCTACTCGAACGAGGCTGTGAGCCGGGTATACGCGGTGGGGATGTGGCAGTTCATGCGGGGCACCGGCCGCGGCTACGGTCTTCGGGTCGACTCCTGGGTCGACGAGCGTCGCGACCCGGTCAAGGCGACCGCC
Organism: Gemmatimonadales bacterium; assembly: GCA_038240975.1. Classification (GTDB taxonomy): domain Bacteria; phylum Gemmatimonadota; class Gemmatimonadetes; order Gemmatimonadales; family GWC2-71-9; genus CAVVWJ01. The sequence continues at coordinate 4,214 of JBBRGF010000187.1, forward strand.
GCGGCCGCCCGTCACCTCCGCGACCTCCGCGCGCGTTTCGGCAGCCTCTACCTCGCCGCCGCAGCCTATAACGCGGGGGCGGGCAAAGTGTCGCGGAGTCTGGGCAAGCTCCAGTGGGACACCCCGACCGAGTTGGTGCCCGAAGCCGACGTGACCGATTCCCTGGCCGCGGATGAGGACACGACCACGACCATGGCCATGGCCGACGCTGCGGTCGCCGACGACGTGGTCGACGACGACACCGAGGCCGCCCCCGACGTGAATGACGTCACCAGTGATGCCGCGTTCTTTCGGCTCGCCTCGACAGACCTTCTGGCCGCCGAGACGCAGGATTACGTTCCAAAGCTGATCGCCTCGGCCCTCATCGCCAAAGCCCCGGCGCGATATGGCTTTGTCACACCGGTGGTCGCGCCGTTCGCCTACGATTCCATCGTCGTGAGCGACGCCACGGGCCTCGACGTCGTCGCGAGACTGGCCGAAACCGACCTCGCCGAGATACGCGACCTGAACCCGCAGTACATCCGGCTGGTCACTCCGCCGCGCTCGACGTCGGTCGTCCGGCTGCCGCCGGGCACCGGATCGGACGTCGCCGCCCGCTTTGCCGCGCTTCGTCCGGCGCAGCGGGTACGATATATGACGTACCGCGTGCCCCGGACCGAGCGGCTCACCGCTATCGCCGCGCGTTATCATTTGCCGGTGGCCGATGTACGGGCGTTCAATCCGCGCCTCAGGAAGCCGACCGCAGCCAGGGGAACCGTCGTGGTCATTCCGGCCGTGGCCACTCCGTCGGCGCTGGCGATGCGGGCCACCGGCGCCGTCGGCTCGTCGGGGCACCGGTCGGGCCACGGAACGATCCACCGGGTGCGGCGGGGCGAAACGCTCACCGGCATCGCGCGACGCTACCGGGTATCGGTACGCGCGCTGAGCCGCGCCAACGCCATCTCGAGTCGCGACGACATTCGCGCCGGCATGCGACTCCGCATTCCGGGCTGACCTTTCACCCTCTCACACGGATTCCCGAGACCGCCCAGTGTCCGCTGAAATCGGCAACGCCGCATCCGCCAGCACCGCCGCCTACTCGTCACCCGTGTTCGGGCGGGAAGCGATCGCCATCCTGGGCGCGATGGTCCTTCTCATCGTCGCCCTGACGGTTCTGCTGGTGCAGACCACCTGGGTGAACCCGGCCAGCGCCGCGCAGACCCCACCCGCGCTGGATCAGGGCGGGCTGGGAAGCCGCTGAGACTCATGCGACCGCGCCACCTCCTCGCCGTGGCAGCACTCCTCGCCGCCGGGAACGTTCCCGCGGCGTGGGCGCTCGCGCCTTTGCAGGCGACGAGCTACGCCAACTGGCGTGGAGCGGCGGAGGGAGATGACACCCTGCGCCCTCGCAACATCGCGGCGGTGACGAGGACGCGGCGATCGGACATTCTGGCCGGCTCACTCGTGACCGGCTACCTGTCTCAGCGGGGCCTCCCGCCGGTGGCGGGCGCAGTGGTGGTCTCCGATTCCGCGCTGATCTTCCACGCGGCCAACGGCGCCTTCACGACGACGTTTCCTCTGGTCGGGCCGGTGCGGAAAACCGGCGGCAAAACGTGGCGGGCCTCCGCGGTATCGCTCGCGTTCACCCATCGCACGCAGGGCCGCACGACCTACCTGATCCGGCTGGACAACGGCCTGTTCGAGACCGAGGCGCCCGGCCCGCTGCTCGACGTTGCCGCCCACCCGATTTGGCTCGACAGCCTCGGATCCCGCGAATGGACGGTGGAGACGCCGCTGGTGAACGTGAACAATGACGCGGCGGTCGGCAATCTCATCCGCACCCTGGTGAGGAGCCGGTATGCCGATACGCTGTTCACGCTCTTCGGCCACCCGCAGCAACCGATAGGCGTGGTCGGTGACCGGGGTCGCAATGCCGGCCGGCTTGGTGAGTTCGTCGCATCGCGTGACTCACTGGCGCTCGATCCCTCGCGGATGAGCACGCAGGCGCAGCTGCGTCACGCGCTGGCGCACGAGCTGGCACACCGCTGGCAGGCGCGCGCGCCGGGCCAGATGGCAGTGCTGTGGGCCGGCACTGCGCCGATCCGCGATCCCAAGCGGTACGGATACGGAAGCGTGTCGGAGCACCAGGCGGAGGCGGTGGCCTTCGCGATTCACTTCCTGCAACTGACCGCGTCCTCCAAGCCGACCTCCGACCAGAGCGAGCTGCTCGAGCACTACGAGCTGCTGGTGCCGGGGACGAGCATGATGGTGCGGTATCTTGCCCTGCAGCCCATCTATCAGCGCCATCCTCTGCGACGACTGCTGACGACCGGACAGAACTAGTCGCCCGGCGCGCTACCTTCACACAGGTCGCTCGCTCACCCTGCAGTCTTCGCTTGGCCTGTCCGAACGCCATCCAAGTTCCTTCTCTGGGTCAAGGGACCAGGTCGCTCCGGGCGCTGCAGTTGGGTGCGTCCGGGTGAGGGAGTGGGGGTAAATTGCGCCCCACAGACGCGCCCACCCGACCGGGCCCAGACCCATAGACACACCG
>JBBRGF010000188.1:0-6734 GCA_038240975.1 Gemmatimonadales bacterium
GTCGTCCGCGTGAACCTGCCGCTCAGGGGCGTTCTCCCCGGGAAGTATCTGATCGACTCTCAGAATCGGCAGATCGCATACCTGGTCGACCCGGGCATCGGCGGCCGAATCCGGGAGCTCGATGGAAGGCCGATTACCAAGCTCGATTCTCCCAAAGCCACCATCATGGCGCTGGTCACCGACGGCATCCTGACGCAGAAGCTTCCCTGGGGCCTGGTCCTGATCGGCGTCTTTCTCACGATTGCGATCGAGTTGATGGGACTGCAATCGCTCCCGATCGCCGTCGGCGTTTACCTGCCGATCTCGACCTCGTCGGCGATGTTCGCTGGAGGAGTGGTGCGATGGCTGGTGGAACGGCGCACCCGCGGTAGCGAGCGCTCGATCGCACAGGTCGAGTCGGGACCGGGCGTGCTCTTCTCGAGTGGCCTCATCGCGGGCGGCGCGCTGGCCGGGGTGGCCATCGCGGGCATCGCCGCGGCGCTGGTTCGGAGAGCCGACGCCGCACAGGTGCCGGCGGCCGATTACCTGTCGCACGTGGCGGGGCTGCAGGCCGTGCTCGGCACCATGGCCGATGCCAATCTGCCGGCGCTGCTCGTGTTCGCCGCGATGGCGCTGGTGCTCTACCGGGTAGCGCGAAGCTAGAGCACAGGCGTGAGAGTCGTCACGTTGCTGCCTGCTGCAACCGAGATGGTCATGGCGCTCGGTGGAGGCGACGCGCTGGTCGGGGTCTCGCACGAGTGCGATTACCCGCCGGCAGCCACACGGCTTCCACGCCTCACGGCCAGCCCGATCGATCCCGCGGCGCCGAGCGCGGCCATAGACGCGGAAGTTCGCCGCCTGACGGCCGGGGGACTCCCAGTGATCGCCGTGGACGGCGAGGCACTCGCCCGGCTCGCCCCCGATCTGATCATCACCCAGGGACTCTGCGAAGTGTGCGCCGTGGCCGATGGCGCGATTCACCGGCTCGCGAGCGTCGTGCGGCCAGCCCCGGCGGTGCTTTCGCTCTCCGCGCGTACGCTCTCCGGCATCTGGGACGACATCACCTCGGTGGGTCGCGCGCTCGACCTTGCCGCCCAAGCCGACGAGCTGATCTCCGGCCTACAAATACGGATGAGCGGCCTCCGAGCCGGCGCCCCCTCGTCGGCCCCCAGGGTGATATGCATCGAATGGCTCGACCCCCCGTATCTCGCCGGCCACTGGGTACCGGAGCTGGTGGCCGCGGCCGGCGGCATCGACGTCGGCGCGCCAGCCGGAAGCCACTCGGCGGTGCACCCATGGAGCGCGATGATGGAACTCCGTCCGGACCTGATCGTAGTCATGCTCTGCGGCTTCGGGGTCGGCCGGGCTCGCCGGGAATTGATGGAGACCAGAAGCGCCGAATCGGAGGCACTCTTGGGAAGCGCGCCTGTGTGGATACTGGATGGCAACGCCTACACGTCCCGTCCCGGGCCGCGCGTGGTCGATGGGGCCGAGCGGCTGCAGTGCGCGATGCGGGGGCAGGCGGTGCCGGGACTCGAGCGCTGGATGTGACGGACGTCAGGGGCTAGACATCCGCGAGCGCCGCCGCGACCTTTGGCCCTCTCCAATCCGACCGTGAGTATGACTCCCGAATCGCTGACGTTTCTGAAGACACTCCTCGACACCCCGGGCCCCTCCGCGTTCGAGACGGCCCCTGCCCGGCTCTGGCGTGCCGAAGCGGAACGTTTCGCGGGTGGCGTAGCTGTAGACGTCGGGGGCAACTCCTTCGCGACAGTGAACCCCGCCGGGCGTCCCCGTGTGATGCTCGCGGGGCATATCGACGAGATCGGCGTGATGGTCACCCACATCGACGACGACGGCTACCTCAGTTTCGACACGATTGGAGGATGGGACCATCAGGTTTTCGTGGGTCAGCGCGTCACGCTGCTTGGCCGCGCGGGGCCGGTCATCGGCGTCGTCGGGAAGAAGGCGATCCACCTTATGGAAAAGGACGACCGCGAGAAGGTCTCCAAGGTCGAGGATCTCTGGATCGATGTCGGCGCCGCAAGTCGCTCCGAGGCACAGGAGCGGCTACGGATCGGCGATCCGGGTGTCCTTGCCGCCGAGGTGCTCGAGTTTCCCAACGGCCGGCTGGTAAGCCGCTGCATAGACAACCGGATCGGGGCCTTCGTGGTGCTCGAGGCGGCCCGCCTCTACTCGCAGGGCAACGGGAAGGGAGCCTCGGTGACGGCGGTGGCGACGACGCGCGAGGAGATCGCGGCCACCGGCGGCGGCGCCCGCTCGTCCGCAGTGACACTGGAGCCCGACGTCGCGATCGTGGTGGACGTGACTCACGCGACCGACTATCCCGGCATCGACCGGCGCCGGCACGGCGACTACCGACTCGGTGGTGGTCCGGTCATCTCCCGCGGCGCATCGGTGAGCGAAGTGGTGTTCGAGCTGCTCGCCGCCGCAGCGGAGGCGGAGGGCATTCCCTATTCGATCGAGGCGGCCTCACGAGATACGCACACCGATGCCGAGGCCATCTTCAACGCTCATCGCGGCATTGCTACCGCGCTCGTGTCGGTCCCCAACCGCTACATGCACAGTCCCAACGAAATGATCGTGCTGGAAGATCTCGATCGGACTGCCCGCCTGCTGGCCGCCTTCGCCTCGCGCCTCGGTGCGAAAGCCGATTTCGTGCCACGATGAGCTGCGCACGGCTGCGATGGCACCGGATGGGCAGAGCCTCGCTTCTCGCCATGTCGCTCGGTGCGGGCGACACCGCAAGGCTGGCCGCGCAACAGTTCGGCACCGCACAGCAGGCCGTCGAACATACCATCCCACCGCCCTTGATGGCCATCGACGACATCAAGTTTCTGAGCGATGACAAGCTTGCGGGCCGGATGACTGGAGGGCCCGGCGCGGACACCGCCGCCGCGTATCTGGCGCGCCGATTCGGGCAGGTGGGACTCCAGCCGGCAGCCGGCGGGTGGTTTCAGTCGTTCACGATCGCCAAGAACGCGCCGGTCGCACAGCAGGCACACGTTCCGGGCGCCAGGGGCAACAACGTGATCGGCCTGCTCCCCGGGCGCGACCCGGTGCTGCGCAACGAGGCGGTGATCGTGGGCGCTCACTACGACCATCTCGGGCTCGGCGGCTTCGGAAGCCTCGATCCGGACAGTACGGGCAAGGTGCACAATGGCGCCGACGACAACGCCTCCGGCTCGGCCATGCTCATTCAGGTAGCCGCTCGGCTCGCGGCATCTCCGCCGGCGCGCACCGTCATATTCATCGCCTTCAGCGGGGAGGAGCTGGGGTTGCTCGGATCGTCGCACTACGTGCAGGAGCCGATCTACCCCCTCGTCACCACCGAAGCGATGATCAACCTCGACATGGTGGGGCGGCTGCGGCAGGGTCGTCTGATCGTCTATGGCAGCCGCACGGCCAGTGAATTTCCGGCACTGCTCGACTCCCTCAACTGGTACGCCGGCTTCGACCTCAAGGCCCAGGGCGATGGGTACGGCCCGAGCGATCAGTCGCCGTTCTACGCCGCGGGGCGGCCGGTGCTGCATCTCTTCACCGATCTCCACGAAGACTATCACCGCACCACCGACGACTGGCAGAAGATCAACCTCGACGGGTTCAAGCGCGTCGCCGACTTCACGGTCGCCCTGGTGACGGCGCTGGCCAACCGGCCGCGGCCGCTCACCTTCGTCGCCTCGGTCACGCCCGAGCCCCCGGCGACCAGCTCGGCGCCCGGACCGGGATACGGGGCCTACCTCGGCACGGTGCCCGACATGATGGACAATCCGGGCGGTGTCCGGCTCGCCGGAGTAAGGGCCGGAAGCCCGGCGGAAAAGGCCGGTCTCCGTGGCGATGACATCATCACGCGAATCGGGAACGCCGAGATCTCCAGCCTTCAGGCCATGACCGATGCACTGCGCAGCCATCAGCCTGGCGACACCGTGGACATCGTCGTACGCCGGGGCGAGCAGACGACGACCGTTCGGGCCACGCTCGGCACCAGGGGAGGATAGCGTGGCCGTTCTTGATTCCGACAAGGTCATCGCCAGCCTGCGCGGCGCCTTTGCCCGAGACGTTGGGCGTGCGGAGCTGCTGCGCACCGCGGCCGAGAAGATCCGCGCCGCCGGGTCACCATACACCTCGGTGTACCTCTACATGCTGCACGGAAGCGAGCTGGTGCTCGAGGCCCACGCGGGGCGGGAAACCGACCATACCCGCATCGCGGTTGGTCGGGGAGTGTGCGGAACGGCGGTGGCCACGGGCGAAGATCAGAACGTCCCCGATGTCAGGGCGATCTCGAACTACATCGCGTGCAATGCCTGGACCCGCTCGGAGCTCGTGGTGCTCATCCGTCGCGGCGCCGCCATTCTGGGTCAGATCGACGTCGACAGCGACGCCCCCGATCCGTTCACTCCCGACGAAGAAGCGGCGGTACGGCGTGTCGCCGACGCGATCGCGGTGCTGCTGTAGCCCGCCTCATGGCTGAGCGCCAGAGCGCCATCGAGGATATGGTGGCGGTCCGCGGCGTTCAGCTCCTCGTTCGGCGGAGCGGGCAGGGGCCCCCGACCCTCGTGCTTCACGGGGGTCCAGGGGCCCATCACGAGTACCTTCTTCCCCAATTCGATGCGCTCGCGGCCGGCAGGGAGCTCGTCTACTACGATCAGCGCGGTGGGGGCCGGTCTCCGGTACCCCGCGACACGCCGGTCGGCTGGCAGGAGCAGGTCGGCGATTTGGAGGCTCTGCGCGAGCGCCTCGGGCTCGAGCGCCTCACGCTTGCTGGATATTCATGGGGCGGGCTTCTCGCGCTGCTCTACGCGCTCGAGCATCGGGACCGGGTGGAGCGCCTGGCGCTCATCTCGCCTGCGCCCGCGTGGCGCGCGGCACGCGAGCGGTTCGAGCAGACATTCTCCCGGCGCAATCTCGACCCCGCCTTTCAGGAAGAGCGCAAGCGTCTTCGCGAGAGCGGACTCCGCGAGCGCGATCCGGCGGCCTTCCAGCAGCGCATCTTCGAGCTGTCGGTGGCGCCGTATTTCTACGACCCCGCCCGGGCCCGCGACTTGACCCCGTTCAGAGTGACGGGCAGGACCCAGCAGGAGGTGTGGGCGAGCCTTGGCGACTACGATCTCCGCTCCCGGCTTCCCGAGCTGAAGGGGATTCCCTCACTCGTAATGCATGGCGAGAGCGATCCGATACCCGTCGAGGCCGCCAGTACCACCGCCGGCCTGCTAGCGGCAACATTCCATACACTTCCCAAGTGCGGCCACGTCCCATACGTCGAGGCGTTCGACGCATTCAAGGCGCTCCTCGACGGCTTTCTCCCCCGGTAGGCCAGGCCTTCGGCCGTTCCGCTATCTTTTCGGGATGCCTCATCCCACCCCCACGGATCTGATTTTTTCCCGCTTTACCGACACCGCTTTTCCCGCGATTCAGAAGGCGGCTGCCCAGGGCGGGATCGATCCCGCCGAGCGCGATGCCTTTCTGATGCTCCCCGACGCGGTGACGCTACTGCGCGACCTGCGCCCGGAGGAGGGCATCGGCGAAGGGATGGACTACATCGTGGCGCTGGCTCACCATGCCTATCTCACCTGGGACGCGGGCTCGCTCACGCTTTCTTTGACGCCGGAAGAGACGAACGATGTGCTCGGTGAGCGGTCGTTGGCTCGGCATGATCCGGCCGGAACGCCGAGGGCGTACTATGCCCAGTTCATCGGGCACCAGATCTGGGCTCACGTGATCGCCGACGAGGCCGCCGAACCGCTTGACGGCTGCTTCGTTCACTATGCTCCCGACGGAAGCCTTCGGGTTCTTGGCATTTTCGGGCTTCGACCCGAACGGTTCGGGTTCAGCGCAGTCGAGGCGATCGGCCCGCGCCCGGCGGCGCAGGTCAGGCCCGATGGCGCTCCGTTCTTTTCGCCATCGCTCGGCGCCGGACGCCTCCATACTCTTGCCGGGAGCGACGAGCTGCTCGAGCTCGGCTGGCGCACGTTGATCCCGGCGCATGCCGCCTCGTCCAGGGCGGCTTGATGAATGTCCTGCAGGGTTTCATGGACAAGAAGGCGGTCGGCCAGGTGCTGGAGCAGATCGCCTCCTTCCTCGAGCTCAAGAACGAGAACCCGTTCAGGGTGCGCGCGTTCCGCACTGCCGCACGGGCGGTGGCCGGCTTTCCCGGCGATCTTCGTGAAGGGCTCGAGAGTGGCGCCTTGGCCTCCTCCAAAGGTGTTGGCCCCGCCACGCTGCAGATCGTGAGCGAGATCGTGGCTACCGGCCGCGCCAGCCTGCTCGAAGACCTGCGCGAGCAGATTCCGCCGGGCCTCGTCGAAATGCTCGCCATCTCCGGGCTCGGTGTCGCGAAGATCCGGCAGATCCACGAAGTGCTCGATATCGATTCCCTCCCCGAGCTCGAGGCCGCCGCCCACGACGGCCGCCTGGCCCGGCTTCCACGATTCGGCCAGAAGACCTCCGAGAATATTCTGCGGGGAATCGCCTTCTTGCGTCAGGCGAGCGGGCTCCGTCTCTCCCACCACGCCGCCGACGAGGCTGAGGGTCTGCGGGCGGCGCTTCAGCGGATTCCGGGGGTCACCAGAGCCGTCGTGGCGGGGGATGTAAGGCGCCGCACCGAGGTCGTGAAGGATCTGGTGATCGTGCTGATCGCCGACACATCGCCGGCGGAGGTCTTCAAGCGCCTGAGCCAGCTTCCGGGCGTTCACGAGTTCGCCGGGCAGGACGAGCGCCGCGTGACCCTTCGATTC
>JBBRGF010000189.1:0-6709 GCA_038240975.1 Gemmatimonadales bacterium
GTCCGACCTGCTGGCCAGAGGTGTGGACCCGGCCTCTCTCGCGCCGGCCTGCGCCAAGGGCTCGGCCGACGGTTCGGTCGTGTTCCGCCGGACCCGGATGGAGCAGGGGTTCCAGGCGATGTTCCGCGAGCGGGCCTTCGAGTCGTTCGGCCTCCGCCTCCGTGGAAGGATCGCGACGCTGGGATCGCCGCGCCCCGGGGAGCCGCGCGAGACCAAGCCCGCGGGGCGGTGGCTGAGTGCGATGGGCGTCCACCCGACTCTGCGGATCGATGGACTGCAGGAGCCCGGTTCGATCGTCGGCCAGCTCGAGGCATTTCAGCCCGACCTCATCACCGCCTCCGTGGGCACGCTGCTCCGCGTTGCCGATCACCTCATCGCTACGGGCCACGACCGCATCCGTCCGCGGATCGTGGTCGCCGGTGACGAGGAACTGGCCCCGGTCGTACGGCGCCAGCTCGCCCAGGCGTTCGGGGTCGCCCCGCTCCAGACCTATGCGAGCAACGAGTTTCAGCTCCTCGGATGGGAGTGCCGCACCCAGGGAGGGATTCATACGTGTGACGACAGCGCCATCGTGGAGGTGCTGGTCGACGGGCGACCTGCGGTGCCCGGGGAAGAGGGTGACGTGGTCGCCACCAGCCTGCACGCCTACGCCATGCCGCTCATTCGATACCGGCTCGGCGACAAGGTCACGCGCGGACCCGCGGCCTGCGCGTGCGGCCAGCCATTCTCCGTGATCGGCGAGTTCCGTCAGGCAGGCTCTGCGCTGGACTCCCACCATCAGGCGGCGCATCCGATCGCCCTGAATGGTTAGCCTCCTCCAGCGGCAGGAAGGCGACGGAGGGCCTCGCCTCTTCGTACATAGCGTGGAGCGCGCGTCCGAGCGTGCGCTCGTGCTCGCACGGCCCCAGGACATCGTCTGCGTGAGCGAGGAGGTCGAGCCGGCATACCTGTCCTACTTGGCGGAGCTCGGCCTCGGACCGGCATCGGATAGAGTCGTGTCGATGTCACGCTTCAGCGATCGGTCACCGGGACGGGCGCTCTGGGCGCGACTCTCGGAGAGCACGGAGGCGCTGCGGGCGCTCGGGGCGCTCCTGCGCGAGGGCGGCCCATCGCGGCTCCACCCGGGCATCGCCTCGCGCGGGTCCTTCGCGCTTGCGGCAGCCCTCGAGATCGCCGCCGACACCGAGGTGCGGGTAGAGGGCGGAGATCCCGCGGTCGTCGAGTATGCCGAGCAGAAGCATCACATACGGGAGCGCGCCATCGCCCTCGGTATCCCGGTAGCCGACGGTGAGATCGTGGAGCTCGCCGTGTCCGGGGGCCGCCGCCGCCGCGACTACGACGCGCTCCGCGCCGCGGTCGAGCGCCGTCTGCGAGGGACCGGGAGGGTAATCGTCCGTGGGACGCAGGGCGCCGGCGGATCGGCCACGTTCATCGTCGGTATGGGCGGGACGGACATCGACGGGCTGATACGCGCGGTATCGGAACGAGCTGAGAACCGGGTCTTCCTGGTCGAAGAGATGGTCGCGGCGAACCTGTCTCCCAACGTGCAACTCCACATCGCGCCGTCGGGCGGCCCGATTACCTGCGTCGGCGTGAGCGATCAGCGCTGGGAACGGCCCCTGGTCAACGGGGGCAATCTCTTTCCCTCGGCCTCGCGCCTGGTCGACCAGATCTCGAGATGGTCGTGCCGGCTCGCCGAGTGGCTGCAGGAGGTGGGGTACTCCGGCCTCGTGGGGCTCGACTTCGTGGAGTATGCCGATCCTGCAAACGGCCAGCCTCGTGCGTTTCTCGCCGAGGTGAGCCCGCGTGTAGCCGGTGTCACCTATCCGCTTGCCATGTACGAGCGGCTCAACGGCGAGCAACGGCGGGCCGGGCGGCCCGAGAGCGCCGCGTTCGTCTCCGGCACCATCGAAACGCGGCCACGCCACTTCGCCGACCTGCGCCGCGCCGCCGATCATCTCTTTTACTCGCCGGCCACCGGCGCCGGTGCGCTGCCGCACCACATTGGCGCGCTCGGTCGCGGCCGTTGCGGTGTGGTCGTCTTCGGACCGACGCGAGACGCCGTGCTTCGCTCGTATGGCGAGCTGCAGAGCTGGTGCCGCCGGGAGGGACGGTGACCGTACCCCCACCCGATGTCGTCGGATCGCCACAACGTACCGACGAGCTTCTCTCCTGCAGGCGCGTGCATTCTCTCTCCCGAACCCGGTTGCAAGCAGGCGTCCCCCAGCGCGTTGCGGTCTCGACACCATACGTGTGCCGGTGTGGCCGATGTGCGCCTGCGGCTGGCGTACCTCTTGCCCTCTCGGCAGTTGCATGGCGGCCACACCGCCGCGAAGAGTGCAAACTCCTGCAAGGGGCGGTTGGAACCAATGCGTCTACTCTTGCTCAACTACGAGTACCCGCCGTACGGCGGTGGTGCGGGGGTGGCCACCGAGGCCCTCGCGCGGACGCTGGCGTCGCGTGGTGTCACCGTCGACGTCGTCACTGCCGGCGACACCTCGGAGTGCCGGACGGAGTTGTTGTGGGACGGTGACGCGGCCGACGAGGGGCTGCTCAATGTGCATCGCGTTCGCTGCAGCCGAACCTCGGTTCACCAGGCGAGCATGCGCGACGCGGCCAGCTATCTGCTCGCTGCACTGCCCCTGATCCGTCGGCTTCTTCGCGCCGAGGCTTACGACGCGATTCACGTCTTCTTCTCGCTTCCCACGGGCGCCCTGCTCCCATTCCTCAATCTCGGCACGACGCCGGTCATCGTCTCTCTCCGCGGCTCGGACGTGCCCGGCTACGATTCGCACAATCGCGGACTCGAGTGGGCCCACGCGCTGCTGCGACCGCTCACGCGCTGGATCTGGCGTCGCGCCGATCGGGTCGTCCCGGTGTGTGGGAGCCTCGGTCTTCTGGCGCAGCGGACACTGCCCAGCCTCCACTACACCGTCATTCCAAACGGGGTCGATCTCCCGCGATTCCATCCTCGCGCATCGCGGCGCAGCCGCCGTTCGGGACCGGTCCGCTGCATCGCGGTGGCGCGACTGGTCGAGCGGAAGGGGCTCCCCGACCTGATCCGCGCCATCGGCTCCCTCGAGCGGGGCGGCTACGAGCTCGAGATCGTGGGCACCGGCCCGGATGAGGTGTCGCTGCGGGAATTGGTGGCGAGCTTGAGGCTCGAGGGCCTGGTGAAGTTCAGCGGCTCGCTCGACCGCGCAACTGTCGCACGCCGCTACCGGGAGGCCGATCTCTTCACCCTCGCATCCATCGAAGAGGCGTTCGGCAACGTCTTTGCGGAGGCGATGGCCAGCGGTCTTCCGGTGGTGGGAACCTCCGTGGGTGGCATTCCGGACCTGGTTCGGCACGGATGCAACGGCCTGCTGGTTCCTCCTTGCGATCCGCTCGCCCTCGCTGCGGCCATCCGCCACCTGGGAGAGAACCCCGCGCTTCGCGTCGATATCGGCCGCCGGAATCGTTCTCATGCGGAGGCCACCCTCTCCTGGGATAGCATCACCACCCGGTACCTGTCTCTCTACGCAGGCCTCCGGCACCGCGCTCCCTCGCGCCCGCGTCTTGCCGGACTGCCTTCCAGCTCGTGGTGAACGGCCCTCTCGCCTTCTGGCTCGGCGCCGACGCAGTGCCGGTATTCCGGAATGCGCGTATGGTGCCACACGCGCTCGAGGCGTGCGCTCGGCGTCGCCTCGGCCGCCTCCTTGGGGTGGCAACGGAGACGGAGTTTTATCGCGAGCGGCTCCGCGCCGCCGGCATCGACGCCCGGAGCCCGTTGTTCCGGCTCGATCCCGCGGGAGTGCTGGCCTCACTCGCCCCGGCAGGAAAGGCGGAGCTTCGCGAGGCCGGAACGAAGACGCTGCGGGGCGGCAGGATCCGGCCGGAGTGGCTGTCGTCCGCATCTTCAGGCTCGACCGGCGAGCCCTTTCGGGTCTACTACGACCGCCGGGCGTGGGCCACGCTCAAATACCTCGTGAAGCTTCGAGGGAGGGCGGCCTGCGGTGTGAACATCACCCACCGCGTCGCGCTGCTGGAGGCAACATCGCCGCCACAGGACTGGATGACGGTGGGTATCGGCGGGCGCGTGGCCCGAATCAATGTGCTGCAGCCTGCTGCGGCGATGGCGGCGCAACTGGCCGCCGTCGCTCCCGATGTCGTCTACGGCCTCCCGTCGGCACTCCTCGAAGCGGCATCGGCGTTGCGCTCGCGGGGGCAGCGGCTCGCCATCGGCCGGGTATTCACCAGCGGTGAGCTGCTGCAGCCCGCCGTTCGCGACGCGATCTCGAAGGCGTTTGAGGCGAGGGTCTTCGATATCTATGGCAGCTCGGAAACGAAGGAGATAGCCTGGGAATGCTCCGAGGGTGGCATGCACGTGAACTCCGACGTGATCCGCCTCGAGGTGCTAGGAGACGACGGCCGGCCGACGGCCGACGGTGTCGAGGGCGATTTGGTGGCCACGTCTCTCGTGAACCATGCCATGCCGCTGATACGATATCGTGTGGGCGACCGCGGCAGCCTGCGACCGAGCGCATGCGCCTGCGGGCGGTCGTTCCCGCTGCTCGGCGTGGTCACTGGACGCGCCGCCGACGTCCTCGTCCTCTCCGACGGCCGGCGGGTCTCGCCGTACGCTCTCACCTGCGCGCTCGAGCAGGAGGGGTCACTCCTGCGATATCAGGTAAGCCAGCTCGATCCGGCACGGCTTCGCGTGCGCGCCATCGTCGGTTCCGGCGCGGAGCGGAGCGTGGTCGCCGACAGCATCCGCACGCTGATGCGGTCGGCAGTCGCCCCCTTCGTAGAAACCGAAGTCGAATTCGTCGACAGTCTCCCCACCGGACCGCGGGCCAAGTTCCGCGTCGTCCAACCGCTGGCGGCGCCGGCGGAATCCCACGCCAGAGGGGAAAACTCCAGATGATCCAGGTTCCCGGCGATCCCTCCTTGCCGCGCCCCCACACCGGCGGGCGCGGCGGCGCGCGCGCGCTGCCGCATCCGCTCTCGCCGTACGCCGATCTGGTCGTGAATTTCTGCCCGACCGGAATGATCCCCACCAAGGCGATGACGCCGCACGTGCCGGTATCGCCGTCGGAGGTGATCGATCAGGCGTGCATGGCGCTCGAGCGCGGAGTGGCGATCGTCCACCTGCACGCCCGCGACGACGACGGGTCGCCGACGTATCGCGGCGAGATCTACGAGGAGATGATTCTGGGAATACGCACCCAGTTTCCCGATGCGATCACCTGCGTAAGCTGCAGCGGCAGAGACTTTCCCGAGTTCGAGCGCCGGAGCGAGGTGTTGGAGCTGACGGGCGCTGCGCGGCCCGACCTGGCCAGCCTCACCCTGACGACGCTCGACTTTCCCACCGGCACGAGCCAGAACGCGCCCGACATGGTCATCGCGCTCGGCGAAAAGATGGTCGCGAAGGGCATCAAGCCGGAGCTGGAGTGCTTCGACTACGGGATGATCAGCGCTGCGAACATGCTGATAGGGAAGGGGCTGCTCGGCGAGCCTCCCTACTATTTCAACCTGCTCCTCGGCTCACGCTACTCCGTGCCCGCGACGGCGAAGCACCTGTCGGGAATGATCGACGACCTGCCCGAGGACTCGGTCTGGTCGGCTGCGGGCATCGGCCTCTTCCAATTGCCGATGAACACGCTCGCCATCGCGATGGGTGGGCACACCCGAGTTGGCCTCGAAGACAACATCTTTCACGGCTTCGATCGGAGCGAGCTGGCAACCAACCAGGGACTCGTCGAGCGGGTGGCCGATCTGAGCGAGACCTTCGGCCGCACGCTCGCCACGCCTGCCCGCGCCCGCGCGCTCCTGGGCCTCGGCCCTTCTGCGGCCGTGCCCGCCCGTGCCGCGGCTGGGTTGGCACGATGAGGGCCCAGTGGCCCGACAACACCATCTGGGCCCGGCACCCGATCGGGTCGAATGGTTAGCCTTCTCGAGCGGGCCACGCCGCGCCGGTCGTTGCTCGCCACCGTGGAGGAGCGCTTCCTCCCCCGCGCATACGCCTCGCCCCGAGCCGGGGCGTGGATCGCCGTGCACGAATCGCTGGCTCTTCCGTTCAAGGTGCGCGGCGACGTGCGCCGCTCGATCGTGCCTACGGCGGAGGAGGTGTTGCGCGTGGTGGAGATCGGGCGCGGCAAGCACCTCTCGCCGTTTTGCGTACGTCTCTTCGGGTCGCGGATGCAGGGCGCGGACGACGGCGTGTTGCCCCTCTGGAACCCGGCCGCACTCGGCGGCTTGGACGCCGACTTGGTCATCGCGGAGATCCATCGCTGGGTCGCGCCTCGATTCCGGCGCGCCGGCTGGCTCGTCGTGCCTGACTCGGTTCGCTGGCGCGGCGATCTCACACGCCTGCCGCCTCCCGGCGCCACCACCAGCCTCAAAAGCGACTTGAAGAAGGTGAGCAGGTACGGATACAAGCTCGAGGCCGCCGGCACGGCACGCGACTGGGCGGAGTTCTACGGAGACATGGTGGTGCCGCAGGCCCGAGTCAGATTCGGAGAAGATGCGTGGATTCCCAGCGCGTGGCTTCGGCGTGAGCTCGCGTCGCGCGGCGTCCTCCACTTCGTCCGGCGCGATGGTGTACGCGTAGCCGGTGTCTGTGCCATCCGCTATGGCTCCACGCTCTGGATGCCGGTGATGGGGTTGCGGCAGGGCGACGCGAATCTCATCCGGGAGGGAGCCTACTCTGCCGTATTCTCGCTCCTCT
>JBBRGF010000190.1:0-6667 GCA_038240975.1 Gemmatimonadales bacterium
GGCGTATTGGTGCCCAGGACGCGGGGAGACATGAGCACCGTCGCTCTGCGGTTCAGGCACCTGGCCGTCGACGGAGATACGCGGCCGGTGAATACGCAACTGCCGTTGAGTCCGTGCGAGTCGGCCACGGCGCGATAGTGCGCCACTTGCGCCGGTGTCCCACCCGCCATGACGAGCGTCGTGTCCTTGACTTGTCCGTAGACCTTGGCGAAGGCCTTGATGAGAAGATCGATTCCCTGGTAGGCCTCGAAGGTGCCGGTATACACCACGAGCCGAGAGTTCGGCAGCGCCGTCATGGCCGCCGCCTCCTTGAGGCTCGGAGGAGCCGTGCCCGAGATGCTTATGTCTTCGAAGATCGAGTTTTCGATGAGAAAGTGCGAACCCGGGTCGTGGAGCCGCGGCTGCACGGTTTCAGCCAGGTCGGGACAGATGGTCACCACGGCAGTAGCGGCGCGAAGAGCGGCATTCTCGAACAACTCGAACAAGCGCACCGTAAAGCGGGATTTGGTGAACTGAAAGTTGCTAAGCTGCTGCGGCAGACTGGAATGCATGTCGTAGACCAGCTTGAACCCGAACAACGGCTTGAGGAGACGACAGAAAAACACGCTTTCCTCATGGGCATGGACGAAATCGTAGCGTTTACGCAACAACAACCATAGCGTCCATACCACCATGAGGGCGTCGAGCACCAGCTTCTTCCCTGACGGGCCCACGGGAACGTCGTGGGTGAATGGGACGCGGGGAATGCGGATGATCCGGACTCCCGGGATCGCCACATCCTGCCCCTCGCCGTAGGTGAGGAGATCGACCTCGACACCGAGCTCCGCAGTGACGAGCGTGCGGTAGTAGACGCTAAACGGCGTGCCTCGCGGACTAAAGAAGGGATGAGGCGCGACCACCAGCGCTTTCATGTGCCACCTTTTGAGGGTGTCGGAGGGCACCGAGCGGGCACTGGACAGACCCGCTTATGTCGGGATTGGCGCAACAAGTATATCGCTCGCACCGTCTGGCTCAAGGTGGAGCCAGCACATCTACGTGCAAGGGAAGTGCCGCTCCAAACGACCGTTTCCCTTGCGCGCCGGCTGAAGGCGATTCAAACCGATAAGGCGCAATGTCTTAGATACCAGGAGCGGCACCGGGGCCTGAAGAAGGTCTCACTCCGTGTACTGGTCCGGCAAACCCGGCCCAGACTACGATACCCGACACCAGAAATGGAGAGACGGCATGATCGCGCGCAGGAAAGACGGGAGGGGTCTTTGACCGACGTTGTGGTATCTGCGGCGACGGGACGGTACGACCGTTCCATCGTCGACGGCCCGCTGCGCTCCGCCGTCTGGAAAATCGCCTGGCCCAGCATGCTCACGAACGTCATCGGCGGGCTCCAGGGCATCGTCGATCACGTGATGGTGGGCCGCCTGGTCGGCTTCACCGGCAATGCGGCCATTGGCGTCTCGTGGCAGATCGTCATCATCGTCATCATCTTCATCACGTCGCTGTTCACCGGCATGAGCGTCCTCGTGGCGAGGTTCGCAGGGGCCGGCGAGGGCGACAAGGTCGACCGCACCGTCTACCAGGCCTTCCTGACGGCGGTCGGGATGTCGCTGCTCGTGATGGCCCCGGCAGGTTATTTCCTTTCCCCATCCCTCCTCGACCTCGTGAACGCCGCGCCGGCGGTCAAGGCGGAAGCGCTTCCCTTTCTGCGGATCATGTTCACCTTCAGCAGCGGCATGCTCGTCTTCTTCATGCTCGGCGGCGCGCTCCGCTCCGCCGGCGACGCGCGGACGCCGATGATCCTCGGTGTCGCGGCGACGGTGCTCAACATCGTGCTCAACGTCGTGCTCATCCGCGGACTCGGCCCCATTCCCAGGTTCGGCACCGCCGGCGCGGCGATGGGAACCGTCGCCGCCAACGGCCTCGTCGCGGCATACGCGTTCGTCAAGTTCGTGAGGGGAGGGTGGGTCGTCTCGTTTCCGCGTGGAGGCGGCTACGGCCCCGACTGGACCATCATCAGATCGCTCTTCCGCTTCGGGCTGCCGACAGGAATCCAGGGAATTGCGATGAACGTCGGCGGGGTCTTCCTGCTTTCGTTCATCGGATCGGTTGCACAGAGCGCCGCGGCCCAGGCGGCATTTGCCGTCTCCTACACTCAGCTCTTTTCGCTCATCACCTGGACGTCGATCGGACTCATGGGCGCGGCGGCAGCGGTCGCAGGACAGAACCTTGGCGCCGGCAAGCCCGACCGCGCCAACGAGGCGGTGCATGTCGCGGCGCGCATCGCTCTCGCCGGTGCGGCGTTCCTGGGCGCATTCTTTCTCTTCTTCCCCCGCCAGCTCCTCGCGATCTTCGGCATGAACGAGCCAGCGGTCGTGGAGATCGGCACCCAGCTCCTGCGGGTGCTCAGCGTCTCGGGACTCTTCATCGCCGTCGCGCTCACCTATACCGGGGGCCTCCAGGGAACCGGCGACACGAAAAGTCCACTCTACATCTCGATCGTATCGCAGGTACTCCTGCCGCTCGGCATCTGCTTCGTGATCCGGCACACCGGGACGCTGCACCCACTTCACATCTGGCTGGCGATTCTCATCGGCCACGCTACGCGTTGTGCGCTGAGCGTGCTCCGATTCAACCAGGGCAAGTGGCGCAGCATCGCGGTGGACATCGGGGAGCGGGCGGGGTAATCGCAGGACGCCACGGAATGCGATCTCTTACTTCGGCGTTTCCGCGTTCTTCGCCGGCGTGCGGGGTGGGAACGGC
Source organism: Gemmatimonadales bacterium (assembly GCA_038240975.1). Classification (GTDB taxonomy): domain Bacteria; phylum Gemmatimonadota; class Gemmatimonadetes; order Gemmatimonadales; family GWC2-71-9; genus CAVVWJ01. The sequence continues at coordinate 2,755 of JBBRGF010000190.1, forward strand.
TCCTGGGCCTTCCTGCGGATTTTCTCGCCGGTCTCGCCGAGCTCCCTGCTCTGCTCCTCGAGCTGTTCCGCCCGCTTTACCGTCTCGTCGGCTCGGCGCTCGGCGGCGGCCTCGCTCTTCCTGGCCTCCTCTGCCTGACTCTCGAGATCGGTCAGGCGGTCGGCTGGCTTCGATTTCGATCGTTCATCCGTCATCGTCTATCCCTTCCGCTGAGGATCGTGGTCAAGAAATCGCCCGGCCAACGGCGCGCGGCCGGGATCACTCGAAATGGTAGCGGTGGGGGAGGGCCTCCGGGAGGTGGCCGTGGTCTTCCTCAAGCTCGGCACGATTGCCTTTGGGGGCCCGGCTGCGCACGTCTGAGCCCGGGGCCCAACTCCACCGAACTGGCCATTAACATCGGCTACCAGCAGGCCGGATGGCCCGGCCTCCTGGTCGCCGGCGCGTGCTTCATCCTGCCGGCATCGCTCATCGTCACGGGCGTTGCGTACCTCTACGTGACCTACGGACGCCTGGCCGAGATGCAGGGGATCCTCTACGGCGTAAAGCCGGTGGTGACAGCCATCGTGCTCCAGGCCCTTTGGCGCCTCGGCCGGTCGGCGGTGAAATCCATCGGCCTCGCGGCGCTCGGTGTGGCCGCGGTCGGAGCGGCTGTGGCCGCATGAACGAGCTGTTCATCCTGGCGCTGGCGGCAGGACTGGCGGCCGCGCCGCCGATTGCGAATTCTCTCCGTGCAAGCATGTCGCCGCTCGTCGTGCCCGCCGCGGCGTCCCTCGCTGCCGGGCTCGCGTCACTCCTCGCGATTCCGGCGACCGAAGTCTCACTCAGAGGAGTTTTCCTGGTCTTCGTGAAGATCGGGTCGGTCCTGTTCGGCGGGGGCTACGTGCTCCTGGCATTTCTCCGTGCCGACCTCGTGCAGCGCCTCGGATGGCTCACCGACCGCCAGTTGCTCGATGCCGTGGCCGCGGGTCAGGTGACACCTGGTCCCGTATTCACGACCGCCACGTTCATCGGCTACCTCCTCGCGGGGGCCAGGGGGGCGGCCGTGGCGACAGTCGGGATCTTCCTTCCGGCATTCATCTTCGTGGCGCTCAGCGGCCCACTCGTGCCACTCCTTCGGCGATCAAGGACGGCCGGCGCCGTCCTCGACGGCGTCACCGTCGCGAGCCTCGGGTTGATGGCCGTCGTGTCGTGGACGCTTGCGCGCGCCGCGCTGGTCGACGGGCTCGCCGTGGCGATGGCGGCGGTGAGCCTCGTGCTCCTGACGCGATGGCGGGTGAATTCGGCCTGGCTGATCGCGGGGGGTGCCGTACTGGGGCTCATCAGGGGATGACTTCGCCTCGTAGGTCTCCTCCGAGATCTCCCCCTTCACCAGGAGCTCGGCAAATTTCCTGCGTTGAGCCTTACTCTTGAATGGCATGGACTCTCGGCCGTTGCTTTTTTTTCGAAGTTACCGCTTGCTGCGCTGGAGGCGTTCGAATCGGTTTTCGCTCTGCGAGTACAGCCGGTTCTTTACCTTGAACCAAACCGACTTGGGGTCGTAGGGATCGGACGCCCGCTTGGCGACGATGCCTTCGAGGTCGAGTCGCTGCACGGCGCCGAACAGCGCCTTGCCCTCTCCAGGTACCGCGATGGTGTGCGACAGAACAGGGCTGGTGGCAGGGAGCAGCTTCTCGAGGTGCCTCCGCCGCTTTACCAGCGGCAGCCCGCGGAGGTCTTTGCCATTCAGCCAGAGCAGGTCGAACGCCGCGTAGTGCAGGTGACCCTGGCCCGACATGAGACCGCGGAAATTTGGCCGGTCGCCGTCATCGATCGCCACCACCTCCCCATCGAATATGGCGCTTCTGAGGCCCAGGATGTCCCGCACCTCCTCGGCCAGCCCGGAAAACCGAGCGAGCTCACGGCGCTGCTTGGAGGTAAGCCTTGCCGTAGGCCCATCGAGGTAAAGGATACCGCGGAATCCATCGAACTTGGGCTCGACGCGCCACTCCGGGTTGTCGAAGGCATCGGGTCGGAGGAGGGCGATGATGGGCGTAATTTGAGGCAGCGACGCCACACGTGGGCGCATGCGGGCTCCGGGACCGGGTTAAGGTCGGGGAACCTCCCCACGAGGAGGGAGCGGCGGAATCAGCCGCCTGTACTTATCGTACTCGAAATCGCGGTTGCTGCCAGTGATGTGGCTAACACCCTACGCCTCCCTCGCTGGGGCGATGGAGGTCTCGGCTCATCCTGGGCAGGATATCCGGGATACACCGAACACCGACCTCAGCAGGATCAAGCGACTCGCCGCGATGCGGACTTTCGCATCCGTCGGTAGCAGAATGTACGCCTCTCCTCCATCGCCGGCCCTCGCGAGCGTTCCACCCACTCTCTGAGCCGCGAAAGCTCTATCGGCGTCGGTCGCTTGGGCTCGGAAGACGACCCTGACTATGCTGGGGGCGGCTGTGCCTGACGGCACAGAGCTACAGACCCGAGCAACCACCGTGTCGACGGCGGGCGCGCCAGCGGGCGAAACCTCGACCACCACGGCGGGTCGTGGCGCCGGTGAAGCTGGTGGGGCAATGCTGTCGACGGAGGTGGTGCCAGAAGTCCGGACGCCGACTGTGTCGGGCGCCACGGTACTCATCGTTGAATCGGCGATCGCCTGAGCCGCCAGGCTGTTCGCTCCGACTACCAGCGTGAGTGTTATCCAGCACAGATGTGCGGGGAGCATGGCGGCTGACTCTTCGTTGAGGGTATTCGCAATGATACTGGCTGGACCTCACATCGCCAGACCCTACACCTGGATTTGACTCCGCGACCGCTCAGTCCTCGCCTTCGAGGCACGGCGCGCTGGCGAAGGTTGATGGTCGGTTCAACAGGCGCAGAGGGTCCGGATCGAGCAATGTGCGACAGCGCCTCAGGCGGAAATCGGCTCCAGCTTCTGGATCTTCTTCGCGTCCTCGGAGTGCATCGCGTCGTAGAGATCCGTCATCTGCTGGAGGTTGAGCCAGTAGTCGGGGCTGGTGCCGAACACCCGGGTCAAGCGGAGAGCTGTGTCCGGGGTGATGCCCCGGTGGCCGTTGATGATGGCGTTCACCCGCTGGAGCTTAAGACCTTGACAAGAGCATCGAGGGTCGTCAGTGCTACCTGCTTTGCCAGGTCTGCGACATGCGGCATCACGGGGCCGTCCGTATGGCACGCGCGCCCTATCTCATCGCGCGGCAGCTCGGACATCGAGACATGGCGATGGTGGCGAAAGTCTACGGGCGGTTCAAGCCAGACACGGAAGACCGGGACCGGTGGGAGCGGGTCGCGTCGACCCGCGACAGCGAGAAATGGAGCCCGCGCGGTGACAGTGGATGGTGCAGCGAGAGAGATAACGGCTGAGAATCAACCGAAGGAAGCCCCGCAACTCCCTTGGGAGCGCGAGGCCTCTGACGATAGCAGGGGCGGGACTCGAACCCGCGACCCCGGCATTATGAGTTCTGATCCGCCCCCCGAGAACCCTACCCTTCCCTCGGAGGACGCGCCATAGTGCGCCACGCAGCGCCACGATCTGCGCTGGTTGAGGGTGCCAAGGGAGGTGCCAAGGACGCACCACGATTCGGCTGACCGGGAACAGCGTCCCCCGGAAGTCGCGGAGGCCATCGTCCTGGCCAACGTGCCGAGCGGTGATGCCGGTGGCCGGAACGGTCCGGCCTCCGCCTGAAATATGACCCATTGTCGGCGAGCCAGGTCGCTCGACGCGTTGATCTCCTGTGATACGGGGCTTGGACGCTCATCGTTTTATCAAACCACGAACATCGCCACCGCCGCCGCAAACATGCATACGGTGGTGATACCCACCGTGATCCGTCCCAAGCGAGAGCTGGGCTGCCCCTGCATGAGCTTTCGATCCGACGCCGCCAGCAGAATCCCCGTGAGCAGGAAGGGC
>JBBRGF010000191.1:0-6644 GCA_038240975.1 Gemmatimonadales bacterium
CCGGCCCGTCCCGCCTCGCGCAAGTCGAACGAGACCATCCTCGTGGTCGAAGACGAGCCGTCGGTCCGGGAGATGATCACCCGGATTCTCAGCTCGGAGGGCTACAGGGTTCTCGAGGCCGCGAACGGAAAGCAGGCGCTCGTGGCCTTTGAGACGAATTCGTCTCCGATTTCGCTGGTGCTTACCGACGTGGCCATGCCTGAGATGGGCGGAGAGGAGTTGGGCAGCCGCCTCGTCACCCTGTCGCCGACGCTCAGAGTGGTTTACATGTCGGGATTTACTGACGAGGAGGTGGTCCGCCGGGGGCTGCTTCACGAGAACGTCCCATTCCTTCAGAAGCCGCTGATGCCCGAGACCCTGATGGACCTGATTCGTTCCATTCTGGACGGAAGCGAGGTCTAGCCCAGGCCGGCGACCTTCTGAGGCGTTCTCACCGTGCCATGTTTGTGCCACCGCTGCAACTAACCACCATATCACGTTTTATCTAAGGTGTTGATTTTTCGCATCTTAGATGATATATTCGCCCGTCTTAAATCAAGTCAGCCCCCAAAATCCTGCGGCAGGTATAGCGTACGAGGGCGGGAATCCACAGGAGGCCACCAGAGTGACGATTAAGGCACGTAGCAAGCGTCGCCCGGTACGACCGGCACAAATCGCTCGTGCAATCGATGAAGGTCGTGAGAGTCTGGATCTGTATCTCGATGAGATCAGTAGAGTTCCGCTCCTCAATCGCGAAGAGGAGATGGAGTTGGCCCGCAAGGCGTTCAAGGGTAACGTAGCCGCGCAGGAGCGGTTGGCCCGCCACAACGTTCGCTTCGTCGTCTCCGTGGCCAAGAAATTCCAGAACCGGGGTGTGCCGCTCGTCGATCTGATCGGCGAAGGCAACCTGGGACTCATGACAGCGGCTCGGAAGTTCGATCCGGACCGCGGAGTCAAGTTCATCTCGTACGCGGTCTGGTGGATCCGGCAGGCGGTTCAGGCGGCCATTGCCCGCCATGGCCGACCGGTGCGGGTGCCACTCAATCGCACCGCCGATCTCAGCAGGCTGGGTCGCACCACCACGCTCCTCAAGGACCGGCTCGGGCGCATGCCCACCACCGAAGAGCTGGCGCGGGCCACCGGGCTCACGGTCGAGGCGGTTCGGTCGCTGAGCGCGCTCAATTCGGAGGCGGTCCGGCTCGACCACCCCACGCGCGACGGTGAGGGCAACGAGCGCATCGAGCGGTTTACCAGCGGCGAGCAGGAAAGCACGGACATGAGCACCATGGCCAACAGCCAGACTCGGGACATCGAGGCGGCGCTGGCGGCGCTCCCTCCGCGCGACGCGAAGGTGCTGCGCCTCTACTTCGGTCTGGACGACGGCAACAGCCGTACGCTCGAAGAAATCGGTCGCATGATGGGCGTCACCCGCGAGCGAATCCGCCAGCTTCGCGATCGTGCGCTGCTGAGGCTTCGCGAGGGAGAGACGGGCGACAGACTGAGAGATCTGGTGGCGTAAGGTCGTGTCATCCAGAGCGTAGCGAGGGATCTTCTCGAGTCGAGGAGATCCCTCGTTTCATTCGGTGTGGTCGCTCAGCCACCCTTCGCGAATTGCCTCAGCACTCTCTGCAGGATCCCCCCGTGACGGTAGTAATCCAGCTCCACCGCAGAATTGAGCCGGACAACCGTCTGGAATACCGTCGCCTTGCCCGAGGCGTCGCGCGCCGTGACCTCTACGGCTCCTCCCGGCGTGAGCCCGCTGGCGATTCCCGACAAATCAAAGGTCTCGGTGCCCGTAAGCCCCAGCGCGGCGCGGCTCTCCCCGGGGCGGTAGGCCAGGGGGAGTATTCCCATGCCCACCAGGTTGCTGCGGTGAATCCGCTCGTAGCTCTCGGCGATTACCGCCCTGACGCCCTGGAGCGCAGGACCCTTGGCCGCCCAGTCGCGGCTCGACCCCGTTCCATACTCCTTTCCCGCCAGCACGATGAGTGGCGTGCCCGCTTCGCGGTACCGTTCGGAGGCGTCGAAGATCGACATGACCTCGCCGGTGGGGAGGTGCACCGTCCAGTTGCCCTCTCTGTCGGGCGTGAGCGCGTTCTTGATCCGCACGTTGCCGAACGTGCCGCGCATCATCACTTCGTGATGCCCGCGGCGCGCTCCGAACGTGTTCCAGTCGGGTTGTGCGACACCGTGCTCGCGCAGGTACGCGGCGGCGGGTCCGTTTTTCGGGATCGATCCCGCCGGCGAAATGTGGTCGGTGGTAACCGAGTCGCCGAGTACCGCCAGGACGCGTGCGCCGGCGATGTCCCGAAGCGGGCCGGGGTCGGCGCCGAGATTCTGGAAGAACGGCGGCTCGGCGACGTAGGTGCTTGCGGGATCCCATGCATACCGGCTTCCCTCGGGCACGCTCAGGCGCTGCCATGTCTCGTCGCCTTCGAATACCGAGCCGTAGCGCCGCTCGAAGAGCGCGGGCTTGAGCGAAGACGCCATGGCGTCACGTACTTCCTCCGCCCTGGGCCAGATGTCCTTGAGATAGACCGGCTCTCCGTCCTTTCCGTTACCCAGCGGCTCTCGAGTCAGGTCGATGTCGACGCGGCCGGCCAGCGCGAACGCCACCACCAGCACCGGCGATGCGAGATAGTTGGCGCGCACCTGCGGGTGGATGCGCGCCTCGAAGTTCCGATTGCCGCTGAGCACCGCCGTCGTTACCAGCGAATGCTCGTCGATCAGCTGAGATACCGGTTCGGGCAATGGGCCGCTGTTGCCGATACAAGTGGTGCAACCGTACCCCACCGTGTTGAACCCGAGCTGCTCGAGATAGGGGAGAAGCCCGGAGCCCTCCAGGTAGTCGGTGACCACCCTGGAACCGGGGGCCAGGCTCGTCTTGACCCACGGCTTGGAGCTGAGCCCACGCTCGATGGCCTTCCTGGCCAGGAGGCCGGCGCCGATCATCACCGATGGGTTGGAGGTGTTGGTGCAGCTCGTGATGGCCGCGATGACGACGGCGCCGTCGTGCAGGGTGATGTCGGCCTCGCCGATCTTGCCGGACACGATGGGCGGTGCATCGGGATCGACCTGCCGCTGGTGCGGGTCGGCGCCTCCTTCGCCGATGGTCACGCTGCCGCCGCCTTCTCCCATCCAGCGGGAATAGGCGGTCTGGGCCATTTCCTTCCGCTCGGCCGGCACCCCGTCGCTCATGAGGCCGGGGAGGTTGACGATGAAGTTCCGCTTGAGGGCGGCGAGCGGTACCAGGTCCTGCGGGCGGCGAGGCCCGGCGAGGGCGGGGACCACCTCCGAGAGATCGAGATCGATGGTCGAGGTGAACCGTGGCTCGGGAGTGGCGTCGGTGCGGAAGAGCTGCTGCTCCTTGCAATAGCGCTCCACCCGGGCCACGACGTCCTTGGGCCGTCCCGTGCGCTCCAGATACCGGAGCGTTTCGGCGTCGACCGGGAAGAAGCCCATCGTGGCGCCATACTCGGGCGCCATGTTCGCGATCGTGGCGCGGTCGGCCAGGCCGAGCCCCGAGAGGCCGGGTCCGAAGAACTCGACGAACTTGTCGACCACGCCCTTCTTCCGGAGCATCTGCGTCGCCTGCAGCACGAGGTCGGTGGCCGTGGTGCCGACGGGCAGCTCGCCGGTGAGCCGCATGCCGATCACTTCGGGGATGAGCATGAAGTACGGCTGCCCAAGCATGACCGCCTCGGCTTCGATGCCGCCGACGCCCCAGCCGAGCACACCGAGCCCGTTGATCATCGTCGTGTGCGAGTCGGTGCCCACCAGCGTGTCGGGATACGCGGTGAGTTGGCCGTACTGCGGCCGGAGCTGCACAGCCGGAGCCAGATACTCCAGGTTGACCTGGTGGACGATGCCGGTGCCTGGCGGCACCACGCGGAAGTTGTGGAAGGCGCGCTGGGCGAACTTGAGGAGCTGGTAGCGCTCGACGTTCCGCTCGAGCTCGAGCTCGACGTTGAGCTTGAACGCCTTGTCGGACCCGAAGTAGTCGACCTGGACCGAGTGGTCGATGACCAGATCGCAGGGAACGACGGGGTTGATCCGGTCGGGGTCGCCCTTCATCCGGGCCATGGCATCGCGCATGGCGGCCAGGTCGACCACGCACGGAACGCCGGTAAAGTCCTGCAGCACCACCCGGGCGGGCATGAACGGAATCTCGTTTCCGGCCCCGGCATCGGCGGTCCAGCCGGCCAGGTCGCGGACATGGCCCTCGGTGACGAAACCCCGTCCGGCGTGGCGGAGCGTGTTCTCCAGCAGGACGCGTATGGAGAAAGGAAGCCGGTCCAGATCGGCGAGTCCCTGTCGCGCCAGTTCGGGAAGCCGGTAGACGACGGCGTCGTCGTTGCCGAGCCGGAGGGTGCCGCGTGCGCCGAACGGGTTGTTTGAATCGGTGGGCATGGGCGTGTGCGGTGAAGGGTTGGCGTCGGCCGGAAGTATAACCGCTAAGTTACAGGCATGACCACGCCGACATCCATTCCGGTTCCTCACGCCATCACTCGGCAGGACGACGGCATCCGCATCGAGTGGGACAGGGCTGGACACGAGGGATTTTATCCCGCCCATGGGCTCCGGCTTGCATGCCCCTGTGCCGTCTGCGTGGAGGAAATGAGCGGCCGCCCGCTGCTCGATCCCGCCAAGATCGATCCGGCCGTCCGCCCGGCCTCCCTCTCCCTTGTGGGTGCCTACGGGCTCCGCGTCCAGTGGAGCGACGGTCACTCCACAGGGATCTACACCTTCCAGCATCTGTTGAGCATCTGTCCCTGCCGGGTTTGCCGGAACACGCGGGAGCGCGCGGGGGCTGATCGCCGGTGACCACGGACACATCGTTTCCGGCTCTGCTGTGGGAGCTTGTCTGCCCTGATTCAATCACCAACTCACACCGATTTCGGAGCCGCAATGGGCGCGCAGCAACACTCTACTGCCAGGGAGGGGACGATCACCGGCCTCATCGGCGCCGGTCTCGTCGCGCTCTGGTTCTTCATATTCGATCTGGCGGCCGGCATGCCCTTCCGGACACCGAGCGCGCTCGGCACGATCCTCTTCCGCGGAGACATCGCTCCGGGAGGCCGCGGCGTCATGCCCGGGATGGTCGTCGGGTTCACCATCGTGCATGTCGTGCTCTTCATCCTGGCCGGTATGGGCCTCACATTCCTGTTTCACCTGGCGGCCCGTAATCCGGTGTGGCGTATGGGAGTGTGGATCGGCCTCGTGGTGGCATTCGCGTTGTTCGCGGGGCTGACTTTCATGCTGACCACCGCCACAGGGGAGCGGCTGCCGTTGTGGAGCGTGCTCGGGGGCGCCTTTGCCGGCGTGGCAGGCATGGCAGGATATCTGTGGCGCCGGCATCCGCGGCTGCAGCAGTCATTTCACGAATCGCCCATGGGATCGGAAGAGCCTGCGCCCGCGCATCCGCCGCGCGGCTGAGACCCGTATTCCACGCCGAAACCGCACTTGCGCACCGAAGCGGCCTGCCCCACTGTAAATGAGGGCCGAGTGGTCGGCGGTCCGCTCCTTCTCTCCTCGTGTGGGAGTCTCTCATGCCTGACAGCCGTCACTCGGTCGTGAGCGAGGGCACCGATGTCGGAATCATCGGCGGACTCGCCGTCGCGCTCTGGTTTCTTCTGCTCGACACCATCGCCGGGCATCCCTTCATGACGCCCAGCGTACTCGGGCAGGTCGTCCTCTTCGGCAATGACAGCCCCGACATAGCGCACCCGGTCTTCGGTGCCATCCTTCTCTATACCGCCGCCCACTTCATCTCGTTCACGCTTCTTGGCATGGCGCTCGTCGCGATGACGCACTGGGCCACCGGAAACTCGGTGGTTCGCTACGCCTTTGTGCCGGTGTTCCTGGTGTTCGAGGTGCTCTTCTACGGTCTGTTGGCGGTATTCTCGGATGTGACCAAGACGCTGTTTCCCTTCTGGGCCGTCGTATCCGCCAACACACTGGCGGCGGTCAGCATGGGAGCATATCTCTGGCGCCGGCACCCGGAGCTCAAGAGCTCGATTCACGACACGCCCCTCGGAGCGGCCCCCCGCTGATCTGACCGCCGGGGCGGAACGCCCGGGACCGGTTTAGGTTCCTGCCTCACCCTCCACGGCCGGAACCTGTGCGTCGTCGCTTTCCTTTCGCCTCTTCCGCAGGACTGCTCGCCACTCTGATGTTCAGCCCGCCAGTTCGGGCGCAGCTCGAGCCGCCGTCCACCGGCGGGCTTGTCGCGCGCGACCGCGAGCTTCGGATGCTCGGCCACGTGAAGCGCGTGCTGGTCATCGGTGCGCACCCCGACGATGAGGACACCGAGCTCCTCACCGTTCTCGTGCGCGGCATGGGCGCGGAGGCGGCGTACCTTTCGCTCAACCGCGGCGAAGGCGGGCAGAACCTGATCGGCCCTGAGCTGGGTCAGGCGCTGGGGCTGCTTCGGACCGAAGAGCTCCTCGCCGCGCGGCACCTCGACGGTGCGGGACAGTTCTTCAGCCGGGCCTACGACTTCGGCTTCTCCAAGTCGCAGGACGAGACCTGGAAGCACTGGCCTCGGGACACGATCCTCAAGGACGTCGTCCGCGTGATCCGGCGGTACCGGCCGCAGATCGTCGTCTCGATCTTCAGCGGCACGCCCAAGGACGGGCACGGCCAGCACCAGGCGGCAGGGTGGG
>JBBRGF010000192.1:0-6621 GCA_038240975.1 Gemmatimonadales bacterium
CGGGGCTGGCGGGCTGGTCCGCTGATTGTCCCCCCGCTCGAGCAGCATCTCGATGTCACCCAGCGGGCGGCGGCCGAGACCGACGTCCACCATCGTGCCGACGAGCATGCGGACCATGTGGTGGAGAAAACGGTCGGCCTCGACGTGATAGCTCACGCCGCGGACGTCCGGACGCTCAGTCCACTCCGAGCGACGGAGGGTGCAGAGATAATGCGGCTTGGGAGCGCCCTTGGCCGCAAACGCGCGGAAGTCGTGCTGCCCGAGCAGCCGGGAGGCGGCGTCGGCCAGCGCCTCGAGGTCGAGCGGGCGAATGAGCGCCCATTCGAAGGGCCGGCGAAACGGCGACGCGGCCGAGTCGTCGAGCCCGATGTCGTACCGGTAGCGGCGCGAGAGCGCGCTCTTGCGGGCGTGGAAACCGGGCCGCATGAGATGGACCGATTCGATCCAGCAATCGCGAGGGAGGAGCGCATTGAGCGCGCGGAGAAGTGCCGGAGCGCGCCAAGCCGGCGGTGCGGCAAAGCTCACGCCGATTCCCCGGGCGTGAACCCCCGCGTCGGTTCGACCCGAGGCATGAGCGACGACCCTGCGCTCGAACAGGCGCTCCAAAACGCGCTCAAACTCACCTTGCACCGACCGGCCGGCAGGCTGGCGCTGCCATCCGACAAACCCGGTGCCGTCGAAGTGTAGGGTGGCGAAAAATGTCGGGCTCATCTGGCGGGAATCTAGCCTCGAAAGACCCCTCCGGCAAGTTACGCAACTGCTTGTCACGATTGACAAAAGAGCCTCTTTGCCGATACTCTTTCGCGGACCTTCACCGACCCCCATCGCCTGCGACGACGACCGCCCGTGACCCAGGACGCTGCCCTCCGTTCGGCCCTCCGGGAGATCGCGCTCGGGACTTCCCTTTCCGAGGAGGGTGCGGCTGCCGCGTTTGGGGTCGTCATGCGAGGCGAAGCCACGCCGGCGCAGACCGCCGGCCTTCTGATGGGTCTCCGCGCGAAGGGCGAAACCGCCGAGGAGATTGCGGGTGCGGCCGCTGCGCTGCGATCGGCGATGGTGCGGCTGCCTGTGGGCGATCCCGGCCGGCTGGTCGATACGTGCGGGACGGGTGGGGGTGTGGTCGGGACGCTGAACATCTCGACCGCCGCGGCGTTCGTCGTGGCCGGGGCCGGCGTAGGGGTCGCAAAGCATGGCAACCGGAGTTACACCTCGCGGTCAGGCTCGGCCGATGTTCTCGAGGCGCTGGGAATCGACATCGCGATCTCACCCGAGCGCGCGGCCGGCGTGCTCCGGAGCGCCGGGATCGTCTTTCTCTTCGCCCCGAACTATCACCCGGCCATGCGACACGTCGCGCCGGTTCGACAGGAGCTTGGCGTCGCGACCATCATGAACCTTCTTGGCCCGCTGGCGAATCCCGCCGGCGTCGTTCGGCAGGTGGTCGGCGTGGCCGATGCAGCCAGGGCACCGCTCGTCGCCCACGCGCTCGGTCGCTTGGGCGCGGTCCACGCACTCGTGCTCCACGGCGCGGTGGGCATGGACGAAGTGAGCCCTTCCGGGATCACGAGCGTATGGGAGGTGCGGAACGGAGCCGTGCAGTGCACGGAGATCGACCCCGCGGTTCATCGGCTCGACTGTGGCGACCTGCACGAGTTGGCAGGAGGGGAGCCGGGGGAGAACGCGCGCCGCATCGAGGAGCTGCTGGCCGGGCGGGGAAGGGTGGTAGAACGGTGTGCGGTGCTGCTCAACGCGGGAGCCGCGCTGTACGTGTCGGGAAGAGGATGGTCGTTGGCGGAGGCGGTCGAACGCGCGCGGGACGCGCTCGACGGCGGCGGCGCCGCAGAGGCGCTGGTGCGCCTCCGCTCCGCCTGAGCTAGTACTTGCGGATGACGCCGACCACCACGCCCTGAATCAGAACCTCTCGCTCCTGGAACCGCATGGGCTGCATGGTGGCATTGGCAGGCTGCAGCCTGATCCAGCCTCCGGGCTCGCGATAGAATTTCTTGACCGTGGCTTCGCTGCCGTTGACCAGGGCGATGACCATTTCGCCGTTTTCGGCGGATTGTTTGCCGTGGACCACGACGACGTCGCCGTCGAGAATGTGCTCGTCGACCATCGAAGTGCCTTGCACCCGCAATGCGTAGTTGGGACCGCGGCGCGGAAGCATCTGATCGGGCACGGAGATGGTTTCCTCATGCATGAGCGACTCGATGGGTGTGCCTGCCGCGACCTTGCCGAGCAGCGGGATTTCGCTGGCGGCGGACGTGCCGCGCGGAGGCAGGACCTCGATGGACCGGCTCTCGTTGTAGGCGCGCTTGATGTAGCCCTTGCGTTCGAGATTGGTCAGGTGCTCGTGCACCGTCGCGAGCGACTGAAAGCCGAACTTGTCGGCGATTTCCTCGAAACTGGGCGCGTACCCCTGTTGCTGAATGTGTCCGTGCAGATAGCCGAGGATTTCGCTTTGGCGCTTGGTCAGCGGCATGGGGAGTCTCCACTTGCTCGAGTCGGTGACCGAATAGAGGCCGAATAAGAGTACCCGAAGACCGGCCGAAGGACAAGATGCCCGTTTCGCTCGAACAGATTCTCGACTCGACTCGGCGGCAGATTCCGGCCCTGCACGGCCGGCGGGCCTCGATCGAACACGAGGCGTCGGTGGCCGCCAGCCCGCGCCCGTTCGCGCGTGCCCTCGTCGGCGGCGCCGTGGCGGTAGTGGCCGAGGTAAAGCGCCGGTCGCCGAGCGCCGGCTCGATTCGCGAAGATCTCGACCCGTCGTCACGGGCAGAGGCCTACGCCGGCGCCGGCGCGGCGGCCATCTCGGTGCTCACCGACGGGCCGTTCTTTGGGGGCTCGGTCGACGACCTTCGCGCGGTGGCAACGAGAGTGGCGGTGCCGGTGCTGAGAAAAGACTTCATTCTCGACGAGCTGCAGATCGCCGAGGCCCGGGCCGCCGGCGCCTCGGCCGTGCTGCTCATCGTGAGGGCGCTGGCTCCCGCCCGTCTCCGTCAGCTCCTCGCATGCGCGGGACGCTGGGAACTCGACGCGCTCGTCGAGATTCATACTGCCTCCGAGCTGTCGGTAGCGCTCGACCATGGTACGCGGGTCATCGGCGTCAACAGCCGCGACCTCGACACCTTCACCGTCGACGCCTCAAAGGCTTGGGAAATACTGCGCGAAATTCCAGCCGATGTCGTCGCCGTCGCCGAGAGCGGCATGGCTTCGCGCGTCGAAGTAGAGGCGGCCGCAGCGGCCGGCGCCGATGCCGTCCTCATCGGCACGGCGCTCTCCGCGGCGCCGGACCCGGCCGCGGTCATGGCCACCCTGGCGCGAGTTCCGAGACGTGGCCGCTAGGGCCAAAGTCTGCGGGCTGACCCGTCCTGAGGACGCCGTCGCCGCCGTGCTGGCCGGCGCCTCGTACCTGGGCGTCGTTTTTGCTGGTGGACCGAGACGGGTTTCCTCGCGGGCGGCGGCCGAAATCTCCGCCGCGGCCGGCCGGACACCCGTTTTCGGTGTCTATGGCGATCAAACGCTTGACGAAATCCTTCGGATTACCGAGGCCGCCGGCTTGCGCGGAGCCCAGCTTCACGGGCCGTATACCGCATCCGCGGCGGCGAGGCTTCGCGGCGCCGGACTGCAAGTCTGGCGGGTCGTCCGCATCGCCGTCCCCGATGATCTCGATACGCTCGATGCCTACCCGCGCGCAGCCGATGCCGTTCTCGTCGAACCGATGGTGACACACGCCGCCGGCGGGGCCGGCATCGCACTCAACCTGGCCGTTGCACGAGAGGCACGCACCCGGCTGTCCGGGTGCGCGATGGTCCTGGCGGGTGGGCTCACGCCCGACACCGTTGCCGAGGCGGCAGCATTCGTTCGCCCCGACGTAGTGGATGTAAGTTCAGGGGTCGAAAGCCTGCCCGGCATCAAGGACCCGGAAAAAATCGCACGATTCATGGAGGCGGTCGGTGCCCATAGCGCTATCTCCTGAGCGAGCGGTCGGCGGACGTTTCGGTCCTTATGGCGGCCGCTACGTTCCCGAGACGCTGGTCGCGGCGCTGGACGACCTCGCCGCGCTCTACGACTCCGCACGCACGGATCCGGCCTTCTGGGCCGAGTACGAGAGCCTGCTCACCGAATTCGTCGGTCGGCCCTCGCCGATCTCGGAGGCCCCACGCCTCGGCGAGGAAATCGGGGCCACGCTACTGCTCAAGCGTGAGGACCTCAACCACACCGGGGCGCACAAGATCAACAACACCATCGGCCAGGCCCTGCTCGCCCTCCGGATGGGCAAGCGACGGATCATCGCGGAGACCGGTGCCGGACAGCACGGCGTCGCGACGGCCACGATCTGCGCGCGATTCGGGCTCGACTGCGTGGTGTACCTGGGGGCGGAGGACGTGTCCCGCCAGCGTCTCAACGTCTACCGCATGGAGCTGCTCGGCGCCAAGGTGGTACCGGTCGAGTCGGGCACGCGGACGCTCAAGGACGCGACCAACGAGGCGCTTCGCGACTGGGTCACCAACGTGCCCACCACGCACTACATCATCGGCTCCGTCGTCGGGCCCGATCCCTATCCGCGAATGGTTCGTGACTTCCAATCGGTGATCGGACGTGAGGCGCGCGCGCAGGTGCGCGAGCGCTACGGCCGCCTGCCGCACACCGTCGTCGCCTGCGTGGGTGGGGGCTCGAACGCGATGGGCATCTTTGCCGGGTTCCTCGACGACGCCGACGTTCGGCTCGTGGGTGTCGAGGCGGCGGGTGAGGGGATCGGCTCCGGACACCACAGCGCCACGCTCGTGGCCGGCTCCCCAGGCGTGCTCCACGGGAGCCTGAGCTACCTGCTCCAGGACGCGGACGGGCAGGTGGTGCCGGCACACTCGATTTCGGCCGGCCTCGACTATCCCGGGGTAGGACCCGAGCACAGCTTCCTCCGCGACAGCGGCAGAGTGACCTACGAATCTGCCACCGACGCGGAAGCGCTCGACGCCTTTCACGCGCTGTGCCGCATGGAGGGCATCATTCCCGCGCTCGAGACCGCGCACGCCTTTGCCTGGGTGCGGCGGATGGCCGGCCGGTGGCCGTCCGACGCCATGGTCCTCGTCTGCCTCAGCGGGCGCGGCGACAAGGATGTGGCCCACGTGGCGGCCCTCACGGGGCACGTCGTGTGAATCCCGACAATTCGGCGATCGACGTTCTCCCGGCGTCGCAAGTCACGGAGCTGCTGAACAGCCTGGTAAAGGCGCTTCGCGCGTATCACATGTACCTTCCGAACAATCCCATTCACCAGCGCGCCACCGAAAATCTTCGCATCGCTTTCGCACCCGTCTGGGAGGCGCTCGAGGAGCTGGTCCTCACCGTAGCGGAAACCGATTTCGTCTGGGATGGGCAGTCCGTCTACCACCAGCCCAACAAGAGCGAGAGCGTCGCCTGGGGAGTGTTCAAGGACGGCATGCGGTCGCTCACGATCCGCCGCGGCGCCGAAGCGACAGAGCTGCCCCGCTTCCTCGAGATGATCAACCGCGCTCGATTTCTGACGTCGGACGCGGGTGACGACCTGCTCACGTTGCTCTGGGAGCAGGAGTTCGAGTTCATTCAGTACAAGTTCATCGAATTCTTCGGCGAAGGTGGGGGCGCCCTTCCCGAGCAGAGCACCAGCTACAACACCGGCGGCCCCGGAGAGGCCACCGCCGAGGAGCGGCACGCCCAGGCGGAGGAAGAGGCGCCGCCGCGTCCCAAGGGCGTGGTGGACGTGGAGGATTTCGATTCGACACTGTATTTCCTCGACGAAAGCGAAATCAACACGATCGCCCTCGAGATTGAGGAGGAATACCGCCGCGACGTGCGGACGTCGGCACTGGCCGCGCTGTTCGATCTCTTCGAGCTGGAAGCCGCTGGCGACATCCGTGAGGAAATCATTGGCATCCTGGAGCAACTCTTCCCGAATTTTCTGAACGCCCGCGACTTCCGGGCGGCTGCGACGATCATCCGCGAGTGCCGGTTGCTGGCCAAGCGCACCGAGGGGTTAGCCCCCGCTCAGGTTGAGCGACTCGACGGATTCGTCGTCAATCTCAGCCAGCAGGCGATCGTGAGCCAGCTCATTCAGTCGCTCGACGAGTCGCCTGAGCTGGCGGCGGAGGGGCAGCTCGCCGAAGTGCTCCGCGAGCTGCGGGCCTCGGCGCTCGAGCCCATTCTCTCCTGGCTGCCCAATCTCTCATCCGCGCCGTTGCGAACGATGCTCGAGGGGGTAGCCGACCGGCTGGCGGAGGCGAACCCCGCCGAAGTGGTGCGAATCCTTCGCGATCCGGACTCGGCGGCGCTCGTCGCCGTGGCCGCGGTCTGTGGCCGTCTCAACCTCCATCAGACGGTGCCGGGCCTCGGCGAGACCCTGAGCCACCCGGATCCGGCCGTCCGCCTCGTGTCGGTGCAGGCACTCGCGCAGCTTGGCACACCGGCGGCGCTCGCCTTCGTGGACAAGGCGCTCCAGGACTCCGACCGCAACATCCGGCTGGCTGCCGTTCGCGTGGTCTCGGCGCGCGGTTACAAGGGAGCGCAGCGGCGGGTCGAGGCCATCGTGCTCGGGAAGGGCGTCAAGGAAATGGACCTCACCGAGAAGATGGCGTTCTTCGAGGC
>JBBRGF010000193.1:0-6596 GCA_038240975.1 Gemmatimonadales bacterium
GTGCTGGCCATCTTCGAGGTGACCACGCGGTCGCACTTGACAGCGTGGTCACCTCGAAGATGGCCAGCACGCCAGCACCGGTGGTGTACCGGGTCAGGGCGGCGCTCGTCACGGTCTGGGCCGAGGCTGTGGTCAGGAGAATATTCCCGCAGCCCACCAGGAGATCGACGATGCACCACATGTTGATCACCTGGTTAGAACCGAGTCCCAGCGTCAGCAGGTACTTCTTGTCGCCGCCCGTGGGAGAGGGTGAGCCCAGGGTCCACGCCCCCACTGCCGTGCGGTTGAGCGTCGCCCCGGTGGGGATGTTGGTGTACGTCCCCGCAACAGGGAGGCCACCCGCCCGGTAGAGGGTGTGCCATGCGACGGCGACACTCGTAAACGATGCCTTGGCGATCGCGTTATCATCGCCCTTGCCGTTGGCCCGGGCATTGACGATGCCGTTATAACTGGTGATCGCGCAGGCCGGAACCAGCGCACCGGACATGACCCGGAGCGTGTCGAGGAACTGCACCCCGGCCCGTTCGGCGTCGAAGATGTGGCCCCGGAGCTGGCCATAGTGGTCGAAACCTTCCACCGCTCGGGCAAGCAGGCTCCGCTCGTAGACGTGGGGAATCGGTTTGGTGATCCCGAGCGTCTTGAGATCGCGCGCGAGGTAGAGGCCACGGCCCGGCAGCATCCGGCCGAACACGGCACCGGGTGCGCCAGCCATATGCGCGATCTTGGCACCATCCCAGGCAGGCGGCAGGTTTCGGGCGGTCCGCCCCATCCAGCCGAGGGTTTCGGCGATCCGATCGACGTTCGGCTGGCTCATGGTGCGATGCCGGCGTGCTGGTTGAGCACCACGCGCCCGACAGCCGCGCAGTCGAACGCGGGATCGACCATCACGATCTCCGCCCGACGGTGCTTCCCGCCGTGCCCCTGCGCGGCCAGGGCGAGCGGCAGCAGGAGGCCGAGGGCCAGCAGGCGGGCGCGCATGCTACGTCACGTCGGGAAAGACGGGCGCCCGGAAGCTGGTGGTGGTCCCGCACTGGGGGCAGACCGCTTCATGGTCTTTCCCATCGAACGCATGGGCGAGCACCGTCTCGGCGAAGGGGTAGCCGCAGGGCACCAGCCGCCCGTCCGGCTGCTTGATGCCGCGGGTGACGATCTTCCGCGCTTCATCTTCGTGCCCCTCGGCCATGAGATGCAGCCACGCGGCGTAGGCAGCCGGATCGCGGGGACCGAGGCAGTGGCCGACGGTTGCCCTGATGTGCGCCTCAGCCTGCTCACGGGTGGTGATGGTGGGCGCGTCCTGGTCGGGCGTGTTCGGTGCAGCCTTAGAGGCAGCCGCCTTCTGCGCGGCGCGCGTGGTCTTCTTCGTTGCCATGTGCGGACTCCGCGTCAGGTGGTGGTGCCCGAGAGCTGGACAGGGACGGCGTAACGTCGAACCTGCCGCAGTTGTGAGGCGTAGACTTCTATCAGCATGAATAGCTCTTCGGGTATCCGCTTGGGTTGCCGAAGGGGTGTGTCGATGAGAACTCTGCGCTTCTTGCTCGCTGGCTTTATCCGAATCCCTCGAGCGCCCCATTGCCGTGGCATCGCCGCCACGTACCCGATATAGGCCTCGAAGGCGGAAGCCCAAATCTCGAAATCCCTCAGCTTCTTACTCCGAAGCGGGCAGACTCTGAGCAGGGCGACGACGGCGGAGACGCCCTCTTTGGTGTTGACATACCACTGGGAGAGAGCGTGTCCGAAATACCCGGCACCGGCAGACCGACCCTCACCACGACAGAGACACATCTTGCCAGCTCCACCGAGGACGCGCTGCGCCTCAAGAAGCGTGTCAGTATCATCGGCTCTGAGAGCGATCTTCATCGAGAACTCCACACGCTTGTGACGTCCACCAGGTCCCCGTCTCTTCGCGGACATGCTAAAGCAGCCCTCGCCATCAATGAGCCCTGCTAGCCAGTGGCCATCGTTGGCGTTCATCACGTAGACGAGCCACTGAGTTGCGTCGAGAAGGTGCTCTTGGTCGCCGGGTCGTTCGCCGGCAAGTTTTGCTCAATCCATACTCCGATCCGGCTACCGGCGGCGATCACACCGGAGGACGGGGTGTTTTGGGCCACGCTGTCGTCCACGAACACGACGGAGGACGGGGCAGTGAGCCGATTGGCCACCGACACCGTCGAGTCGAGTGCGATGTCCCCGCCGATCCGGATGCGGGCCGCGGCGTCGGCGGTGAGGGTAAGCTGGGAGTTGGTGAGCGAGAGCGTCGCGTGCTGGTTCTTCCAGAACAGCTTCTCGTAGCGGATCGTGATGCCTGAACCGCTGGCCGAGTCGTAGAACAGCACCCGCTTGATCACGTCGTTGATCGCGAGCGTGGACCGCGTGGTGCCGCCGGTGCCCTGCTTCAGCAACACGGTGCGCGTGCCGGAGGAGGCCGAGAGGACGGCCTTGAGGACGCGCTCGTAGGTGTTGGTGCCGAGGACTTCGGTCGTGCCGTTGAGCGTAATGACTTCGGTCGCAATGGCGCCGGTCGTGAGCCTGCCGGTCACCGTCACCGTCCGGGTGTCGGCGCCGTCCGAGATGACCGCGACGACGGCGTTGGCCGAGAACTGCACGATGTCCGGCTTGGCCGTGAGGTCGATCGCGCCGCCCGATGTGCTTACGTCGTCCTGCGGCATGGACGCCGCGAGGTAATTCACAAGATCGGTGGAAAGTATGCTCATGGTTTGCCTCCCCGCGCAGAGGCGCGAAGTGTTAACGAGGTCTGTACTTCGTGCTCTCCGGGCGGTACGCCAAGAGGCGTCGCATACCCAACCTCACGGGCGGAGCGCCCGGCGAGACGCATCCGGCTCACAAGCTCACCACTGCCGGAGTCGCGGCGATCCGAGCGGCAGCAGCTCGCGGTGTGACACAAGCCACGCTCGCGCGTGAGCACGGCGTCGCCGCGTCGGTAATTAGCCGAGTCGTGCATCGAAAGGTCTGGCGTCACGCGCCGTAATCTTTCAAGATCGACATCGGTTGGGCTCTCCTCGCTCAGCGCGAAAGGGAAAGACAGCTCTCTAACTGCGCCCGTGGCAGTCCTCGATGTTCACTCCGAACACGAGGCGCACCGGGAACGGAAGCGCGGCGGCATCACGCACCGCCCGATCGAATCGGGCCGAAGTCGTCCCCGCGGTAGAGCTGGAGATCCACCTGGCGCGGGAGCGCCTCCATCGTGATGGGATCGTCAGCCACGCGGGCGCTCCCGTCGCGGGGCGGATCATCGGGCTAACCCGGAACACCGCTGCATGGTTCGGTACTGATGGTGCCGCCCGTCGCCGACCAGTGGACGCAGACCGTATCGGCCACCGCCTGCTCTGCCGCTGAGAGGGCGCGCACTGAGGCCGGCAGGGCGCGGTAGAGCGAATCACAGACGGGGCTCGTCCCTTCGGTCGTGCGGCGGAACCCGACGTGGCCGGAGGCGAAGGCCGGGAAGGCACACATCTGTTGCTGGTTCTTGGCACTCACCGACACGCCCGCGACCGTCGCCACAACCCGGAAGCTGTCCGGCTTCACGATGATGCCCGTGACCTTGACCGTGGTCGCGGTATCGACCGGTCCGACAGGCGCGGTGACCGCCCAGGCGAGCGGCGCATTGCAGGCTTGCCCGGTCCAGCCCTTCCGGGTGTAGCAGAGCCGCACCGTCCCATTCGACGTGAGCCCATCGGCGGGTCGCGGCACCAACAGCGTGTCTGCCGTGCTGGGCGGGGTACCCTGCTTCAGGGTCTCCGCTGGCGAGCGGATCCAGAGGGTGTGTGCGGTGTCGGTCGCGGCGGTGTAGTTGCTCGGTCGTGTCCAAGTGAGGATCACCCGGCAGGTGCCAGTCGCCGGGCAGAGCGACGAGCGGACCACGACACCGCGGGCTGTCTTGGGGCGCGGGGCCGCGACCAGGGACAGGGCCAGCAGGGGCAGCAGCCAGAACCGGGCAGTCATCGCCTAGCCTCCTCTCTGAGTCGTCGCATGAGCCGGTGTTCCCCTTTCACTTGGGCCGCCTCCAGCCGGGCATTGAGGCGGCCCCGCAGTTGCAATACCTCGAAGCGAGTCCTCCACGCGCCGCAGAGCGGACACGTCTCCTTGTCGGTCATCGGCCTGGGAGCCATCAGTAGACTTTGCGCCGGAAGTCCATCTTGCGCTCGCCCTTCCGGCGCTGGTTCCGTGGCAGATGCGGGGCGACGGGCTGGAGCGTGCGCGTCGGGGGCCGGCGCTTCTTCCGCTTGGGCCGGCTCACCGGACCCTCATCGGGAGCCACCACTGGAGATAGCCGAGCTGCTGAGGCTCGCAGGGACACGGGGCGCGTGGCACGTAGCGGTCGCCGCGATCAGCCGAGCGATCAGGCCGGTCGGGCTTGGTGACAAAGGCGGCTTGGGCACGTCAGCGCATCCATCGCTCGCTCAGGTCGGGATTCGAGTCGCGCGCCTCCTCCTGCTCCTTCGTGAGGCGTGCGCCGTTCCCTTTCTTGGCTGGCGTCGTGCGCTGGAGTGCCCGCAGTTGGTTCCGCCATTTCCCTTCGCTCGACCAGGCATACACTTTATTCACCGGGTGATCGACCACACCGGCGATCTCCCGGCAGCTCTTGCCGGATAGGAACAAGGCGCGGGCCTTCGCTTCGGCCCCTGCGTCAGCGTTATGGCCGCCCCGCTTGCCCTCGGGCCGCGCCGTCTTCGGCAGCGCCTTCCCAGCGACGACCGCCAGGATCCCATCGGCCACGCTCGGACCGCTCACCTTTGGAGGCTCAGTCTCGGGCCGGGTCTCTGCCTCCAGCGCGGCACTCATGGTCTGCGCCACCTTCGCCAGCGCCGCCAACTCACGGAGTGTCAGGCTCCCGACGGAGCGATCGAGCAGGTCGCCCATCGCCTCACGAACGCCCGCAGGACGGCACGTCGGCCTTCGCCCGCGCCCGAGCGAGCAAGCGGTCCCACACCGCTCTCTTCCCGCCGTCGAACATCGTATTGGTTGACTTCCAACTGTTCGAGAAGCAGACCTCGGGGTAGCTGATCGCGAATCCGAGATAGCGGTCCAATTCGTCGGCGGTACAGGGCGCCGTGTTCACCCCGTGGCAGTCCTCGATGTTCACTCCGAACACGAGGCGCACCGGGAACGGAAGCGCGGCGGCATCACGCACCGCCCGATCGAAATAGTTTTTGATGTCCCCGCGCTTGGTGTGATACTGCGCCCAGGCGCAGTCGATCACCTCGCTCAGCGCCGGCATCTGCTGAATCCACTCCGGTGGCGCCCGGATGCACATCGGCACCTTGGGATAGATCCGCTTAGCGCAGAGATAGGTCTGGTAGGCTTCGTTCGGACTGATCCGGGTGCCACCCCACGAGTGCGCGTCGTTCATGTCGTCCAGGATCATCAGGGCGACGAAGTTCCCGGCATCGACGTACTTCATCACCGAATCGGGTGGCGCGTCGATCCGGTAGTCGCCCTGGAACAACTGACAGGCTTTGTCCACCGAGAAGCGCCCGTTGTTGGCCTTCATGAACGGCCTGGGGACGGTGCCGACGAAGCGGAACCCGCACGCCTTGGCCTTCCGGAGCATCCCCATCATGTATTGCGGATTGGTGGAGTAATTCGTCGCGGTCAGGGGCCCGTCACACCAGTTGTTGATGTTCCAGCCGGACGCACCCAGGGCCAGGCCGTCCATGCTGACGGAGGCCGACGCAGAGCGGGTCGCGTAGCTGGCGTACCTGGTCCGGAGCCCGCCCTGCACCGCGCTGTGCTGTGTCGTGTCGGCGGAGCGGATCAGGGTGTCCGCCGGGACCACCTCGGGCGGTGGGGTCCAGCTATCCAGCGAGTCGCCGACCCGCGTGGCGCTGTCGTACTTCGTGGTATCGACGGTCATGTCCGCCGAATCGGTGACCACGGTCGAGTCGCCCGGCGCCGGTGGCTTGGGGTGCGGGCGGCAGGAGGTGAGAGCCAGTAGCAGGACGCAGAGCGCGGCGCCCACCACCGGCAGCCGCAAGGCACGGATGCGGCGCGTGAGAACGGCCCGACGAAAGAGGGACCGGAGCTGAAGCTCATCCACTCGCGCCCACGCGACCGTGCAGTCGCGCAACTCGGGGGACATCGGTCAGACCTTGCCGGTCGAGCTGCGGAAGGAACTCGACGCCGCGGCCTTGGCTTTGGCGTTGTCGATGGCGAGCCCTGCCGTGAAGGTGGAGATGACGCCAGCCACGAGTGAGAGGCCGAAGGTGGCCAGCCAACTCGTGGAGTGCGTCAGCATCCCTGCGATGTAATTCACGGCGAGGCCGAGCGCGCCGGTGAGGGCGACGGCAAGCGCCCGCTTGGAGCCGTTGCTGAAGCCCTCGATCGCGCCGCCGACCTTGTTCCAGACGGCGATCAACTTGGAGCCGATCGCCTGGGCGATGAACGCAGCGAGGCCGGCAAGGCCGAGTGCGAAGGCGACGTGCGGATCGTTGGTGTTGCCGGGCGGGATGCTATCCGCCTGGGCGGCGAGTAGGACCGGCAGGAAGAGGGCGAGCAGAACCGGGACCGCGAGCCGGGCGGACGACACCCGCGAGAACAGAGCACGCATGGAGCCTCCGGAGCAGTGAACTGGGGGAGTC
>JBBRGF010000194.1:0-6570 GCA_038240975.1 Gemmatimonadales bacterium
CTGAGCACGTTGCCGAGGACGTTGACGATGGTGACGCTGTCGCCGAACGCCTTCGCCCCGTGGTCCGGCAGGTAGTAGGCTCCGAACGCGCCGAGTCGTTCGCGCGCGGCAGCGAGAGGGATCGCCTCCGCGCTGGCGGCCTTCTCGAAATTGAGTGTCTTGGTGCCGTGATCGCCCTGAATCAGAATGACGGGCGGGATCTCCGACTCGCGCAGCAAGGTCGTGATCAGCTCGAGCACCATGCGGTTGACGCACTCCACCTGTCCCACGTACAGTGACGCCTCACCGCCTCGTGCGCCCCGGGTCAGCGGGCGGCAGTCGCGGTCCACGACGAACGGAAGGTGCGGGATGAGGAGGTGCGCGAAGACGAAGACGGGGCCGCGGGTCTTTGGAACCTGCGCGATGGCCGTGAGCGTACGGCGATCGTGGTCGTCGTAGACGTTCCACGCGGCCTCCGGCCGAAGGAGGTCGACAATCGAGACCTCGCGCAGCGTGCGACGTAGATGAGACCGGCTCAGGTCGCGCAGCGGGTGCAGACCGCTCCAGACATGCGCCTCCGAGTCAGCATGCTCGGTGTGCTGAGTGGCGAGCCACCACTGTGAGGGAAAGAAGACGAACCGGTACCCTCGCGACTTGAGGAAGGCCACGGTGCGGTTGTTCTCGACCAGATAGTGCAGGACCGACACGTCCTTCGCCCGGGCGCCGAACTCGGCGGAGAGGCCGGTGAGCTGGCTGGAATTGAGCATCGACGGGAGCGAGAGGGCCGTATGGAGGTAGTTGCTGTGAACCGCCGGAACCACGAAGCCGAGGTGCCTCAGGCTGTCCAGGAAGCGGTGGTTGTCGTACCCGAAGAGTCTCGCGGTGATCTCCGCATTGGCATACTCGTCCAGGACGATGAGGTAGATGTCTCGCTTGGGGCCGGACGCCGCACCCGGGCGTACGGGAATCGGCCGAGCCAGCTGCCGGACGACCGCGCTTTGCCGGATCGCGCGGGCGCTCCGGATGCGGGCCAGGCCGATCGAGACCGCCGACCAACCCACCAGCAGCCCGCCGGTCAGGGCAAGGAACGTCGCCACCCGGTCGAGCAGCGCGGGCCGCCGCAGCAGCCACCAGCAGAGTCCGACCGTGGCCCCGAGGCACACGGGGAAGACCATCAGGTGCGTCGCGACGCTTCCCTTGCGCCCCACGTGGTGGACCAGCCCGGGGTATCCCCAGAACCAGACCGAGGTGGCCAGGACGGCGAGCGGCGGCAGGCGCCCTCCCCACCGTCCGTGCGACGCGAGCGCCGCGATCCCGTAAACGATTCCGCAGCCGGCCAGGACGACCGCGGAGATGACCGCAAGATCGTCGAGTGTGGACCAGCCGGGGTTGCTCGCAACAACATGCAGGACGGGAACGATGGCCAGCAGGAACGGGAAGAAACGAGCCGGCGAAGTCATGCGCGAAGGTATAGGTCCGGGGAAGCGGCAGAGGTGACCGATCGCACAACCTTGCGGCCGAAGCCGGTCCCCACGACTTTACCCCTCCCATGCCCCCAGAGCGACCGGTTCGCGAAACGGCTCTTGGTGCGAGCCGTACCGTTCTCGTCGTGGACGATGAGGAGCCGGTCCGGCGGCTCGCCGTCAGGATGCTCACGTCGGCAGGGTTTCAGGCCCTCGAAGCCGGCCACGCCCGGGAGGCCCTCTCCACCCTGGCCCAGCACGGCCATACCATCAGCCTGATCCTGACTGATATCAAAATGCCGGGAATGAACGGGCGTGAGCTCGGCGCCCAGGTCGAGCGGCAGTGGCCAGGCAAGCCGGTGCTCTACATGTCCGGTTTTGCTTCCGAGGTGTTCCAGGGAGGCTTGCTCGAGCCCGGAGCCCCGTTCCTATCCAAGCCCTTCACCCAAGACAACCTCGCCGCCAAGATCCGCGGCCTGCTCGGCCCCGCCTAAGTTTCACCCGGCACACCACCTTGCACGGCCCCGCGCTACTGCAATGGGCATACATCACAACGATTCCAGCCCACCGTCCCGAAATTCGGACCAGGGCGGATGGGGCGTGGTTGAGCGAACATGGGACCGAGCGCGTGGCAGTATGGAGAGCCGGGGTATAGAATCCCACACTGCTGCAATAAATTGCACATTGTGTGATGCTGGCCGGAACTGGCTGAACCCCTGGGCGAGGGGATGGGGCTTCGTTGCCGAAGGTACCAAGCGGCACGCCCCGGTTCTCAGCTAACTTACTGTCGGCGCGGCAAATGGCCTCGCCGGCGCCTCTACGTTGGATAGCCGGCGCCCTTGACCGGAGAAAATGGACCGGACGCGACCCGTCCCGCATATACGACGGGAGTGCAAAAAGATTCGGTACTGGCATGGATGTTGATCCCAAGGGCGACCCATTAGCGCGCCCTTTGCTATATATCCGGTAAGGAAGGTGTCATGATGACAGGAGGAGTCGAGGTTTTCGAGTCCGCCTCGCTCGCCTTGCGCCGTCCAGGGCTGGGAGCCGCGTTGCGCATCGTCTGCCCCACCTACTGGTATCCGCAACACGCTGCCGACACCCAGGCCACCTATGTCCACGACATCAACCGGCACCTGGTCAGACGGGGCCACTCTGTCACGGTGGTCACTCCCGGCGCGCCATCTCTGCCTCCAACCGAGAAATTCGACGGCGTCGACGTCGTCCGATTCCCCATCGATCTTCCGCCCGACCTGACGTACGGCCGGGTGGCCCAGAGTTCCGTGAGCTCGTTCGGCAAGGTCATGCGCGTTGCGGTGATGACGCACTACCTGGAGGCGCAGTACCGCAACACCCTTCGCGTCGGTCGGCGGATGAGCGCCGACGTCGTCCACGCCCACTGGGCCATCCCCACCGGTCCGGCGGCGGTTCAGGCCGCTCGCGGCCTCGGCGTGCCCAGCGTCATCACGATGCATGGTGGCGATGTCTACGTGAACCCGTCGCAAGGGTACGACTTCCCTACACGCTGGTATGTCAGGCCCGTGCTGCGCTGGACACTCGGTGCGGCCGACGCACTGAGCGCCATCACCGACGACTGCCGGCAGCACGCGCTCCGGGCCGGCGCGCCCGCGGAGTCCGTGCGCATCGTGTTCAACGGTACCGATCTGCGCCGTTTCAGCCCCGGCAACGACTCAAACCGGGTCGATCCGCGATTCGGGCCGCACATGGTCTTCGCCTGCCGGCAGCTCTTTCCGCGCAAGGGCATTCGATTCCTGATCGAGGCCGCAGCCCAGATCAAGCCCCGCTTTCCCGATCTCAAGGTGATCATCGCCGGCGATGGCTTCGAGCGGCCCGAGCTCGTGGCCCTGGCCGAGCGGCTCGGTATCGGAGCCGACGTAACGTTTCTCGGCTGGGTGCCCAACACCGAACTGCCCCAGTACTACAGGGCCGCGGCCATCTCCGTCATTCCGTCGCTCGAAGAGGGCTTCGGCATCCCGGCGGCAGAGGCGATGGGCTGCGAGGTCCCGGTCGTGGCGAGCGATGCCGGCGGGCTGCCCGAGGTGGTCGAGGACGGGGTCACCGGCCTGGTCGTCCCTCGCGGCGACTCAACGGCTCTCGCGGCCGCCATGGCGTCGCTGCTCGACGATCCGGTTCGGCGCCATCGCATGGGCCTGGCAGGCCGCGAGCGCGCGCTCCGTCTCTTCGACTGGGACCGGACCGCGCAGCAGTTCGAACAGATCTACCGGGAGACGGCGGCGAGGCGTCGGAAGTGACCGACCGCAGATTCGTCTTCCGGTGGGATGTCGACCATCGCGTGTGCATCACCGATGGCCTGCCCCGCATCAGAGCGGTGTGCCGGGACTTCGGGGTTGCCAACACCTTTTTCGTCAACATGGGCCGCTCCACCAACCTCAAGGAGTGGCTGGGCGCGGGCGTCGCGCGCTCGCGAGCCAAGCTGGCCGACCGCGAGGCGGTGCACCTCATCAAGAAGACGGGGTGGCCCCGCTTCGTTCTCGAGACGGCGCTCGCCCGGCCGGTGGGGCTCAACTTCGTGACCGTTCTCCAGGCCATGCAGGCCGAAGGACACGAGCTGGGACTCCACGGCGGCATGGATCACGTGATCTGGAGCCGCAGGTTTCACGAGCTCGACGAAGAAACGCTGAACGCCGACGTCAACGAGTCCTACGCGCACTTCATTCGCCACCTCGGCCGGCCGGCCGGATTCTCCTCGCCGGGCTTCTACTCGGACGAGCGCGTCATGCGCCTCCTCGACCGCCTTGGCTTCGTGTACAATGGCGACGGCATCGGCGGCGAGCCCTTCCGGGCGACGGCCACCGGCCGCCCATTGCGGCACTGGACGATTCCCGTAACCCTTTCCGGTCCTCGCACCATTCCTTTCCTGGAGTATCACGGCGCCCGGGGCACCCCCGAAGATGAAATCATGCGCCAGCTCCACGAGCATCTCGACTCTCACGACCTGGTCATCATGTACGGCCACCCCTGCTACGAGGGCGTTCAGGAGGCGCGGCTGCGTCAGGTCTTCGCCGCGGTTCTGGAGCGCGGATTCCGCTTCGTGACGATGCAGTCGGTCGCGGAGCAGCTGCCGTCAGTGGCAGCGGCGCGATGATCCGTGTAATCAGCGTCTTCGGCACCCGGCCGGAGGCGATCAAGATGGCGCCGGTCGTACGTGCCTTGCTCGCCGACCCCGCCCGCTTCGAGAGTCTCGTCTGCGTTACCGCCCAGCACCGCACCATGCTCGACCAGGTCCTCGATGTCTTCGGCCTCGACACCGACCACGATCTCGATCTCATGGTTCCGGGGCAGACGCCGTCGGGAGTCGCCGCCGGCGTTCTGGAGCAGCTTCCCGCAGTGCTCAAGCGCACCCGTCCCGACGTCGTGCTCGTCCAGGGCGACACGATGACCACGTTCGCCGCCGCGTTCGCCAGCTATCTCGAGCGGATCCCCACCGGGCACGTCGAGGCCGGCCTGCGGACCGGTGATCGGTGGCATCCGTTTCCCGAGGAGATGAACCGGCTCCTCACCACCCGAATCGCGGCGATTCACTTTCCGCCGACACTTCAGGCGCGCAATGCGCTTCTCGCCGAAGGCGTGCCGCCAGGCGATGTGTGCGTCACAGGGAACACCGTCATCGACGCGCTGCTTCAGACGGTGCGTCCCGACTATAGCTTCCGCACTCCGGCGCTCGCCGGGCTCGATCCCACGCGGCGCCTGGTGCTGGTCACCACGCACCGGAGAGAGAGTTTCGGCGCGCCGATGCAGTCGATCTGCGCGGCGGTGCGAGAGCTGGGCGAGCGGTTTCCCGACCTGCAGTTCGTGCTGCCGGTTCATCCGAACCCACAGGTCAAGGACACGGTCGAATCGCTGCTGAGCGACCTGCCCGGAATGTTCCTGATCGAGCCGGTGGACTACATCGAGTTCGTCCATCTCATGAACCGGGCCTTTCTGGTGCTCACCGACAGCGGCGGGGTGCAGGAGGAGGCGCCGTCGCTCGGAAAGCCGGTACTGGTGCTGCGCGATGTGACTGAGCGGCCCGAAGGCGTCGCGGCGGGAACCGCGGTGGTGGTGGGGACCGACAGGACTCGCATCGTCGCCGCGGCGACGGACCTGATCACGTGCGCCGAGTCCTACCAGCGGATGGCCAACGCGGTCAATCCCTACGGCGACGGTCATGCCAGCGAGCGAATCCTCACCGCGCTCGCCGAGCGCTTCGGATGAAGCTGCTCGTCACCGGGGGAACCGGTTTCATCGGGTCTCACCTGGCGATGGAGGGGCGGCGGTGCGGGGCGGACGTGGTGGTGCTCGGACTCACCGGCCGGCCGGAGGAGCAGGCCAACGCCGCACTCCTCCGAAACGCCGGCGTCGAGGTCGTCTCCGGGAGCATCACCGATGCCGCGCTCTGCGCCAGCGCCGTGGCCGGCGCCACCCATATCTTTCATCTCGCGGTGGCGATGCGCGAGGGCGGCAAGCGAGACGAGTTCTTCGAGCGGGTGAATCTCGACGGAACGCGCCGGCTGCTCGATGCCGCGACCGCCGAGGGCGTCGACCGCTTCGTCTATTGCAGCACCATCGGCATTTACGGCCACCGGGCGCCCGGCATCACTCGCGAAGATTCTCCGCTGGCGCCGGGAAACGTCTACGAGCGAACCAAGGTCGCTGCGGAGGCGCTGGTTCGGGAGGTCGGGGCGGCGGGCAAGCTTCCGATCGTGATCCTGCGTCCGGCCGATGTCTACGGGCCGCGCGACCAGCGGCTCCTCAAGCTCTTCCGAGGCGTCAGCGGCGGATCGTTTCCGCTCTTCGGGTCGGGAGACGGCAGGCGCCACATGGTTTATGTCGATGACGTCGTATCCGCCTTCTTTCAGGCCTGTCGGCTCGACGCCGCGGTGGGAGAGAACATGATCGTGGCGGGGCCCGAGGTGTGCACGTTGCGCGAGCTGGTCGAAACGGTGAGACGGACGGTCGGCAGCGAGCGATTCGGGCGGCAGCTTCCGCTCGCCCCGATGCTCGCGGCCGCCGCGGTGGTCGAGGATGTCTGCAAGGTCCTCCATCTCGACCCGCCGATTTACCGGCGCCGGATGGATTTCTTCAGCAGCGATTCCGAATTCGACAC
>JBBRGF010000195.1:0-6560 GCA_038240975.1 Gemmatimonadales bacterium
CGGCGATGTGGCGACGGTGTACGGCGGCGTCGTCTCCCTCGACCAGCAGGCCGCGGCGGCGGGAACGGTCTCCTATGAGCTTCTCACGGGGCTCGGGGCGCGGGTCCCGCGGCTGTACTCATCGCACTGATGCCGAGACCGCAATGACGCGCCGCGCCGCCATCATCGTGCTCGACGGACTCGGCATCGGGCAGGCGCGCGATTCCGCAGCCTACGGCGACGAGGGCAGCAACACGCTCGGAAACGTCGCGCGCGCGGTGGGTGGGCTCCATCTGCCCAATCTCGCGGCGCTCGGCCTCGGAAGCTGCGCACCGGTGGCCGGCGTTCATCCCACGTCATCACCCGGAGCCGCCCACGGCATCTGCGAGCCGTCGGGCGCCGGCAAGGACAGCACCACGGGACATTGGGAAATCTGCGGACTCGTTCTCAGCACCGCGTTCCCCACGTACCCGTCGGGGTTTCCGATGGAAGTCGTCGAGGAGTTCGCACGGCGCACTGGACGTGGAGTGCTCGGCAATCGCGCGGCCTCGGGTACCCGGGTGCTCGACGACCTGGGCGAGGAGCACCGGCGCACCGGAAAGTGGATCGTCTACACCTCTGCCGACAGCGTGTTCCAGGTCGCGGCCCACGTCGAGACAGTGGCGCTCGAGGAGCTGTACGCCGCCTGCATGGACGCGAGGGCGATGTTGCAGGGCGAGCACGGCGTCTCCAGGGTCATCGCGCGGCCGTTTGCCGGCGTGCCCGGCGCATGGGTCCGCACCGCCGAGCGCAAGGACTTCAGCTTGCCTCCACCGGCGCCGACGCTGCTCGACCGGCTCGACGAGCACCACGTCCCGCGTGTCGGAGTTGGGAAGGTGGACGACCTGTTCGACGGCCGTGGAATTTCGAGCATTCACACGTCGACGAACGGCGAAGCGTACGGGCTGATCGAGGGCGCGCTCGCGGCGATGCATCGCGGCCTACTGCTGGCGAACGTGATCGAGTTCGACCAGACGTGGGGCCACCGGAACGACGTGGCGGGATTTCACCGCGGTCTGACCGAGCTCGACCGCGCGATTCCCCGCCTTCTCTCCGGGGTACGAGAAGAGGACCTCGTTATCTTTACCGCCGATCACGGCAACGACCCGACGACACCGTCCACCGACCACTCGCGTGAAGTGGTTCCGCTTCTCGTCACGGGTCCCCGCATCCGCCCGGTGTCGCTGGGCACGCGTTCCACCTTCGCCGACATCGGCCAGACGGTGGCGGAGTTTCTCGACGTGCCCGCGCTGGCTGCCGGCACCTCGTTTCTATCCGAGGTATGGAGTGACTGATCCACTGGTGGTCGCGGCGCGGGCGGTCCAACGCCGCGCCTACGCGCCATATTCGAAATTTCACGTCGGATGCGCTCTCGAAGCGGAGGACGGCACCGTCTTCGTAGGCTGTAACGTCGAGAACGCGTCGTACGGCCTCACGATCTGCGCGGAGCGCGCCGCGGTCTGCGCCGCGGTGAGCGCCGGGGCTCAGCGCTTTCGGCGCGCCGTCGTCGTCTCCGACGTCGACCCTCCCGCCGCCCCCTGCGGTGCGTGCCGGCAAGTGCTCGCCGAGTTCGGGCCTGCCCTCCGCGTGGACGGGGTCGGGCCGACGCGCTCACTGTCGTGGACCATCGGGGAGCTTCTCCCGTCCGCGTTCGGAAGAGAGCAGCTTTCGTGAGGCGGAGCGTTCTCTGCGCCGCGGGCGTGGTGGCAGCCGCGGCGGGAATGCTGGCGTGCCAGGAAAACCTTACCTCCCCAGGACAGTGCCCGGAGCTTTGTCCGGGCGGCACGCCGGTCGTGTTCGACACCGTGTTGAGCGCGGTTCAGGGGGGCGACGAGAGCGTGCCCGGGTACGTGAGCCCCGGACAGGGGTCCGCGCTGCTGGTATCCAACGGGTTGCCCTCCACTGAAGCGCGGGCGGTGTATCGCTACGTCGCCCGCTTTGACTCCATTGCCGTTCGCGACACGGCCAGGGCCTACACCATCGACTCGGTGATGCTCGTCCTCAACCTCGTCGCGCGCGACACGCTGGTGAACGGTCTCAAGGTTTATCTCTACCGGCTCCCTCCCGAGTTCGATCCCACGGTGGCCACGTTCGACGGCGTCGAGCCACTGCTGAACGACGCGGCGCTGCTCGACAGCATTGCCGTTCCCGATTCGGTCAACTCGGGGCCGATCTTCGCGATGTTCCGGGGTGTCGACACGTCCAAGGTTTCGATTCCGCTGGGAACCGGTGGCGTGCTCGCCATCGGCGTCAAGATCGCGGCCGAGAGTCCGACCGGCATACGTCTCGGTTCCCTGGCTTTCAGCACCGGAGCGACGTTCAATTCGTTCGTGACGCTCGACGTGCCCGATACCACGACGTCGATCGTCCATCAGACGGTGGCACGCGGAACGCAGTCGAACAGCTTC
Organism: Gemmatimonadales bacterium; assembly: GCA_038240975.1. Lineage (GTDB taxonomy): Bacteria > Gemmatimonadota > Gemmatimonadetes > Gemmatimonadales > GWC2-71-9 > CAVVWJ01. The sequence goes on from JBBRGF010000195.1 coordinate 2,427, forward strand.
GTCACACAGTCGCCTTTCGCCGCGCCGCCGGCGACGCTGCTGGTGGGCGGCGAGCCGTCGTCGCGCTCGTTCGTCAGGTTCGATCTGCCGCCACGGATCAAGGATTCGGCCAGCGTAGTCAAAGCCACCCTCGAGCTCCTGCCGGCCGGGCCGATCCCCGGATTGGCCACGGACCCCGCGATTCTTGACGTACTTCCCGTGCTTTCCGATCTGGGACCCAAGTCTCCGCTGGACGAGCAGAGGATTTCACAAGCTACCCTGCCGATCGGAGGCACGGACACCGTGCGGGTCGACGTCACGCAGATGGTTAAGCTGTGGCAGTCGGCCAGCGAGCGGCCCCAGGAGGTGGCGCTTCGTCTGCGTCCGGAGGCGGCGTCGTTCACGCGCGCGGTCTTCGGCTCCACGGATCCGGTGTCGCCGGTGGGTTCGCCGCGGCTCCATGTGACGTACTTGCTGGCCTTCCCCTTCGAGAACCCCTAAGTGCGCTACACCCTGATGGTCTCGTTCTGTGCGCTGGTACCCGGATTGGCGTCGGCGCAGTCGTCGCAGTTCGGCGTGCGCGGCCTCGGAGCGCCCGGGCGCATGCTCTCCGCGCATGCGGTCGGCAGCGCCGGCGCCTTCGGGCTCTTCGACGGGGAGTCGAGCCTCAATCCGGCGGCTCTCACGACGCTTCCGACACTCACCGCGGCGTTCACCGCGCTGCAGGATTACCGGCACGTCGAGAACCCGGCGGGGACGGCGTCGGTGCGCGAGAGCCGCTTCCCTCAGCTCGGCATCGGCGGCCCGCTCAAGGGACTGCCGCTGGCGCTCGGCATCAGCTTCTCGAATTACACCAGCCGCGATTTCACGCTCGCGACCAGCGACGAAATCCTGCTACGTGGGGTGGCCGTGCCGGTGAGCGACACCTTCTCGTCTCGCGGCGGGCTGAGCGACCTGCGGTTTGCCGGCGCCTATAAGCTCGGCGGGGCGTGGGTCGTCGGCGGATCGCTGCATCTGATCACCGGCTCCAACCGCATCACCTCTGCACGTTCCTTCGCCGATGCCACCTTTCTGACCGCCAGGCAGAGCTCCGAGATCTCGTATGCCGGCGTCGGCTTCGACGTAGGGGTGGTCCGCACCTTCGGCCCCAACTTTTCCCTCGCAGCGGTTGCAAGGTCGGACGGGCACGTCGCCGTGGATCGCGACTCGGCGCGCGTGGCCCAGGTCGACCTGCCCTACACCTTCGGATTCGGAGTGCGGTGGCACCCGCGGCCGTCTGTCGAAGTGGCGACCAACATGATCGCGCGGACCTGGTCGGGAGCGAACAGCGATCTGCTCGCGCAGGGTGGGACAGGCTCCGAGAACACCGTGCAGGTCGCGGTTGGCGCGGAGCTCGTTCCCGACCTCAAGCACCCGAACCGGCGCCCGATTCGTTTCGGGGCCCGGTACGGCACGCTTCCGTTTGTTCTCGTAGCGGGTGATCAACCCACGGAGTTCGGGGTGTCGGTCGGCAGCGGCATCCGGTTCGCGCAGCAGCGGGCCGGAATCGACCTCGGTCTCGAGCACGTATGGCGCTCGGCGGGGGACTACTCGGAGCGCACGTTTCTGGTCACCCTGGGTGTGACGATCAGACCATAGGGCCGCCGGAGCCTCGCTCGTTGAAGGCGGCATGGCGTAGAAGCGCGGCCCCGGACCCCCGTTTACCTTTCACCGTTCACCGTCCCGTTCCCCGTTCCCCCGTTCCCCCGTTCCCCCGTTCATCGCTTCTATGCCCAAACGCGTCTACATCGAGACCTACGGCTGCCAGATGAATGTCGCCGACTCGGAGCTCCTCTTCGGGATCCTGAGCCGCGACGGATACATCCGCGCGGACGGGCCTGCCGAGGCCGACGTGATGCTGGTGAACACCTGTGCGGTGCGCGACAACGCCGAGCAGCGGGTGATCGGTCGGATGGGCGAGCTGCAGCGCCACAAGCGCTCCGGCGACGTGCTCGGCGTCGTGGGATGCATGGCCCAGCGCCTCGGGCCGGCGCTGCTCGATCAGGTGCCCCGAGTGGACCTCGTGGTCGGCCCCGATGCCTACCGCAGCCTTCCGGAGATTATCTCGCTTGCCACCCTGGGTCAGCGGGTGAGCGACACCGAGTTTCGTTCGTGGGAGCATTACGAGGACGTGCCCCCGGTGCGTGAATCAGGCCCGACCGCGTTCGTCACGGTACAGCGCGGCTGCGATTACCGCTGCACCTTCTGCATCGTTCCGTACACCCGTGGTCCCGAGCGGAGCCGCCGGCTGGAAGACGTCGTCGCCGAAACCGAGAGTCTGGCGGAGCGGGGCACAACTCAGGTCACTCTGCTTGGGCAAACGGTCAACAGCTATCACGATGGCCACAACGATTTCGCCGATCTGCTCCGAGCCGTGGGCTCCGTCAATGGCATCAGGCGCGTCCGGTTCACCAGCCCCTATCCCACCGACTTCACGCCCGGCGTCATCGAGGCCATGGCGAGCACACCAACCGTGTGCGAGCACGTCCACCTGCCGGTGCAGAGCGGCTCCAGCCAGGTTCTCCGGCGCATGCTGCGCCGCTACACGAGAGAGCGCTACCTCGATGTGGTGCGCAGTCTTCGCGACGCCATCCCTGGCATCACTCTATCCACCGATATCATCGTCGGCTTTCCCGGCGAAACCGAGGCCCAGTTCGCCGAAACGCTTTCGCTCGTCGGCGAGGCCGACTTCGACGATGCGTACACCTTCAAGTACTCGGTCCGTGAGGGAACCCCGGCCGTCCGGTTGCACGATCACGTCTCGGACGAGGTGGCCTCGGAACGTCTCGAGCGACTCATCGAAGCGGTTCGCGCCAACGCACGCCGCAAAAACCTCTCGCGCGTCGGCCAGGTCCACGAAGTCCTCGTGGAGCGACCGGCACGTCGCGGAGGCCTCATGCTGGGCCGCACACGTGGCAATCACCTTGTCCTTCTCGAGCTTTCCGCCGAAGCAGCCGGTGAATACCACTCGGTTCGTCTCACCGGCACTACCGGCTCGACCTTCACGGGGGCCATCACCACGCCCTCACTGGCGGTGCTGTGATCCGAAACGTCGCGGAAGACCACGTCACGGCCTCCTACCATGCGTTGCGGCCTCACTTTCCCAATTTCTGCGGCTGCGACATGTGCCGGGACGACGTTTTCGTTTTCACGCTGAACCGGATTCCGCCGCGATACGCGTCGAGCCCTACCGGCTCGGTGGTCACGGAGCTCAACCTGGAAAGGGATCAGAGCCGGGCGCCCATCGACGTGGCCGTGATGGAGGCGCTCCAGCGCATCGCCGCTGCTCCACGTTGCGGCCGCAGCCGCAAGGAAGTGCCACCGGCAGGCTGACCCCCGGCGGGGGCTGGTGAAGCCGCGGCCCGGCATCTTTCTTACGCTCGCCTACGGGGCCGGTCTCGCGACCGGCCTCTTGCATTTCGGCACGCCGCTCGGCGCGTCCCTGCTCCTTGCCAGCGCGCCTGTGCTCGGCCAACCATTTCCTACCCTCCTGGCCACCGCTGCGATGCTCGGCAGGATGAGCGGAGAGCTGGCTTGGCTCGCCGAGCGATCGCAGTGCGCTACATCGCTGCGTGACGGCCGGGTGCGAATTCGCCTGCGGCTCATCGAGCCCGCGGTTGCGGCCGGTGGCCCGGTCATGGTGAGCCCGCTCGGCGGGAGCTGCCGGGGAACGGTGTCGGCCTCATGGCCGGCCCGACACCCGCTCGGGGCCGGGGTGCAAGTAAGCGCGGAGGGAAGGTGGATAGCTCGTCCCGGCGTGGCCGGGCGTGCGGGCGGCACACTCGTTGTCACGTCGTTCGATTCGGCTCGAGGCAGGCCGCCGCTCGGTGCGCGCCTGCGCACGGCGCTGACCGAGTCGAGCGGCTCGCTTTATGGCGCGCGCGCTCCCCTGGTGGACGCACTGGTGCTGGGCCGGCGCGGGGGAATCGATCCGGTTCTTCAGCAGCGCTTCGCCGATGCGGGGTTAGTCCATCTACTGTCGATTTCAGGATTCCACGTCGGCCTCATTACTGCATGGGTGTTCCTCGTCGGGCGGCTCGCGCGACTGGGGCGCTCTCGGGCGCTCGTGGTGGCGGCGGCGGCGAGCGTCGCGTACGTCGCCTTTCTCGGGTGACC
>JBBRGF010000196.1:0-6526 GCA_038240975.1 Gemmatimonadales bacterium
CGCACGTATTCAAATCCCGCGTCTAGCTGCGAGGAGCACAAGGCGAGTTGGAACCTAGCCATCTTCTGGATCAGCAGACTTGGCGAGGTAGCCGATGTGCGGCCGAGAAAGGCACGATAATCTGCTCCGGCCGACCGCAGCTGCCGCACCACAGCTGCGTCATCTTCGAAAAGCGCGAACGCCCAAAGCCGATCGATAGGCGACGCGTTATCGTCGCGCAGGGCGCGCTGAAGGAGGCGCCGAGCCTCACTGCCGAGCGGCTCGCTTGAGAGTAAAGCGCGCAGTTCTGTCGCTGCGTCTTCCGCTAGCGCTCCCATGACAACCGCATCCTCATCCAGCCCGAGCGAACCCGAGCGTCTAAGTACATCAAGGATTTGACGCCCTCCAGGCTTTCGCCGCTCAGAGAACACATCGTCTGCCAATTCTCATCCCGTGGCAGACGAGCGCTGGAACAGCGCTTTGAGCCTGCCAATCCGCGCCGCTATAAGCTCGGCGGACTGAAGGTCTAAGATACTGCGGGTGTCGATCCCCCATACCGCAGCACCCACCATCGTTCCCGTGCACCCATGTCTTACAGACTGTCCCACGCCCGCGTAGAACTCCTCGAAGCCAAGCCCCTCTGATCTGGCCAGCCAGCCACTGAATGACTCGTAGGACGGGCCCCACACGGACGGGTCATGGACATCGAGCTTCGCAAATCGAACAGTATCTGCAAATCGCAGCGAGGTGAGAAAGGCCTCTCGCTGCTCTGCGGTGTCGACAGCTCTAAAGTATGGTTCGATGATCACCCCCAGGTTCAATCGGCTTGCGACGCCGAGTGTCGGCTCGAGCACACGGACCGCTTCGTCCCACGATGCTTGAGGTGCTAGGCGAAGGCCCGCTTTGATTCCGGCTGCACCGGCCTGAGCGGCTGCATATAACGCCGCTTCAAGTGGAAACTCTCCTGCACCGGAATGGGCCGCGTCGTACTTTCCCATGATGTCGTAGTCTGGAAGGCCCAGCCAGACCTCCGTTTCGGTGGCACTAGCGAGGCGACACAAGTGCGGTAATGCGGCGTCGAACTCGATCAGGCTTATGACGAGACCTGATACGCCCGTGGACAGACAGATGTCGATAATGCCCCGCTTGATAGCGAGCCGCGATGCCTTACTCGCTCGCCAAGCATCTAGCCAGTGATCAAATGAGGCACCGTGGTCTACGGCCACGGCGATGTAGCAGGTCGACCGTCCACTCATTTCAGCCCCCTCGATACAAGTTGCTGGACTGCAGCTAGATACGTTTCCTGGTATTCCGGCTTAGCTTCTAGAGCCGCCGTGACTAAGGGAACGATACATTGTGAATCGCCGAATTCGCCAAGCCGCACCGCCGTGATTGGCCGCACCGGGGCCAGAAGATCGCTCGCAAGGCGCTTCAGGAGTTGTGTTGCGATGTTTTTGGGGCGCAGGGCACTCTGGATCTGATTTTCAAACGCCCGCTCACCTGCTCTCTCGCTCTTCAGTCGTTCAAGGAACCGACCAAGGAGAGGCCGGCCCAGGAGTATTAACTGGTAGGCGGCCATCTTCCAACAAAATGTATTGACGATCTGCGGGTCCTCGTCTGGCGCTTCAACGAGGCCGTCTAGCCACTCTTTGTACTCGGCAGGAGCCCGGTTCAGTAGTTCGATCAGGCGAGGATGATCCTCAAGGAGGTACAGGTTGATCATCCTGCGCTCCTGGGGTAGCCCGTCTAGCAGGCATTCGCTAACAAGTTGATCGAAATGCGGCGTGTCAATTTGCCCTTGTATGAAGAGCATGACCAAGCCGTCAAAGAGCAGTTCCAATAGGGGCCGCGTATCAGGAACGGGGTCGTGGCGTCTGAGAGCATCCAGGAACCCCACCGCCACGAAATACTCATAAGTGAGCCGGTCTGGCAGCGCTACGTAATGCTTGTCGATCCCCGGCTCCTGCATATCTGAAGCGCTGGGCGATATGAAGGGGCATTCAGTTATGAACTCCGCTGCTGTCAGATTCGGGAAGCCCGGAACACCCGGGAGGCGCCGCTCGATGTCCTCCACCGATGTCAGGCCCTCGTGAGGCCCGGCGTCTCCCATGAAATGATCGCAGCAGACTGCACCCAGGAGCTGTTCTTGCACCATCGGGTCGACTCGGCTAGGCGGCTTCATCCTGTAGAGGCGCTGCCTTACAAAGGCCTCGATGATGTCAGCGAGATTCCCTGACGTGTCGGTACCGCTGCCCGGAACTACGATTAACAACACCCTCAAGGCGCCAAAAGTTCGCAGCAGCCAGGTGTCGTGACTTGTTCTTGTCTCTAACTCGTGGAGAAACTCGGCCACCTTCTCGAGTTCCTGCCACTCTTCGGCTTCCGCGTAGGATATCAGTCCGGCCGTCGGCGTCGGTTCCAGCACCGCGACCCAGGGCTTCAGGTCAAGAGACTTCAGGTAGTCAATCTCGGCCAGGTAGGGCGAGTTCTCGTCCAACCGGATCTCAGTGGCAATCACGAGCCGCTTTGACTCGTCGTCGAGGACCTCTTGAACGGCCATTCGGAGCTGCTCACGGGGGCTAGATTGCTCGTGGGTGACGGGGAGTGGTGGGAACTGATCTCGTTCTAACAGGTTCACGCCCGCCTCCAAAGCAATGGCGCGAAGGAGACCTACCAGGCTCGACTTCCCGGAACCGGGCGGTCCTGACAGGACCATCATGCGCGACGGGCCTTTGACCCAATCGTGAAGATAGTCAATCGCCTCCCGCTCGGCGAAAGGATCCTGCTGTGCGCTAGCTGCTCCGCTGAACGTCGGGCGCAGCTGGTGTGTCTTCGGCCACGGCAGCCGATGGTCCTCGAAGCTGGACTGCTGAGTGCTCAATCTTAGGGCCTCCCCTAGGAACTCCTGGCGGGGGCATGTCGCCGCTTGGCGAGGCTATGCGACCGATGACATCAAGTCCCGCCTCCGGGGCCGGCGGCGCTGTTGCGTTGTCCGATCACGGGGCCTGGCCATGCGAACTGCCCGTCGGATGGAGGGGTCAGACTGCCCGGGCGAGTTCATCGAAGGCGGCAGCGACGGTGAGCCCGGGGGCGGCGTGTAGCCCGAGCTCGTAGGGGCCGCGCCGCAGGTTCTGGATAAACGCATGGCCTCGGATGATCACGCTGGCGGTCCGGTCGCGCTCGAAGCCGCGCATAGGTCGCAGCCGCGCCTTGAGTCGGCCGTGGTCTGCTTCGACACGCTTGTTGGCGTATCGGCGGGTGTCGTGAACAGCCAGCGGCACCAGATCTACGATCGCGTGGCGCAGTCGGTCGTCACTTCGGCCGGCTCGCCGTGCACGCGAATGGCCCCGTCGAAGAACCTCGTCGCCGCGGCGAGGTCACACGTCTTGGACACAAGCACGTCGATGACCCGGCCGTATTGGTCGACAGCGCGGTAGACGTATCGCCAGCGGCCGGTCACCTTCACGTAGGTCTCGTCCACGAACCAGCGGTCGCCGACCGCGTGTCGGCACGGCCGCGCCGCGTCGATCACTGCCGGTGTGAAGCGCTGCACCCAGCGGAATAACGTGACGTGATCGACCCCGATGTTGCGCTCGGCGAGCAGCTCTTCTAGGTCCCGGTCGGACAAGACCGAACCGCAGGTACCAGCGCACAGGAAGCAGATCACATCGGGCGGGAACCGGAACCCGGCGAACGCCGCCGAGGCCGCATGGGTCGGTGGGCAGGAACGGCGACACTTCACCTGACCAGCCTCGCCCAGACAGCACGGCCTCGCTCAACGCAACAGTGCCCCCGGCGCGTCTCCCAGATCGCCGACGACGCGTGCCGAGGGCACAGAAAAGGCAAGCCGGGAGCAGAACCGAAAGAGTGCCACCAAGACGACGACCCGCACCACGGCCACCACCGTCAACACGCCGCCCGACACCGTCCACGCCTACTTCTTCAGGTCGAAGTAGTAGCGCTCCGACTCAAACAACTCGAACAACTCACCAGCCGGGATCAGAAAGCGGCCCGCTGGCCTGTAGACCTCAGAGTCCGAGACCGAGGTCGTGGCCGACTTCCCGGTGCCGAAGCGGTTCGCCGCGTCTCAACGTTCACATCAGCCCCGTGGAGCTTGATGATCCATGCGGCCGACGGGCTCTGCGAGAGTCGGGCTGGTAGCGAAACGCGGTCTCAGTCGCCTGCCACGTTCGTGCTCCTCACCGGCGACTCGCTGGCCTCCCGGGCTCGGCGCAGCGGAGGGTGTCACGGGCGATCTTCGCCTCGTACAGCGCACAGTCTGCACGGTGATAGAGGCGTTCGATTGTCGTGTCGGCGCGCTCGAGCTCGGCCACACCGATCGAGCAGGTCATGGACACGCCGGCGGGAAAGTCCATCGTGCGCGTCTGCTCCCCCATCTCCGATGCCAGCTGCGCCGCTGCGCCGAGGGACGTCTCCGGGCATAGGATCGCGAACTCGTCCCCGCCGAGGCGGGCGACGAAGTCCGTTGTGCGGACGCGATCGATCAGGATCGTCGCGGCGATCCGCAAGACGGCATCGCCGACGTTGTGGCCATGTTCGTCATTCACCGCCTTGAAGTGGTCGAAGTCGCAGACGATGACCGACAGCGGCCGACCCGAGCGCCGCCGCGCCCGAAGGAACTCGCCCGTCAGGCGTTCCTCCCACGCCCGACGGTTCCCGACCGAGGTCAGCGGATCCTCGCGGGTGAGCTGATCGAGCTCCTGCACGAGGACCTCGTTGCGGTGGCGCTCGTCTTCGAGCGCTGACTGAGTCACGTACTGCTGCCAGCCCTTGCGCTCCCGGTACACCTGTGCGGCGATGGCGAGCGAAGATGCGGTGAAGAGATAGAAGGCGGTGGTCGTCACCTGTCGAGTATCGAGCCCGGGTCTCACACCGATGGAGAACACTGCGATAGCTGCGCCGGTGATCAAGACCAGCTCGCAGGTCATTCGCCAGCGCCACACCAGGAGGAACGCGGTCGCATATATCGCCAGCGACAACCCCAACAGGTAGGCCTCGATCTGGGTGCCTGACCGAGGGATCATCCACGCGACAGCGATCTCCGGGATGGCGACGGTCAGCAGCGACAGCTGCTCGGGCCAGCGTCCTCCCAGCCGGGGCCACCAGAGGGCTCCGCAGGCCAACGCGATGGCGAGGGTGCTGACGAGATGAACGATGAGGAACGCGCCGGCTTCGTGCGGCAGCATGACCAGGTCGAAGATCGCCCACGCCGGCAAGGCGATCATGGCCACGAAGCCGCCGACCAACGTCGTCTCCCGGGAGTCCCGTCGCTGCTGGGCCCGATACTCCGCAGCGATCCGCTCGAGCCGAGGGGTGGTCCGGTGAATGCCGGTTTGGAGGCTTCCGCCGGTGGTCATGCTTACAAATCGGACGGATTGCATCGAACGTGAGCCTGGGCAAGCGAAGGACGGCGGTCGCGGCGCGAGATCCGATCAATGCTTGGTCTCGGGGCCGAGCAGCTTGGTGATGTCCCACGAGTAGATCTCGTTGGGCTTGGTGGCCAGCAGATCGGGCTTCTTGGCCGCCGGGTGCGTGGCGTGCCGGCGCCGTTCGCGGACCTCGTCGTGGGCGCGCAGCACCCGGTACATCGTGGACACAGATCCCAGGTAGACGCCGTCACCGAGGAGCTTGGCGTGGACGGTGACCGGCGCCTCGTGATGTGGTCTTCGTTGTTGAGCACAGCTCGCAGATCCTTACGTTCGACCTCGCTCAGCGCCCGCGGTTGCGGCGTCGGCATCCGTTCGGGCTTCAGCGGACGTGGGCTCCGACGGTGCCGGCGATACCAGCGTGGCCTAGGCCTCACCCGCCGCCGCACACGCCGCTCGCGTCCCGACCACATGCTCGAGCTCGGCCCATTGACTACGAGCGAGCGCTACGAGCGAGGCCACACCCCCGCCCCGATCGCGGCATGATCACCACACCCACCCCGTCCGGGAAACCGGGGGAGGCTCAAGTCGCCTGACTTGCCAGGTCTGCCGCGAGTTCGATTCACGTCCCATCTGTGTTCGTCTCACAGGAAGGGATATCCCGATGCCCAAACCGGCGCTAGAAGGGATTTGGGCTGACGCTCCCTTGAAGCGCGCTGGGTTTGTTGGAGGCTCGGTTTATTGGATTCCAACTACGTGTGTGGCGGGATCTGGCGGGTGGTTGGTGCCACCCGGCTCGTTGGAGACGCTCTGGGGGGCTGTGAGCGTCGCACACCTGTTCGCTTCGTGCCACGAGGCCTCGAACTCGGCCGGTGGAACGTCGTTGAGTGCCCCGTGGAGCCGTTCGGTGTTGAACCAGTGAACCCACTCCAGGGTGGCCAGCTCGACCTCGTCGACGTTGCGCCACGGTCCCCGCCGGCGGATGAGCTCGGTCTTGTAGAGCCCGTTGAACGACTCTGCCAGCGCGTTGTCGTAGCTTTATCCGGCCAATCGGGCTCAGGATGAAGAGGTGAGTGGTGAGTGGTGCGGGGTTGGGGTCAGCTGGTCTTGCGGCGGGCGGGTGCTTCGAGGTGGCGGAGTCGTTCTTCTTGTTGGCGGAC
>JBBRGF010000197.1:0-6522 GCA_038240975.1 Gemmatimonadales bacterium
CTGGCTCATGATGCCGTACTCCTTTTCACGTGGGCGCCCCAAACGACTCCCGCGAGCAATGCCCCGGCCAGCGCGAGCGGTCCGCGGTGGGTCGACGCCCAGAATTGAAGGCTCCTGTCGCGCGCTCGCGCATCGAAAACGCCGTGCGCCCCCTGGTCTCCCTCGACCGGCTCCCAGAGATTGTCGGGGCGGCCAGGCTCCTCGGGCTCGGCAGTCTGCTGGGACGCGAATCCGGTCCGCGCCAGATAACGGTCGAGAAGCCGCGGAGCGATCCGGTTCCCGACGATCGCCTTCACCGTCGGCCAGCCCACGTACAGCTCGCTCCTCGCGTGCGTGGCGGCGTAGACGATCGCCGCGGCGGCCACCTCGGGCTGGAAGATCGGCGGCACCGGTTGCGCCTTGTGAGGCATCCGGCTTCTGGTCCAGCGGAACTGGGGGGTGTTGAGCGCCGGCATCTGCACCATCGTGACACGGACAGCGCTCCCATCGTGCATAAGCTCGGACCGGAGCGACTCGGTAAAGCCCTGGATGGCGTGCTTGGCCGCGCAGTAGGCCGACTGGAGCGGGATGCCGCGATACGCGAGCGCGGAGCCGACTTGAACGATCACTCCCCGGTCCCGAGGGAGCATTCGCCGGAGCGCCGCGAGGGTGCCGTGCACGTAGCCGAGATACGTGACCTCGGTGACTCGGCGATACTCTTCCGCCCGCATATCCCTCACCCGGGAAAAAACCGAGACCATCGCGTTGTTCACCCAGATGTCGATCGGTCCGAAGCGCTCCTCGATCGAAGCCGCGGCGGACTCCACCGCGTCGGCGTCGGCAACGTCAACAGGACATACCATGGCCTCGCCACCCCGGACCTCCACCTCGTCGCGTGCCTCCTCCAGTCGGCTCCGGCTTCGTGCGAGCAAGCCAAGGCGAACTCCCGGCCGGGCGAACGCGCGCACCGTAGCCCGGCCGACGCCGGCTGACGCACCGGTCACGACGATCGTCATGTCAGGCGCTCCGCCGGTGGCGACCCACCATCACCCGGTTCGACCGTAATCGAGAGCTCGCCTTGCTGGTCGAGCGTACGCACCACAACGTCGCCGCCGCGGGAACGCTCGAACCTCAGATCGACTCTCGCCGGCCCGACCTGCAGCCCTCGAAGCTCCAGGAAGTCGGCCGACGATGGCAGCCCCGGACGAACGATCCGTAGATGCCGCCCGAAGGCGTCCGGCTGCACCCCGAGCAGGCTCATCAGCAGAAAGGGAACGGCTCCCGACGCCCAGGCCTGCGGATGGCAGGCGACCGGATATCGGATCGGCACGTCGTAGTCCCTCTGTGAGAAACCGGTGAAGAGCTCGGGAAGGCGATGATGCTCGAAGTGCATGGCTGCCTCGACGATGCCGTCGAAGACCCGGACGACCGACGCATCGTGCCCGTACCGCTTGAGCCCTGCGGCGATGATCGAATTGTCGTGTGGCCAAACGGTACCCAGGTGATATCCCACCGGGTTGTAGCCGCGTTCCCCGGTCGAGAGCGTGCGTATACCCCATCCGCTGAACATGTCCTCGGCCATAAGACGCGACGCTGTGAGCTCCGCCTTTTCCGGGTCGGCGATGCCGGACCAGAGCGCGTGACCGGGGTTGGAGGACACGACCCCGAGGGGACTCTTATCCGCCTCGAGCGCCAGTGCATAACATCCGATATCGGCCAGCCAGAAGTCGCGATTGAAGGCGGCCCGCAACTCGGCCCCCTCGGCCGTCAGCCGATCCGCCTTGCTCCCCTGCCCCGCGCGACGGTAGAGGTCCGCGATGGCGAGCTTGGCTGCATAGACGTATCCCTGTACCTCGACAAGCGCGATGGGAGGCGTCGCCACCCTTCCGCTCGCGTCGATGATCGCGTCGCCCGAGTCCTTCCATCCCTGGTTGATGAGGCCGTGCTCGCTGCTGCTCCGGTATTCGACGTACCCGTCGCCGTCCGAGTCTCCGTAACGGTCGATCCATTCCAGCGCTCGCTCCACGTTGGGTTCGAGCTCATGGAACAGAGCCAGGCTCCCGGTCCACTCCGCGTGCCGGGCGAGGAGAATCAGGAAAAGCGGCGTGGCATCAACCGAGCCATAGTAAGGCGTGTGGGGTATCTCGCCGGCGCGGGCCAACTCTCCGACTCGCAGCTCGTGGAGGATCTTGCCTGGCCGCTCGTCCCGCCACTCGTCCACCCGATCTCCTTGCAGGTTGGCCAACAGTCGAAGGGTGCTCTCCGCCATCGTGGGATCGTAGGCGAGTATCTGAAGTGCGGAGATGATGCTATCCCGTCCGAAGAGCGTCGCGAACCAGGGAAGGCCCGCCGCGAAAAACTCCCGATTTCGAATGTCGCTCGCCAACAGGTGCAGATCGCCGAACGAGCGCTCGAGAATCAGGGTAAGGAGCACGCTGTCGGTCGACACCTCGGTGCGATGGCGCTCAGGCAAATCCGGAGACCGGCGCGGAGACTTGTGGAGCGGCGGTGTTTCATCATCGACTGCCGATTCGGTCACGACAAAATGGAGCGAGAGCGCGCGCCGCTCACGTGGCCCGAGCCGGATAGAAACCCGGGCTGTCGTATCGCCCGTGGCTTCCACGTCACCGGAAAAGGTGATCGTGAGAGCTCGGTGTCGTTTGTCTCTCCCTTCGCGCTGGAATCGCAGCGCTCGCCCGTTCCACTCCGACGTCCGTTCAGTCCGCTCCTCCTCGGTCAGGAGTCCGCGCACTTCATAGACATCCTCGAACTGCGCGCCGAACCGGAACTCGAGATCGAGTGTGAGAGGGTCGCGACTCCAGTTCTGCACCGTCAACTCGTCGTCCATTGCCGGCTCGTGGCCCGACAGACGATGCTCCCACCCGATGCCAAGTTCTTCCTTGCCAAGAGTGTGTCCGTCGGAGAGCGTCAGATCAGGGTTGGTCAGCTCGAAGGCGGCGCGGTTGCCCGGTGCGGACGTAGCGCCGAGAGAGACCAGGCGAGTGCCGCAGACCGTGATTTCGTAGGTCCGGAGAAACCGGCAGTCGTGGAAGTAGAGACCCAGGCCGTGGTCTCCGCCGCGGGGGACCCGGCCGTCCGGAGCGGAAAGAAAAAAGAGATCGCCATCCTTTATGACGACTGCTTCTGCGATCGTACTGGTGACAGATGGTGTGCCGTGGGTCAGGACGCGCTGCTTCCGCTCGTGCATGCGGGCCGGGGCCGACGACACCATCGTGTCCGTCCCGTCGTCGTCCTCACCCGCCCGATGGACCACCAGCCGAACTCCTCTCGGTAGCAATACGCCAGCCGCCCGTGCCGCCTCTGCTACATAACGGGTGGCGAACTGCCGTTACCGTGAGCCAGGTCACGAGTCACTTCGGGGAATCCGACCGCGGAGGAGAAACGGATGTCCTACGTGTCTGGGAGAATCGTCCTGTGGAGGGAGATGCCGTGTCGCACCAAGTAGGGGTTAGTGTCCGCCGCGCACCCTCCTGATCTCCTCTGTCAATCTGGGAATGATCTCGAAGAGATCGCCGACGATGCCGTAGTCGGCCACCTTGAAGATCGGGGCGTCCTTGTCCTTGTTGATGGCCACGATGGTCTTGGCCGTGCGCATGCCCGCAAGGTGCTGGATGGCGCCGGAGATGCCGATGGCGACGTAGAGATCGGGACTCACGAGGCGTCCCGTCTGTCCGATCTGGTCGGTGGCCGGCCGCCAGCCGTCGTCGGTAACGGCGCGTGTAGCACCCACCGCCGCGTTGCCGATAGCGTCGGCCAGGTCTTCCACCAGCTTGAAGTTCTCTGCGGCCCGGAGCCCTCGGCCGCCGCTCACGATCACCGACGCCTCGCCGATGTCGAGCCTCGAGTTGCCGCCCTGCGTCACCGCCGTGACACGAACTCGCGCAGAGGCCGGATCCATGGCTGGCGCGGCGGCCTCGACACGCACCGTCCGCGGCTGTTCGACGGGAGCAATGGCTCCCGGCCGTATCGCGACGAGGGCCGGCTCACCGGTCAGGCGCAGGGTGACGATCACCTTGCCGGTATACGCCGGATGCCGGGCGATGACCGCGTCGGCCTGGATTTCGAAATCGATTACGTCGGACGCGAGACTCACTCCGAGCCTGGCGGCAACGCGCGGCGACAGGTCGCGGCCCTGGGCGGATGCGGCAAAGAGGCCCGCCCGGTAGCCGCCTGCCCGCAACCGATCCGCTGTGGTGGCAGCGTAGACTTCCGGACTGTAGTGGTCGAGCGCGGCGTGCTCCGCGACGATGACGACGTCGGCGCCGTACCGCCCCAGCTCATCGGCTCGGGCGGCAATCCCGGGCGCGCCGACGAGCAGCGCGTGAACCTCGCCGCCACCGGACGCATCGGCCGCGGAGCGAGCGGCGGAGACCGTCTCGAACGCGACTTTCCGGAGCGCGCCCTCCCGCGATTCGGCGAAGGCGAGCATGTTCGCCATCACAGTACCTTCGCTTCGGTCTGAAGGAGCCGCACAAGCTCCGGCACGGCGTCGGCGCCTTCACCGATGATCCGTCCGGGGGGCCTGTCGGCGGGAAGGGCGATGGAGTCGACCGTGAGCCTTGGCTCACCCAGCTGGGCCGCCTTCGTTTCCAGCGGCTTCTTCTTGGCGGCCATGATCCCCTTGAGACTGGCCAGCCGCGGGCGCGCGATGCCCTCGTCGATCGTCAGTACCGCCGGTAGAGGAAACGAGACCGTCTCCGCGGCGCCTTCGAGGTCTCGCCGGGCAGTGCCCTGGCCGGCCGAAACATCGAGGTGGGAGATGGCCGTGACGCACGGAAGGCCGAGCAGCTCGGCGGTCATGGGGCCGACGGTGCCACTGGCGGTATCGGTTGCCATCCGTCCGAACAGGATCAAGTCGTAGCCGCCGTCCTTGAGCTCCACCGCGAGCGCCTTCGCAATGGCCAGGCCGTCGAACGGCACCTCATCGGCCTTGAGCTGCACGGCTCGGGAGGCGCCCATCGCGAGGCCTTTCCGCAGCATCTCCTGGACGCCATCGGGGCCGAGCGAGATCACGACCACCTCGCCCGGCCCTTGCTTTTCCACGAGCTGGAGCGCGACCTCGAGCGCGTACCCGTCGAAGTCGCCCATTTCGTATTTGAGACCGACCTGGTCGAGCGATTTCCGATCGGCTGCTATGGAGAACCGCATCTCCATATCGGGCACACGCTTGATGCACACCGCAATCTTCACTGCAGGCTCCCGATAAGGTGCTGGCGGTCGAGATTGAAGATCCCGAAACCCGGGGGCAAACCTAGTCGCTCGCCGTGGGGCCCGCCAGAACCGCGCGAAAGCTCAGTCGAGATCGCCACCCGCGCCATGGGGCGTTCCCGGACCGCCCAATGTGGTGCGCACCACGAGGCGGAAAGCGCGCCGATGGTTGGGCGTCAGGAAGCGCTCGACCGTGGGCCCATCGGGATTGCCCTGATTGATATTGAACGTCCCGAAGATCGCGCTCTTGTTCTGCAGCAGGTTGGTGACGATCCCGTTGATCTCCCAGCGCCCAAACTCGACTCCGACCCTGGCATCGGCCACGAAGTAGCCGTCGAGCGGGTCGGTCACATTGGTCTCATCGCCGCGGAGATACTGCTTGCCGGTGTAGCGCCCGTCGGCCCCGACCGAGAGATACTGTCCGATTTTTGCGAGCCCGCCGAGCTTGATCTGGTGGTCGGGCACCTGCGGGAAGCGGTCTCCCGGCGATGCCGTGTTCTCGGTGGGAAATGGATTGGTGACCGGTTCCACAGTCGGGTCGCCGGGGGTTCCGCCCGCCGAGCGAATGGTGAAAATGTCGGCATCGGTCTGGAAAGTGGCACGGGTGTAGGCGTAGTTCGCGTAAAGCGAATGCCCCGCCGGGAATGTGTACGCGACCTGCGCCTCCACACCCACCCGGCGGGTCTTGTCGAGATTCACAAAGAAGCCGTCGATGGTACTTCCTGAGGGAGCTTCCTCGCCGAACGGCGTGAGAAAGATGTCGTTTCTCACGTCGGTGTAGTAGGCGGAGCCGCCGAAGGCAACGCGGTCGCCCGCGTATCGGAAGCCGCCCTCGACCGTGCTCGCCTTGACCGGCTCGAGCGGCGGATCGTCGCCCAGCGCAAACGGCAGCGGGCACGGTGCCTCGGGATCCGCGCAGGCATTCTCGATGACTGCCGGAGCCCGGAAGGCCTGGCCCCACGAGGCGAAGAACGACCCGCCGGGAACTACTTCGACACTGGCGCCGATGCGCGGATTGAAGCGCTTGTACGTGCCGACGGTGTCACCGGAAGGATCGATGACGTTCTCGAACGGAATGCGAACGTAGTCGTACCGCGCGCCGGCGGAGAGCGTCACCTTCCCGATGATGAGGTCGGCGGCGCCGAAGGGAGCGATATCCCAGAGCGGGCTCCGAGCCTGCGTGGCGAGGCTGCGTCCCAACCCGAACTTGGTGGAGTCCTGGAAGATGTCGATGTTGACCCGTGTGACTTCGCCATCCACGCCACCGCGAAGGCTCAGGGACGTACGGTCGTTGAGGATGGTGGTCCAGCGGTA
>JBBRGF010000198.1:0-6450 GCA_038240975.1 Gemmatimonadales bacterium
TTTGACAAGAATTGTGTCAATGGCTTTATTGGGTCAATCTTCATTTAACGGCCCATTGTACCAGGAATACTCATGAGTGGCGCGACAATGCCGGCTAAGTGGCGGGTACTCACCGCCTGGGTGTCTCTCTGCCTCATCTGGGGCTCGACCTGGCTGGCCATCAAGGTGGGTCTTCGGGATCTCCCGCCGATCACCTTTGCGGGCATCCGGTTTACCATTGCCGCGGTGCTGTTGTTCGGCATCATTGCCGCGCGGCGTATGCGGCTGCCGAGCAGCGCGGCCGATTGGCGGCTGCTGGCGTGGACGGGTTTCCTCACCATCACCGCCAACTATGCTCTGGTTTTCTGGGGCGAGCAGTATCTCGCTTCGGGGCTCGCCGCGCTGCTCAACGCCACGATTCCCCTCTTCGGGCTTCCCCTCGCCCACCGGTATATCGCTGCCGAGCGGCTTACGCCCAGGAAGGTGGCCGGCGTCGTGCTCGGCGTAGTCGGCGTCGCGGTGGTCTGCTCAGCGGAGCTGGGAGGCAGCGGCTCGCTTGCGTTCTGGGCCAGTATCGGGATCATCGTCGCCTCGCTCGCCGGAGCGCACGGGAGCGTCCTGGTCAAGGCGCGGGGCGGCCACATCGAGCCGGCGGTTCTGGCTGGTGTGCAGATGGCCACGGGGTGCCTGCCGCTTCTCGCCGGCGGCATGCTTCTCGAGGGAAACCCAGTGCACTACCACTGGACCCCGGCAGCGGTAGTGGCGCTGATCTACCTCGCCGTGGTCGGGTCAGTGATCGCCTTTCTGGCCTACTACTGGCTGATTCGCAATACCGAGGTGACCCGGGTGCTGCTCATCCCGCTGGTCACGCCGCTCATCGCCGTGCTGCTCGGGGTGGGATTTCTCGGTGAGTCGATCGGGTGGGCAACCGCGCTGGGCGGCTCGGCTATTCTAGTGGGCGTGAGCCTGGTGGTATTCGGCGGGATCCCGACGCAGCAGAAGCTGCGCTGGCGGCCGTTCATCTCGAGTGAAACGAGGACCTGAGATCCCGCGCGGTGCTCGGGATGACAATCGCGTTGCGCATCATGCCGAAAAAAGCAAAGGGACCGGCAGTTTCCGGTCCCTCGTCACCCACGCGAGTCGTTCGCCGATTCATTCATCCGACTGGTCCTTCTTATAGAGCCAATACTCCGGACCCGCCAGATTTTCGGGCCAGTCATCCAGGTGGATTTCCCCGCGCCACGCCTCTGAATCGTCGGCCTCCCACGCCACGTCCGGCGTATCCCACGGAAGGTCCCCGTCGTCTTCCCAAGGCCGGCCATCGCTCAGGCTCATCGTACGCTCCTCCGTTGGCGCCACGCGGCGGTCACGTCCCCAAGTCCGGCAAATGCCGGGCCAACCCTCGGTGCCTTCCCTATCCACCGGGAGGGTATCGGACGGCGATCGACGAAGCTGAGCCGGGATCGGCAGATCCGGCCCTTCCGCCGGCTCGGAAGGCGGAGTAGAATTCCGCTCCTCGAATGTCCGGGACGTAGCGCAGTCCGGTAGCGCACTGCAATGGGGTTGCAGGGGTCGCGGGTTCAAATCCCGCCGTCCCGACTCAGGCTCGGCCGACCTTCTGGTCGGCCTTGTCATACCAGCCCGGATCCGTTCGAATCTCTCTCTCGAGGCATCCATGCGAGCACTCGTCTGTCTCACCCTTCTCGTCACTCTCGCGGCCTGCGGTCCCAAGGGCGAGCGTGCGGCGACTGCCGGCGGCTTCGTGCCCGCCCTCGGCATCGATACGACCGCGCTCACGAAGACGGCGTCCGGGTTGCGATACGTGGATGTCTCGAAAGGCCAAGGCGAGGAAGCGGCAGCCGGCCGAACCGCGACGGTGCAGTACACCGGCTGGCTTCCGGACGGAAAGAAGTTCGACAGCAGCCGCGACCGAAACGAGCCGTTCTCGTTCACGATCGGCGCCCAGCAAGTGATCGCCGGATGGGATGAGGGTGTGGCGGGAATGCGGGTGGGTGGCCGGCGGAAACTGGTGATTCCTGCGGAGCTGGGCTACGGCGCTTCCGGCGCTCCACCAGACATCCCGGCCAACTCCATCCTGGTTTTCGACGTCGAGCTGATGGACGTGAAGTAGCGCTTACGCCTTCGTCCCGGCGCCGCGTTCCGGATCACGCATTACGCGACTTTATCCGGCGTTCCCGGCAGCAAATGTCGGGAGATTACTCGCCTACCGGTCGCGGTCGTGATGGTCGTTGTGATCCTCGTCGTCCTCGTCGCGGTCGCCCCGGGCAGCGGTGCTGCCGGGGCGCACGAGCCGGATGGTGCCCTGGAACGATTCGAGCTCGACCTCGGCGCCGCCCTTGCCGATCGTGAAGTTGAAGCGCTTTCCCTTCTGCCCCTGATCCAGGGTCACGGGAAACTCCGATTCGAAATCGCCGCTGAATGTCGAGACAGACACCGCCGCGTTGGCGCCCACGGGAACGCTCAGGGTGATGTCGCCGTTGTGGCTCGACAGTGCGTAGCGCCCGCCGTCGTGAATCGGACCGTCGTACCCCACGTCGCCGTTGACGGTGCTGGCGTCGAGCGAAGTGGCATCGACCTTTTCGAGAATCACCTCGCCGTTCACCGACTCCGCCCGGACCTCCCCGCTCGTCTCCGAGACATGCACGTCCTCGTTGACGGAATGCACCTCGATCCGTCCTTTCGCGCCCTTGAGGCGAACCGATCCCTGCACCGAGCTGAGCGAGACGATGCCCTGGCCTCCGGTCACGGAGACCTCGCCCTGTACCGTCTCGACGGTGACCGGCCCGGCCGCACCCGTCACGGTCACGTCGGTATACACCCCGGAAATATCCAGGGGAATCCACGCGGGCACCGTGATGTCGAGGTCGACCGCCGACGCCGGTCCGCGCCTTCCCTCCGTCCTGACGCTCACCGTCGAGCCGAAGCTCGAGACAACCACCTGCGTGCGCGACATGGGGTCGGCCTGCACGCGAACGGCGTTGCGGCTCCAGGTCTTTACCGTGACCTCTCCTCCGAAGGCGTTGACCTCGAGCCGCTGGCCGCGCTGCGCGGTGACGGTCGTGTCGACCTGCGTGAAAGCCAGTGAGCCGAGGATGGTGGCAACGATGAGCAGCACGGGAATTCCTTTCAGCTCACGGCGGAGACGAGGCTCGCCGCCTGGCGAAGCAGCTCGAGCTTACGGCGCTTTGTCGCGGCCAGATGGGAGTTGAGATAGATGTTGGCCGAGTCGGCTGCGACGGCCCGCTGTGCCTGGGCGATGGCGCTGTCGATGGCGGCGAGGTTGCGCTCGATGACCCGAACGGTGGCGGTATCGAGATGGCCGCGTCCCTGGTCGAGCACTTGTTCGAGATCGGATACGGCGCCGTCGTAGCCGCCGGTGCGCGAGCGCGACGACGCGGGTACCGACACTACGGCCGCGGGAGGAATGGGCCCTGGGCCCACGGCGATGGGCGTGGCGGCGGGGCGCGCCAGCCATACCGCTCCGCCGGACAGAACCATGAGGGCGATGCCGGCCGCGGCGAGCTCGGGAACGCTGAAGCTCCAGCGCCGAGCCGTGCGGTGCCCGACGGGGATCGCCGGAACGCCGGTGCTTGGCGTGGTGGCGCCGATGCGCGCCGCGATGCCGGGCCAGAGATCGGCGGCGGGGTCGCGATCGGTCAGGGCGCGGGCCCGGACGGCAACGCGCCGCAGGTCGGCCAGCGCCTCGGTGCACTCGGCGCAGCGCTCGAGATGCGCCTCCAGCGCGCTCCGCTCGCCGGCTTCGAGATCGCCGTCGAGGTATTCGGAAAGCCGGTCGGTCCAGGGATCGTTCATCTCACTCTCCTCAGCGTTCCAGATGGCGGCGAAGCGCCATTCGTGCGCGGTGCAACTGCGACTTCGACGTGCCGGTAGCGAGGCCGAGCTTTTCGGCGATTTCCTCGTGCCGGTAGCCCTCGACGTCGTGGAGCACGAACACCTGCCGCGCTCCGTCGGGGAGCTGTTCGATCGCGGTCTCGAAATCCATGCTCATCTCGATCTGCGCCCGGCGGGCCGGCACCACGTCGAGCACCGCGTCTCCCTCGTGGTAGCGCTGTCTCCGGATGCCCAGCGTCTCACGGCGTCCGAGAATCACGTTGACCGCCAGGCGGTGCAACCAGGTCCCGAACGCCGACTCGCCCCTGAAGGTCCCCAGCTTCTGCCACGCCCGGACGAAGATGTCCTGCGTGACCTCGTCAACGTCCTGATCGTTCAGCATCCGGCGAACCAGGCTGTGGATCCGCCCGACGTGCGTCCGGTAGAGCCGCTCGAACGCACTGGCGTCTCCGCTGGCGGCCAGCGTCGCCTCCACCGCGTCCGAATCCGACCGTCCGGTATACTCTTGCCGCAGCGTGGCCACTCCGGAGGCTGATGGTGTCATCGCGAGGGATTGGACGGATTGGCGGCAGAAAAGGTTGGACACTGCGCCATGAGGATTGTAACAACGGTGACGAAGTTTAGGCGAAGCCGACATAAATTGGGCCATGACCCTGACTCATGCCATGCCCATCACCGCTCCCACCGGCACGGCCATCTCCTGTAAGGGCTGGCACCAGGAGGCGGCGTTGCGGATGCTGATGAACAATCTCGACCCCGCCGTGGCGGAGCGGCCCGAAGAGCTCATCGTCTACGGCGGCGGCGGCAAGGCCGCGCGCAACTGGGAATGCTACGAGCGGATCGTCGAAACCCTCCGCCGGCTCGAGAACGACGAGACGCTGCTCGTACAGAGCGGAAAGCCGGTCGGTGTTTTCCGTACGCACGACGAGGCGCCGCGCGTGTTGATCGCGAACGCGCACCTGGTGCCCCGATGGGCCACCTGGGATGAGTTTCGGCGGCTCGACGCGCTCGGCTTGACGATGTACGGCCAGATGACCGCCGGCTCGTGGATCTACATCGGTACGCAGGGCATCCTGCAGGGAACCTATGAGACGTTCGCCGAGTGCGCGCGCCAGCACTTCGGCGGCACGCTGGAGGGACGGCTCGTGGTGACCGGCGGCCTCGGGGGAATGGGCGGCGCGCAGCCGCTCGCCGCCACGATGAACGGCGCCGCATTCCTGGGTGTGGACGTCGATGAATCCCGGATCGTCAGGCGGGTCGAGACCCGCTACTGCGACCGGATCGAGCACGACCTCGACGTGGCGCTCGCGCTCGTCGAAGAGGCTCGGGCACAGCGAAAGGCGCTGTCGGTGGGCCTGGTGGCAAACATCGCCGACGTGCTGCCCGAGCTCGTGAAGCGGGGTGTGAGGCCGGACGTGGTGACCGACCAGACCTCCGCACACGACCTGCGCGTGGGCTACATCCCCACGGGCGCCACACTCGCGGCGGCGGCCAGACTTCGGAAGGACGATCCCGCGAGCTACGAGGCGAGGGTGCTCGACTCGATGGTCGTGCACGTGCGCGCGATGCTCGACCTCAAGCGAATGGGCGCCGTAACCTTCGACTACGGCAACAACCTCCGGGGCCAGGTGGCCGACCACCGCGGGATGCCCGAGGCGTTCGACATTCCAGGGTTCGTGCCCGCCTTCATCCGGCCGCTCTTCTGCAAGGGAGCCGGCCCGTTCCGGTGGGCCGCGCTCTCGGGCGACCCGGCCGACATCGCCGAGACCGACCGGGCCGTGCTCGAGACGTTTCCCCGCAACGCAGCGCTCGGCCGCTGGATCAAGCAGGCCCAGGAGCGTGTGCAGTTCCAGGGGCTCCCCGCGCGGATCTGCTGGCTCGAGTACGGTGAGCGATCCGAGATGGGGCTGCGATTCAACTGGCTCGTTCGGAAAGGAAAGGTGCGCGCGCCGATCGTGATCGGACGCGACCACCTCGACACGGGATCGGTGGCATCGCCGAACCGGGAGACCGAGGCGATGAAGGACGGCTCGGACGCGATCGCCGATTGGCCGCTGCTGAACGCCCTGCTGAACACGGCCTGCGGGGCGAGCTGGGTCTCGCTGCACCACGGAGGAGGCGTGGGCATCGGCTACTCGATCCACGCGGGCATGGTCGCCGTGGCTGACGGGACGGCAGTGGCCGACCGGCGGCTGGAGCGCGTCCTTACGGCGGATCCCGGCACTGGCGTCATGCGCCATGCCGATGCGGGATACGACCTCGCGATCGACACGGCCAGGGAGCGAGGGGTGGACTTGCCGATGATTACGACGGTGAACGGAGAACGGAGAACGGTGAACGACGGTAAACGGTAAACAGTAAATGACGCAGAACGGTAAACGGTGAAAGTTTGACAAACGATGTTCGTTCACTGCTGTGGTTTCCAGTTCTCCGTTTCCCGTTTACCGTTCACCGCTTCATGCGCCTTCTCACCAACATCCGAACTCTCGCCCGATGCCTGGCCGACGGCGGCCAGGGCGACATCCACCCGATCGCGGATGCTGCCCTGGCGTGGGAGGGCGAGACGATCCGGTGGGTGGGTAAGCGGGAGGATATTCC
>JBBRGF010000199.1:0-6409 GCA_038240975.1 Gemmatimonadales bacterium
GTACACGCAACAAGCGGTTTCTCTGGAAGTGCTCGGGCTGTAAGCAGCAGTTCACCGTGCGGGTGGGCACGATCATGGAAGATTCGCCCATTCCGGTTCGTCACTGGTGCTATGCATTCTGGTCGGCGTGCGCAGGGAAGAAGGGCGTCTCAGCATTGCAGGTGCAACGGCAAACCGGTTTGAGCTACAAGTCGGCCCTCTATATGATGCACCGTGTTCGCTTCGCGATGACGCCCGACGGTACCCCAGCGGAGCTCACCGGGATCGTGGAGGCCGATGAGACGTATGTTGGCGGCAAGACCCCGCCGCGCTCACGCGCCGAACGGCTGGCGCTCCGCGCTCAGGGTCTTGGCTCTAAACGGATGCCGAAGCAAGACAACCGGAAGGTGCCGGTCGTGGCGCTGGTGCAGCGGGGCGGCGATGTGATGGCGATGGTGATGCCGACCGTGACCGCGAAGAACGTGCGGGATGTGCTGCTGGCGAATGTGGACACGTCGGCCCGTCTTATGACGGACGAAAGCAATCTCTACACCCGCGTCGGCTCGCCATTCGCCTCGCACGAAACTGTGATGCACAGCCTCTACGAGTATGCGAGGGGTGAGGCGCACATCAATAGCGCCGAGTCATTCTTCTCGCGGCTCAAGAGGCAGCTCTACGGAACCCACCACGCGGTGAGCCCCAAGCGCCTGCACCGCTATGTCGCGGAAGTGGCCTTCAAGCATAACAAGCGGAATTTCGAGGACGGAGAGCGGGTGTTGCGGGCAATTCACGGCGCGGACGGCAAGCGGTTGCGGTACAAGGAGCCACTGCCAGCAGGAGATAAGAACTAAGGCCAGTGTCCTACACAGTAGTCTCGGACCGCATTCACCGTATAGACAGATTCTCGCAGTCCCGACCGAACCCTCGCCAGCAACTTCCTCGGCATGTCCTCGCGGAGGTCGCAATGGCCATCCTTGGCCCTCTTCAAGATGGCGGCGACTCGGAACCGCTGCGCGGTCGAATAGTGAACGCTCGACTTGTGCTCAATGAAGGGATGGTCGCCCACGTTCAAGATGCATGTCTCGTCCGTGAACGTCTTGGGAGTTCTGACCATCACTGCTACGATTTCGGGCGGGTTGCCGTGCGGATCGGTCAGAACAAGCCAGAGGTGAGCTTTAGCGCCGGGAAACTCCGATAGGTAGAGGGTGCTCCCGGCACGAACAAGATCCATTAGACAAGAAGTCGCTGCGCTATCGCTTCCGCTTCCAGTCCGTCCAGAATGTCGGTCACCTCCTCATCTGAGAAATTCTCGCCCCGAAGGATGTCCTCAATCGCTATGGGCCTATTCGACCCCTCGGGGTGCTTCCACTCAGGGAGGCGGTGAGAAAGCTCGCTAAGTTGCCACTGATTCATGTGGCCATAGGTTTCAAAAATCTCCTCAATGAGCCTCTCTTCTGCCCGCGACAACTGATCCACCGGCGCCGGCTTTAGCAAAGCCACGTCGTGATTGTGCCGCTCACCGATGTACTGACTCCAATACTCCGGCCCGTAGGGTCCGGGTTCCGCATTGATGTTGTCAAGCGTCACGCTCAAGATTGGTCCGTGATTGAGCGAGAAATAGAAGTCGAAGGTAACGGGGCGACCCCACCGAATAAGCGCGGTGCGGTCAAGGTAGTAAAGAAGCTTGATGAGCTTCATGACATTAATGGAGCCGCCATGAAGCTGGATGAGGCGGGACGCTGCCTGGGTAGCTCGGTCTTCCCGATAGCTGACTGGCATTGATTGGAATGTTCGCGATGTTATCAAGTTCGGTCAACCCTAACCCCGAATATATCCCGAAGACTGCCGGGAGGTCAATGAGCCCTCGCTTTGCTGTGCGTCAAGTACATACTCCTGGCTATTAGCAGGAGGGCCGAAGTGACACGCACGATTCGTAGGGTAACCATCCAAGCAGCAAACGGTATTTACAGCAGATTCTTGCTCTCGTGAAGGTGGGGGGTGTAGCGGCTGTCTGACCTCCTGTCGGTCAACAACAAGGCCGGGACTACCTGCCGCCCCGGCCCTTTTTGTTCGGCGGTGCTTTCGACCAGCCGCCTTTGGGCGGTGGCTTCCTCAGGCCCTTGCCCACGTTCTTCTCCCACTTGCCCGGGAGGACTACCGTCTCCGGCGTTGGCCCTGGCTTGCGAGGCGGATTGTTCTTCGCGCGTGTACCCATACTTCCAATCTAACCGTATCGCGCTCCGCCACCGACGCCGGTCACTCGCTGTGGCCGGGACTCATGTCCATCGCCTCCATCTCGTCGCGACCCTGAGGAAAGGCGAGAGCGAGGTTGTCGCCGGCGTCGATCATGACATGGACCATGTAGCGCGATTCCGTGCGAAACCGGCCGCCCTGAGCCGCGCATGCCTTTTCGGTCGTGGCTTTGCGCAGGTGCTCGGGGGATTTACGGTCGGCGGAGATGCAGATGTTGGTATGCTGGTGCCAGTGCGCCACGCTGAGCGGAATCATGGCGTCGAGATCGTCCGTAGTGGCCGAGAGCGGGGCGACGAACATGGCGCCGGCGATGTGCATGCGGCCGTCGGCGTCGCGGCGGTAGAGCAGTGCCTGGGGAGCCTTCGGGTCGAAATCACTCTGTCTGCCCGTCGGCTTGGGTCGCTTGCCGACGTGCAGCAACTTGCCCTCCATCACGGTCTCGGGATCACGCCTCGCGTGATACCCGGCTGCCTCCGCCTGTTCGAGGGTCTGGTAGGGCGAGATGGCACTCTTAAGGGCCTGCACCACCGCAAAGGCGCGCCCCGTATCGGCGGCGGTGCCGGGCCTGTCGGATGTGAAGGTCATATGCGCGTGAGCCATGGCAGGGGCATGGGTCTGGGCCCGGGCGGAAGCCAGCGCGGAGCAGGTGCATGCGGCAATGACCGCCGCCTTGAGACGGTAGCTCGTACGATTCATCGATGCCTCCGGCATTGACCTACGTGGGATGACTCGGCTGGCGAGGAAGACGGAGCGCCCCGGCCCGCGTTAAGCGAGCCGCACTGCGTGGCGGTGCCGCATCGCCGCCGCAGCACCTATGTTTCCGGCCCATTGCCGGATCGCCGCCACCTCCACCTCCGAGTCGTCCGTGATTCTCTCGGCCCTCGTGGCTCTCCAGCAGGCCGTTTCGAACAATCCGCAGACTCCTTATTGGCAGCAGCAGGTGGCGTACGAGATCACCGCCACCCTCGATGAGAAGGCAGGAGTGCTGAGCGGCACCGAACGGATCCGATACCTCAATCACTCCCCGGACACTCTCACGAGCGTGTCGCTCCACCTCTATCTCAATGCCTTCCGCCCCGGGTCACGCTGGGCCGACGCCGACTCGGTCGAGGGGCGCCGCCGGTTCAACGACCTTCGGGATCCCGACTTCGCGTTCAATCACGTGCGCGGCGTGCGCGTCATGGGCCAACCGGCCGAACCCGTGTACCCCTTCGCGCCCGACAGCACCATCGTCCGATTCGCACTTCCTCGCGCGCTGGCGCCGGGCGACTCCATGCCGATCGAGATGGGGTGGGATGCCCGTCCCTCGACGGTGCCGCGCCGCCAAGGCCGGCAGGGACGGCGCTACGACTTTGCGCAGTGGTACCCGAAGGTGGTCGTGTACGATCGGCTCGGATGGGAGGAGCATCCGCTCTATCCGGGTGGAGAGTTCTACGGCGAGTTCGGCACCTTCCTCGTCGATATCGACGTCCCTGCCGACGAAGTCATGGGAGCCACCGGAGTTCCGGTCTGCGGCGACCCTGGCTGGGATCGCACCAACCGGAACCCAAAGCAGCCCGTCGAATATCAGCGGGACTACTACGGCGCGAGCACACCGCCGGCCGACGCCTGCGGAGGGGCGAGGGAAGGGAGAAAGAAAATCCGCTGGTACGCGGAAAAGGTGCACCACTTCGCCATGTCGCTCAACCCGGACTACCGCTACGAGGGGGGACACTTCGGCAACGTCGCGGTCCACGTCCTCTATCAGCCCGGCGACGAGAAGGACTGGGGTGAAGGCGTGGCGGTGGATCGCACGCAGGCCGCCCTGGCCTGGCTCGACCAGGTATACGGGCCGTTCGGGTGGCCCCAGATCACCAACGTGCACCGGATCGAGGGCGGCGGCACCGAGTTCCCCATGATGATCCACAACGGCTCAGCCGATCAGGGACTCATCGTCCACGAGCTCGGCCACAACTACACGATGGGGCTCCTCGCGAACAACGAGTGGCGTGAAGGATGGCTCGACGAGGGATTCACGAGCTTCCAGACGACCTGGTTCTGGGAGGTGATGGGCCGGCCGGACACCTACGCGGGTGACGAGGCCGACATGCTGCAACTGGATCTCGACGGGCTCTCGGAACCGCCGAGCCTGGTTGGTGAGGCGTACCGCGACTTCACGTCCTACAACGTGGCGATCTACTCACGGGGAGAGTTGTTCTTCCACCAGCTACGCTATATGGTCGGCGACGAGACGATGCACCGGATCCTGCGCACCTTCTACGAACGCTGGAAATTCAAGCACGTAGACGAGGCTGCATTCCGGGCGGTGGCCGAGGAAGTGTCGCGGCAGGATCTCTCCGCCCTCTTCGCGCAGTGGCTTCATGGGACCGATCTGTACGACTACGCGGTGGGACGAGTCAAGACGCGGCGCGTCCAGTCAACGAAGGAGGGCACGCCGGGGTGGGTGACGCGCGTGGAGGTAAGGCGGAAGGCACCGGGACGAATTCCGGTCGAGGTCGCGGTGATCGGGCAGGGCGACACCGCGCTGGCGCGCACCGAAGGGCTCGCGGATCGGGAATGGGTCGAGATCGAGACTCGCACCCGCCCGCGGCAGGTGCTGGTCGATCCCCGGGCGCGCACGCACGACTGGAACATGCTCAACAACCGAAGGCAGCTCGGCTTCACGCCGTCGCGGCTCATCGCGCCTGTGCCTGGGAGCGAGATCTACTTTCACCGCTATTTCAGCACTCGCAGCCGCCGCGACCGGCTGACCGTGGGATTTCAGCCGACGGTCTGGTGTAACGACGCGGGTGGCGTGACCCTCGGGATACGAGAGCGCAATGACTATTTCGGGCGGTTTGAGCAGAATGCCGGCGTGGTGAGCGTGGGCACCGGGTGGGGCGCACGGGACGATGTGAACGACGTGGACTTGTACTATCGAATTCGGAACCCGACGTTCCTTCGGGCTCCGGGCATGTCCCAGTCGCTCGATGTGTTCGGCGTCGAGGGCCGCTACGGCATGAGCGCCAAAGTCGAGCGCACCTACCGCGCGCACCTGACCTACGGCCCCACCTACACCGCCGGCTTCGCGCTGCAGTGGGTACATCCCGACGATTTCCGGTATCTGGATCGGGGGTACTACGAGAACGTGGGCACGGTCGAGATGTCTGTCACGAGCGGAGTTTCGGTGCGGAGCCGAAGGTGGCAACTGGGCGCCAGCACATCCATCGGCGGGGGACTGGTCTACAATCGCGATGGCCTCGCGGCGAGCGGGCGCACCGACCTGGATCCGCTCTACTTCAGGGGCACGTTCGAGGGCACCGCTCGGCGCCCACTGGGCGACAAGCTCGGTTTCGGCGCACGTCTGTACGCCGGCGTGGCGACGGGCGACGGCGGAGTGCCGAAGCAGCGCCAGATCTACCTTCAGGGCGCCGACCCGCTCGCGCAACTCGAGAATCCGTTCCTGCGCTCACGGGGAGCGTTGCTTGTGGGCGACGACTTCCGCTATCAGTTGCCGGGCGGCGGTGACGTGCGGGGCATCGACTCGCATGTATCGAGCGTGGCCCTCGTGGCCCTCGACCTCGAGCTCGAGCGGACGCTGGTGACCCGGCAGAACGCGCGGCTGTTCAACCGAATCGGAGTCGCGGCATTCACCGACCTGGCGCAGGCGATCGGCGGATTGGACCAGCCGCTCACCGGCGACCGTCTTCACTTCATCGCCGATGCGGGAGTGGGGATACGCGCCGAGCATCGGATCGGTGACACCCGATTCGTGACGCGGTTCGACGTGCCGCTGTTCGTGAGTCGTCCCCAGCTCGCGCAGGATCGGTCGCCCGGTGACGACAAGGTCGCCTTTCGCTGGGTGTTCAGCTTCCAGCCCGGGCTCTAGCCGGCCGCGGCGCAGTGCGGCGAACCTCGATGGTATGCCGGTCGCCGTCGTCCACCAGGGTGATCGAGTCGCCCTCGATCGCATCGCCGTCCACCGACACCTCCACGACCCCGCCCTCTCCACCGTCTGGATTGGTG
This sequence comes from Gemmatimonadales bacterium, assembly GCA_038240975.1. Classification (GTDB taxonomy): domain Bacteria; phylum Gemmatimonadota; class Gemmatimonadetes; order Gemmatimonadales; family GWC2-71-9; genus CAVVWJ01. The sequence continues at coordinate 6,238 of JBBRGF010000199.1, forward strand.
ACGACGATGGAGTACGCGCTGCTGCCGTAGCGGTAGTCGATCCGGTACTCCTTCCAGTCGGCGGGCACGCACGGATCGATGGTCAGCCGATCGCCCGCCTTCCGAAAACCAAGGATCGCCTCGAGACCTACGCGGTACATCCAGCTCGCGGAGCCGGTATACCAGGTCCACC
>JBBRGF010000200.1:0-6402 GCA_038240975.1 Gemmatimonadales bacterium
ATCGAGCTCTCGGGGGCGACCATCAACTTCGGGATTGATCGACGCTGGATCCGCGGACTCTGGTCAGCGGTGCCCCGTCAGGGGATCTACGGCGAGGTCGGCAAGATGGTCGCCAAGGTGGCGAAGGAGCGTCCCCTGACCCTTCCCCTGATCTTCGTCAGGGGTCAAGGTCCATCCCACTGAGGAGCTCCTCGGCGTCGCTCCAGCTCCCGGGCGGAACCCGCAGGGAGATGTCGCCGCGGCCGAAGCGGTCCAGCGGCCAGTCGGATGTGATGACCGCCTCGATGCCTGCGTCCGAGACCTGCTGGCGAAACGCCCGGGCGGTCTCGAGCTCGCCGAAGTCGCGCACCACCTCCCAGTCGTCGAAGCGGGGGTCACCGACGTGCAGTTCCGCCACCCCGTCGGCCTGCTCGGAGGTGAACATCGAATGCAGCTTCCGCAACGGGCGCATAGCTCGAGCCTACGGATCACCGAACCGCAACATCCAGTCGCTGAGATTAGGCAAGATGTTCAGATGCGTCGCCTCCGCCTGATCCCGCTCCTCACCCTCCTGCTGCTCGCGGTCCCCGCTCACGCCTCCGCGGACGGCACTCCGAAGCTCGGCCATGTGTTCGTGATCGTGCTCGAGAACGAGAACGCCGACGCAACGTTCGGGCCGGATGCCCCGACGTATCTCGCCAAGACGCTCCCGTCGGAAGGTGCGTACCTGCCGAACTACTTCGCGACCGGCCATCTCAGCCTCGACAACTACATCTCGATGGTCAGCGGTCAGGCTCCGAACCCGCAGACGCAGGCGGACTGCCAGCTCTTCAGCGAATTCACGCCGGGAACCCCGACGGCTGACGAGCAGGTGATCGGCAGCGGCTGCGTCTATCCGGCCGCAGTCAAGACGATCGCCGACCAGTTGCAGAGCGCCGGCCGCAACTGGGCCGGCTACATGGAGGACATGGCGGCGAAGGCACCGGCGGAACCCGCCACCTGCCGGCACCCGGCCATCGGCTCGTTCGACGACACCCAGAGCGCCGAGGTCGGCGACCAGTACGCCACGCGCCACAACCCATTCATGTACTTCCATTCGATCATCGACGACCAGAAGACCTGCGATGCGCACGTCGTCGACCTGACCCGGCTCGGCGGCGATCTGCAGCGCAACCAAACCACACCCGCCTATAGCTTCATCACCCCAAACCTCTGCCACGACGGTCACGACGAGCCGTGCGTCAACGGCGAGCCCGGCGGGCTCGTCTCCGCCAACGACTTCCTCCAGCAGGTCGTTCCCCAGATCCGCAAGTCATCCGCATACGCTCACCGCGGATTGATCATCGTCACGTTCGACGAGGCCGAGGCCTCCGGCGGCAAGGCGGACTCGAGTGCCTGCTGCAACGAACAGGCGGGACCGAATACCCCCTCCCCGGGAGGCCCGAAGGCCGGCCCCGGCGGCGGCCGGGTCGGCGCCGTCCTGCTCTCGCCATGCATCGCGCCCGGCACCGTCGATGAGAGGTCCTACAACCATTATTCGATGCTGCGATCGGCGGAGGACGGCCTCGGCCTCAAGCACCTTGGATACGCCGGGGTGTCGGGCCTCGACCCGTTCGGGTCGAAGACGTTCACCCAGTCGGACTGCGGCGAGCAGATCAACCTGAAGGCGAAGCCGAAGCGCCCGCCGAGCGGGAAACGGGTGAGGATCAAGCTGAAGGTGAAGACCACCTACGCGCGATGCCGCCGCGGCGTGACGATCAAGTCCGGTAGGCATCAGGCTAGGACGAGCTCACACGGCCGCGCTTCGATCAAGCTTCCCGTCGGAGACGGCAAGCTGAAGTTCAAAGCTAAGAAGCACGGATGTCTCGGAGACACCGCCGTGCTCCAGCCGCGCTGAGTCTCTAGGCGTCTGCCGAGGCCGCGTTGCGCTCGAGCCAGCGGTCCACGAAGTAGCCGCCGAACGGCACGACCGCGCCGATCAGGACAAGGATCGTCTCCTTGCCGCTCCAGCCGAGCAGCTCGCGGATGTTCAGCGCCATGATCACGTAGGCGATGAAGAGGACCCCGTGGATCGGCCCGAGGATCTGCACGCCGATCGGCACGTCGTGCGCGTGCTTGATGTAGCTGGCGCCGAGCAGGAGCAGAAAGGTGGTTGCTTCGATCAGGGCGACGTATCCGAAGTTCTTGGGATTCATGCGGCGATCCACGGTAGCTGGCCCGATACCTCGGCCCTGTGACACTGATCCGCGTTTGTCCGTCGGACTCCAGGGCAAGGATGGAGGCGTGGCAAGCAGGGAGGGACGTTCATTCGTCCCATCAGACATGCGGGAACGCCGCAGCGTGCGCCGTGTGGCCGACGCGTTCACCGAGAAGGACCTTCTCGTCGACGCCGGCTCCCTCGCCTTCAGGGCATTCCTCGCCCTCATCCCGGCGTTGCTCTTCATCGTCGGCATGCTCGGCTTCTTCGGCTTTGACGAGGTCTGGAAGGACGACATTGCGCCCGACGTCAAGAAGAGCGTTTCCCCGGCGACTTTCCAGTTCTTCGACGAGGCCGTCGTCAAGGTGCTCGGAGCGAAGAGCTTCTTCTGGGTGACCACGGGGGCGGCGCTGACCGCCTGGGAAGCCTCGGCGGTCGTCCGCGCGACGGGGAATGTGATGAACAAGATCTACGAGGTCTCCGACGACGATTCGAGCTTCAAGCGCGAGGTCGCCGAATCGATCCCGGTCGGCGCCGGAGCCGGACTGCTGCTCCTCGGGGCGTTCTCGTCACTGCGGCTCGGCCCGATCGGCATCGACGCCCTCATCGGCGATGGCCTTGCCGCGAGCGTCGTCTCGGTGATCGTCTGCTGGGGGGCAGCCGCCGTCCTCTTCTTCGCGGCGGTGGCGCTGGTGATCCGCTTCGCCCCGGCGATCGAGCGGCCCCCGCGCTGGCTCAGCTTTGGCGCGGCCACGATCGTCGCCGCCTGGGCGCTGATGTCGCTGCTCTTCGGCATCTACCTGAGCACCTTCGCCAACTACGGCTCGATCTTCGGCAGCCTCGCCACCGTCTTCGTCTTGATCGAGTACCTCTATCTCGTCTCGGTCGTCTTCCTCGGCGGCATCGTCATCGACTCGCTCGTCGACGGGCAGGAGCGCCACGACTGATTCGGGGCGCGGCTAACATGACCCCTCCGCGGGGTCAGCCCCGCCCTTGCGCCCGTAGCTCAGCTGGATAGAGCGTCGGTCTACGAAACCGAAGGTCACTGGTTCGAATCCAGTCGGGCGCACTCGCCAAACTGCCCACAAACCGCATCAGCATGCGGTTCGTAGAACGCCCGCCAAATAACTCCGAACACGGCCGAAACGGCGAACCGCATGGACATTGGGGGTCGGACCATCGCGCAACCATCGCGCGGGACTCGCATCGGCAAAGGCTTTGTGGCCCCTCGCGAGTCAGTTACCTTCGCGCAGGGGGCTTGCCCACTACCGTCGCCGGGTCGAGAGACCCGCTTTGCATGGCGGACTCAACCGGTCACTGCACCACCTCTGACGATCTGAATCCTCCCATCCCATTCGAACGCTGTCGAGTGAAGGCCATAGGCCGAAGCGAGATCTGCGTTCGGCGGCGGCCTCGGGAGGGCCGTTGATCAACTCGTCGAGCTCCTGCGCCGGGGTCCGGAACCCGAGCGTCTTTCGCGGCCGGCCGTTGAGCTTGGCGGCGACCTCGTCGAGCGCCTTTTGGTCGATGCCCTCGAAGGTCTCGCCCCGCGGGAAGTACTGACGAAGCAACCCGTTGGTGTTCTCATTCGAGCCTCGCTGCCAAGGGCTCTGGGGATCGCAGAAATAGACCTCAACCCCTGAATCGATCGCGAAGCGCCGGTGCTCAGACATCTCCGATCCCTGATCCCAGGTGAGCGAGCGCCTCAGCTCTGCCGGCAGGGTGGCGATGCTCCGCTTGAGCGCCTCGCAGACCTCCAGGGCGCCCTTGCCGTCCGGCAGTGAAACGAGCTGGCAGTAGCGGCTCTGGCGTTCAACCAGGGTGGCGATCGCGGTGGTCTTGCCGCCCATCATCAGGTCGCCCTCCCAGTGGCCGGGAACCGCTCGATCTTCAACTTCCGGCGGCCGCTCGGAGATGTTCACCATGCCGCTGATCTTGCCCTGGCCCTGCCTCTTCGATGACTGCGCGCGGGCGTAGCGGCGCATGCGGCCTCGCCTCAGATGCTTGGTCAGCTCGGCCTTGAGCGTCCCTCGCGTCTGGATGTAGAGGGCTCGGTAAATCGTCTCGTGGGAGACGTGCATCGAGCCATTGTCGGGGTAGCGGAGCCTTAGCCATCCGGATATCTGCTCGGGAGAGTGATCCTCGCGGAGCCGTTCTTCGATCAGCTCGGCGAGCTCGCGGTTGAGCTCGAGCTTTGTCGGTCGCGGCCTTCTCGAGCGGCGCCAGGCCTCGCGCTCGGCGGCGTGGGCGCGGTAGCCCCGGCGTCCACCGCAGCGGTTGATCTCGCGGCTGATCGTCGTGTGGGAGCGGTTGAGATCGATCGCGATTCGCCGCGACGAGCTGCCGCTGGCGATCCCTCGCGAGATCTCCTCGCGCTCCCGCAAGCTCAGGCAGCGCTCGGGCCGGCGCCGGGCTCTCGGCCGGATGCCTCCGGTTCTTCTCAGCAGGCTGCTGACGCTCACTCCCGCGAGGCCGAGCCTGCGACCGACCTCGCGGTCACTCACCCCTTCCGCCCGCAGATCCCAGATCGCGTTCTTGGTCGACTCGCTCAGTCGGTGGCCCTTTGGCACTTCGCACCTCCATCGTTGGTCAGCAGCTCGCTGACACTTGTGGGTGGTGCGGCGGTGGCTTGAATCCACCACGAGAAGGGGCTCTCTGCACCGAGCGCAAGGAAGGTCGCAGCGGTCACATCACCCGCGTCCCCGGCGACCCCGTTGCCGACCCGACTCAAGGGCGGCGCGGTACCGCTTTGGTACCGGTTGATCCGTCCGATGTCTCCGCCGATCCTCCGACTGGGGCAGGAGGCCAACTAGATCAAGGTCAGTCATTCTGCTCCAAGCGTCGGGTGCGCTCGGAGCCTAGGATAATGAGTCGATGGGTGCGGCCATTTCGACCGAGCGAAAGTGGGCGCGGAATCCAAGGCCGATGAACTCATGGGGGCCGTCGGCCTGCTATTGCGTCGTTAGTCGCACCAGCCGAACCGGCGTGGCTTAGCTCAAGGGGTCCCATGCGCGATCAAGCGGATCGAGCGATTCACAGGGATCGCCTGCCGGTAGCCGTTAACAGGGCACTTGCGGTAGCACTCACCGCGAGGCTTGCTCAGTTCATCGACGCGTTCCTAGCCGTTTTTCTCGTTCAAGAAAACGGGGCAGACACCATCCAGGTGGCATTGGTTTTGTTTGCACTGCAGGGTGGAGCGACCTTGGGTGCCGGGGTGGCGGGGGAGGCGATTGATCGGCGCAGCGCTCGCGAAGTGGCGGCAATCGGGTTGGCCACGTCAGGCGCCGCCGCAGTCGCCCTGGCCCTCATCCGGCCGATGTCCGGATTAGTAGCGGCTGCCCTTGTCTTCGGCGGAGCGTCCTCTGCCTGGCGCTTGGCACTACAGGCAGGTGTTGCCGAGGGGCTTGCAAGCTCGTCGTCTGTTGAGTCATCTGGAGCCCTACGAACTCGAGCGTTTGGTGCCCTAGTCTGGGTCTCCAACGCCGGAGCACTCGCCAGTGGCCTCGCGGCCTTGCTTGGGTTGAACCTGCGTGCTGCGTTCGCCCTGCAGGGCCTCCTGTGTCTAACTGCCGCTGTGATGACCGCTGCGCTCCCACGGCGAGCTTCCGACCCAAGGAGCGGGGAGTGGCCCCGAGTGGATCGCAATCTGATCGTCGTGGCCCTTGCTTGCGCTCCGGCCACGTTTGTCATGTTCCAGGCCTTCTCGGGCCTTGCCGTCGTATATGACGGAGGTCCCTACCGTGCGATGGTCTTCATCAACGCCGGGGTCCTTGTCGTCGGACAGCCAATTGTTCGATGGATGGCCGACCGCGTCGGTGCCGGGAATTTGCTGGCAGGTGCGACGCTGATTCTGGGTGCCGGGGTGGGATCCGCAGCCCTGGCTCGCGATGTGATTGCCACAACGGTCCTGTGGTCGCTCGCAGAGTTGGCCGTGATTTCGATAAGCGCAGGGGTCGTGGCGGGGCTCGCGCCCCATCGCCAAATGGGCCGCTACCAAGCGACCTTCCAGATCATTCAAGGGCTCGTGGCGACCCTGGCGATGTTCGCCGGACCCCTCCTGGCCGGGGCGTCTGAAGATCGCTTCGCTTTCTTATGCCTCGCTCTCGGGGTTCTCGGTGCGCTGGGCCTGCGCGCTAGTTCAGCGCTCCTCGGGGAGGCGATGGCGCAGCCAGTGGCGTGCCCGTGCGGCGCTCGGCTATGTCGTTGCGACGCGGGTCACCTCAGCT
>JBBRGF010000201.1:0-6339 GCA_038240975.1 Gemmatimonadales bacterium
GCCTGTCGGCTGCAGGAGCGCGCCGCGTCGGTGGGGTTCGACTGGCCCGACGTGAACGGTCCGCTAGCCAAGGTACGCGAGGAGCTGGCCGAAGTGGAGCACGAGGTCGGCTCGACTCGAAGCGCGGCGCTCGAGGAGGAAGTCGGAGATCTCCTGTTTGCGGTCGTGAATCTCGCGCGCAAAGCCGGCGTCGACCCGACGCTCGCGCTGGACCGGGCCAATCGGAAGTTTCGCCGGCGATTTGAAGGAGTGGAGCGTCTGGCCGAGGAGCGAGGAATCGACGTCGAGAGCGCGGGGCTGGAGGTGCTCGATGGGCTGTGGGAGGACACAAAAGCGGTGAACGGTGAACGGTGAAGGGTGAATGCCTCCCCGTTTACCGTTCACCGCTTCATGGGTACAACCGGTGAATCTGCCTCGGGAACGCGATCGCTTCCCGGATGTGAGGCAGTCCGCAGATCCACGCCACGGTTCGCTCCACTCCGAGTCCGAACCCCGAGTGCACGAATGTCCCGTACTTCCGGAGGTCGAGGTACCACCGGTACGCCTCGGGATCCAGGTGCTGCTGGTGAATGCGCGCCAGCAGCTTGTCATAGTCGTCTTCCCGCTGTGACCCGCCGATGATCTCCCCATATCCCTCGGGCGCCAGGCAGTCGTTATTCAACACGGTGCGCGGGTCGTCCGGGTTCTCCTTCATGTAGAACGCCTTGACCTCTCGGGGATAGTTGTACACGAACAGCGGCCGGTCGTACTCGCTGGCCAGCGTCGTCTCGTCGTCGCCGCCGAGGTCCTGTCCCCATCGCAAGTCGGACCCGAGCGCGTTCAGCCGGGCCACGGCGTCGGTGTACGAGATCCGTCCGAAGGGCGGAGTCACCCGCTCGAGCGGCGCCGTATCCCGCTCGAGCTCCCCCAGTTCCGCCTTGCGCCGGTCGAGCACCCGTGCCACGATGTAGCTCACGAACGATTCCTGCAACCGCATGTTGTCGTTGGAATCATTGAACGCCACTTCGGGCTCCACCATCCAGAACTCCGTCAGGTGGCGCCTCGTCTTCGACTTCTCAGCGCGGAAAGTCGGACCGAAGCAGTAGACTTTGCCGAGCGCCGCCGCCGCCGCCTCGACGTAGAGCTGGCCCGTCTGTGCCAGGTAGGCGTTGCCCAGATCGAAGTAGGCCGTCGAGAAGAGATTGCCTGCCTCCTCGCCGATGGCTCCCGTCAAAATCGGTGTATCGACGAGGGTAAACCCTTCCTGGTAGAAGTAGTCGCGAATGGCCTGAATCACCTCGCTCCTGACCCTTGCGATCGCCACCTGGCGGCGGTTTCGAAGCCACAGGTGTCTATGCTCGAAGAGGAACGTCGTCCCATGCTCTTTAGGGGTGATCGGAAAGTCGATGCTCGGTCCGAGAACCTTGAGACCGGTCACGCTCAGCTCATACCCGCCGGGCGAGCGCGGCTCGGCACGCACGGTGCCGGTCATCTCCATACTCGCCTCTTGCGCGAGCGTCGCGAACGCCGCCCAATCCGACTCGGCAACCTCTTTCCGGGACACCACGCCTTGCACCTGCCCAGTGCCGTCGCGCAGTACGACAAAGGCGATCTTTCCGCTCGACCGGGTCGTCACGACCCAGCCGCGCAGCGTCACGATGTCGCCCACGTGCGAGGGCAGCGCGCTGATCGAGACCGGGGCCATGCCTTTTCCGTTCTGCGAATGGGATTCTGCCGGGGAGCGTTCAGTCTAGCCCTCCTGGTTGGGGGCGTCAACGCGGCCTGCGTGAACCTCCATCCTCCGGCGGCGCCGCTGTCGGCAGCGGTGTCGCGCGGCGCGCCTGCGGAGCTGTGGACCACCCGGGCGGGCCGGAGGTTCACCGGTACCGTCGCGCTCGACGATCAGACGTTCTACGGAGCCGGGGTGGACCGGAAGGTGTATGCGGTGGAGCTCACGAGCGGCGCGGTGCGGTGGACGAGCCGGCTGACGGGAATCATCGCGGGTGGCGTACTCGTGTCGGGCGACACCGTGTACGCCGCCACCTCGCGGCCCGACGGGCGCGTCTTCGCCCTCGACCGCCTCAACGGACGACGGTACTGGCAGGCGTCGACCGGTCCGGTCGGCGCGCCGCTCTTTCTCTGGCATGGCGTGCTCATCGCGCCGACCCAGCGGGGCGAGCTCCTGGGGCTCAATCCCGCAACCGGCGCCATCAACTGGCGAAGGCGGATCGGAACGGCGCGGGTTCCCGCCGTCGCCGCCGACAGCGCCTCCGTACTGGTGGCAACGGTGGACTCGCTCTTCATCGTGGCCACCGCCGACGGCAGGGTGCTGCACCGGGCGCGGTCGCCGGGAGCGGTGCTCTCGCCCTGGGTGCGCCTTCGAGACCGGTTCGTCGCCGGCACGACCGATTCCCTCGTCATCTCCGTGCGGCCCGCCGACCTGAGCGTCGAATGGCGCGTGAAGCTCGACGCACCGGTCCTCGCCTCCCCCGCCGCGATCGGTGACACACTCTACGCCGCTACCCGGCGGGGAACGCTGTATCGCGTGCGGGCCGATTCGGCTCCGGTGGCCGAGCCGGTCGTGGCCCTCGACTGGCCGATTACCGCGCCGGTCACGATCGTAGAGCGAGAAATCCTGCTCGGTGGCTCCGACGGCATCATCCGGGCGCTCACACTCGACGGCAAGGAGCGGTGGCGGCTCCAACTCTGGCGTCCGATCGAGATCGGTCCGATCGCCCTGAGCGACGGAATCCTGGCAATGGGCGGCGACGGAGACCTCCACCGGTATCGCAGATGATCCGCGCGCTCTTCTCGACGGTTCTCCTTCTGCTGCTCGCGGGGCCGGTTTCCGCGCAGGGCGGCAAGCCGCTGTTCAAGTACGGCAAGTGGGTGCTCGCGGCCGGATCGCTTGGCCTCAACTACCTCGCGGCCAAGGATCACGACCGTGCCGACAACGTCTTCAACACGCTCGAGCAGCGTTGCCTCGACGAGCACGACCTCTGCAACGTGGGCGGCGACGGTCGATACTTCAATCCGGAGATCGAAGGGCTGTACCAGCAGTCGCTGCATTACGACCGGAGAGCGCGGCGCCTGCTCTTCGGTGGCGAGGGCGCACTGCTCGGCTCGGCGGCGATCTTCGTGTGGGAGCTGACTCGCCACATCTCCAAGCCCGACAACATTCCGTTCGAGCCGGAGGTACGCAGTCTTCGGCACGCCACGGGCGTGGGCCTGCGGTTGCGATTCTAACCGGGATGCCCGACCGGATGTCTCACCCGACCCTCGACGAGCAGATCACGGCGGCCACAAACTACCAGGACCTGCTCGTACCAGCCCTGATGGAGGAATGGGCGGCCCGAGTCGCCGACGCGGCGCGTATCGGTCGCGGCAACCGGGTGCTCGACGTCGCCTGTGGAACCGGGGTGCTCGCTCGAGCTGCCGCGAGCCGAGTTGGACCCGACGGAGCGGTCACCGGCCTCGATCTCGACCCGGGAAAGCTCGCGGTAGCGGCTCGGCTGAGCCCCGGGGTACGGTGGCAACAGGGCACGGCAGACGCGCTGCCGTTTTCCGACCAGTCATTCGAGGCCGTGGTGAGTCAGTTCGGGCTGATGTTCTTCCCCGATCCAGCCGCGGCGCTCCGGGAGATGATGCGAGTGCTCGTGCCCGGTGGAACCCTCGCCGTGGCCGTCTGGGCCTCGCTGGCCGATACGCCGGCGTACGCTGCTCAGGTCGAGTTGGTGGACAGACTCGCCGGCGCCGCGGCGGCTGATGCGTTGCGATCACCGTTCGCGCTGGGCGATCGAGCCCGATTGGCCGACCTCTGCTCCGCTGCCGCGATCCGTGAGGCACACATCGAATTTCGGCAGGGACGCGGCTACTTCCCGAGCATCCGCGTCATGATGGAGGCAGACTTGCGCGGCTGGCTTCCGAGCATCGGTGGGGTGCTGGACGAAGAACTGATCGAAGACATCATCCGGCGGGCCGAGGTCGGGCTCAAGCCGTTCGTCACGTTCGACGGCGCCGGGGTCGCCTTCGCCTCGCCGGCGCTCCTGCTGGCGGCCGTGCGATGACCCCGCCCTTCCCCGACCCCGCCTTCGAGCCCCTCAGCACCTACCGCGAATATTCGGCGGCGGAAATGGAGGCGAGAAGCCGCGCGTTTGCCACCGACATGCAGCGCCGCCGCACCACACGCCAATTCAGCGACCGCCCCGTGGATCGGGCGGTGATCGAGGCGTGCCTGGAGGCGGCCGGTACCGCCCCGAGCGGCGCCCATCTGCAGCCGTGGCATTTCGTGGTCGTGACCGATCCGGCGCTCAAACACCGCATACGGGTGGCCGCGGAGCAGGCCGAGCGGGAGTTCTACGCCACGGCGCCGGCGGAGTGGCTGGCCGCATTGGCCCCGCTCGGCACGGATGCCGACAAACCTTACCTCGAGATCGCGCCCTATCTGATCGCCGTCTTCGCGGAGCGATACGGTCGTACCGCAACGGGAGAGCGCCGATCGAACTATTACGTCAACGAGTCGGTCGGGATCGCCACCGGATTTCTCCTTGCGGCACTGCATCATGCCGGACTGGTCGCGCTGACCCACACGCCGAGTCCCATGGGCTTTCTCACGGAGCTACTGGAACGGCCGCAGAACGAACGGCCGATCATGATGATCGTGACCGGCTACCCCGCAGAGAATGCCGAGGTGCCTCGTTTGCGCCGCAAGGCGGTGAGCGAAATCGCGACGTTCCGCTGACCATTGGCGGCATCTCCTGCTGCGAGTCACCCCACCCGGAACAGCTCCACTGCCCTCGGATACCGTGACACCGCGCGCTCCCGCAGACGCTGGTGCTCCGGCCGCTGCAGCGCCGGATCGGCCGCGATAAGACGCGTGGCCAGCTCGCGCGCCCGGCCCAGCAGATCTTCGTCGGCGGGAAGCCGCGCGTGCCGCACCTCGAATCCTCCCGCCTGCCGGGCGCCGATGAGATCGCCCATGCCGCGCTCGGCCAGGTCGAGCTCGGCGATCCGGAACCCGTCCTGGGTGGCGGCGAACGCGTTGAGCCGGTCGGCTCCGGGGCCGCTCGCCAGGAGGATGCAGAAGCTTTCCTCCGCGCCCCGGCCGATCCTCCCCCTGAGCTGGTGAAGCTGCGCAAGCCCGAAGCGCTCCGGATGCTCGATGACCATCATCGTCGCGTTGGGCACATCGATCCCCACCTCGATGACGGTGGTGGCAACGAGCACGTGGACCTCTCCGGCCCGAAAACGCCGCATCACGTCGTCGCGCTCCTCGGCCTTGAGCCGCCCGTGCACCAGCCCCACCGTCAGATCCGGCCATCGGGCGGCCAGAGTCTGCGCCATGGTTGTGGCGGCGCGAAGGTCGGCGCGCTCCGACTCCTCGATCACTGGCAGCACCATGTAGGCCTGCCGTCCGCGCAGGCACTCGTCGCGCACGAATTCCAGCACCCGCTGGCGCTGGCCTTCGCCGCGCACGGCGGTGCGGATGGCGCCGCGCCCGGGAGGGCGCTCTCGGAGCGTGGACACGTCGAGATCTCCGTAAAGCGTGAGCGCGAGCGTGCGCGGGATGGGGGTGGCGGTGAGCAGCAGCACGTCGGGCGCCGCTCCCTTGCCGATGAGCGCCGCGCGCTGCTCCACGCCGAATCGGTGCTGCTCGTCGATGACGACAAGGCCGAGCCTCCGGAACGACACGCTTTCCTGCATGAGTGCGTGCGTGCCCACAGCAAGGCGGCTCTGGCCGGAGGCGAGCCGGGCGCGCACCGCCGTTTTCTCCGCCACCGTCTGCCGGCCCAGCAGCAGCTCGGGGCGGATCTCGAGCGGCGCCAGGAGTTGGACGAGGGTGGCGGCGTGTTGCTCGGCGAGAAGCTCGGTGGGCGCCATGATCGCCGCCTGGAAGTCGTTCTCGGCGGCGAGGAGCATGGCGAAGAGCGCCACGACCGTCTTGCCCGTACCCACGTCGCCCATCAGAAGCCGGTGCATCCGGTCGGACGCGGTCATGTCGGCGGCGATTTCTCGAATCGCCTGCTGCTGGTCGTGCGTCAGCTCCCACGGCAGGCTCTCGCGAAGCCGCGTGGTGTGGGTTCGCTTGACCTCGAACGCGATCCCGCTGCGCTGCCGCTTGGCCACCGTACGGGCGCGGATGAGCATAAGCTGCAGATCGAGCAGCTCGTCGAACGCCAGGCGGCGACGGCCGGCTTCCGCCTCCTCGGATGACCTCGGACGGTGAACCGCCCGGAGCGCATCGGGCAGCGGCAAGAGTCCCAGCGACGCGCGGAGCGGGTTGGCCAGGATATCGGTGGAGAGGCCGATCAGCGCATCGAGATGACGCTCGATGAGCGACCGGATGATCTTGTGGCTCAG
>JBBRGF010000202.1:0-6258 GCA_038240975.1 Gemmatimonadales bacterium
GCCGCGGCGGCGCCAGGCGCCGCCCGCAACACCACCCCGGAATCGCGATTGCCGAGGCCGTCGGGGCCCGGACGGGGCGAAAGCTCGTAGTAAAACCGGCCCAACGCATCGCGGGCCCGTGGCAACGCACCGCGGAACAAATCGGAGGCCGGCATCGCGCCGGCCGCGCGCCCGTTCAGCGTCCACAACGTGGTCCGGCGAAGGCCCCAGTCGCCCACGTAGACTGTGTCGCCGGCGCGAAAAAGAGTCGACGGGTTCCGGATCTCCTCCGCTCCCCGTCCACCGAGACGGATTACTCCGTGCGCGGTGAGGTCGGCGGTCGCGGCGGCATCGTTATTGGGCGCGAGAACCGCCCAGCGGTCGCCACCGAGCCAGGCACCTTCTGACAGGTCGCCAAATTCGGAAACGAGGCTGTCGGACGGAGGCCCCAGGCGGGTCACAGGAGGCGCCGGCTTCGGTCCCTCACAGGCGCTCAGGACGAGTATGGCCGCCGCGACGATTCCGGGGCGGAAGTGGTCGAGCATGGCGGGTAATGTAACCGTGGCTCGACCCATGCCGCGTCAGCTGGTGCTAAGGATTCCACCAGAAGGAGAGTTTGATCAGGAAGATGTTGTCGGCGGTCGCATCGAACAGCCTGTTCAGCGATCGGCCCGTCCTGAAGGTGCCGATCGTCTCGGTGTCCGAGCGGTTCTGGGTCCATACGAGGAACAGCGTCGAGCCCGGCAGGTACTCCCACCTCAGCACCGCATTCCCCCTCAGCGAAGCCAGAGAGAAGTTCGGGTCGTCGATCTGATGTGACTCGGCGGGGCCGTCCGGGCCGTCGGGGTCGACGATGACCTGGTCGGGATCGGACGTCGGCTGAGGGTCGGGATAGCCGCTGAACTCGTAGCTTCGCGACCGCGCAAGCTGCTTGAATCCGGTGTAGCGGCCGGAAGAGAGCAGCGGCTGTGCGTACACCTCGATGCTGAGCCGCGGCGTGAAGATCCAATTGAGGCGAAGGCTGGCCGACACGTTGGTCTGATCGAGATCGGCAAAGACGTATCGGTGGCCGAAGGTTCCGGTGGCCAGCGCGTCGTCGAACGTGTCGACGTATTGCGACGTGGTCTTGATGCGCTCGACCAGCGGCTCGAGGCTGAGCGAGATCCGGCTGCCCGGCTTCCACTGAAGGCTGCTTCCGACGCTCCACCGCTCGTCCGAGCCGAGCCGGTAGCGGGCCCCGTGCAGCGTGAGGCCCGCTACCCAGCGCCGGTTCGGGTCAGACGCGAATTGCCAATCCCACTCGACCCCAGGAGGATTGACCATCAGTGGCCCGCCACGGCTCTGCCGGTCGTTCAGCGTCTCGGGGTTGTACGCGACGAACCACTTGCCGGTTGCGAAGTTCCGAAGCTGGTACAGGCCGGTGAGGAAGTAGCCGGACGCCGTGAGGTCTCCGCCGAAATTCCACTCGCGGAATACCGCCAAGTTGACCCGCCAGTCGCGGAAGACGCGCCCCGGCCGGGTCCACCGCCGTCCGACCATGACATGTGAGTTGAACTGGTCGGCGCGAAACTGGATTCCCAAGTCGTTCACGTCGAATCTCGGATCGACGACCCCGAAGGCAGAGTTGAACATCCAGTCGCCCCGCTGCTTGTTCAGCGAGAGTCGCGCGGCGTAGCCCGAGAAGGCCGTGGCGCTGGAGTCGACGCCGAGGTAGCCGGCGTCGGGGCGCTGGAGGTAGTGCGGGGCTTCTTCCTGGAGCAACTGCAGGCGGGTGGGAGTTCCAGTCACCCGGGTGAGCCCCGCCCAGCCCGAGACCATCCACATGCGATCGCGATCGAGCGCCGTCCACCCGTCCATACCGAAGCCTGTGGAGCTGGAGCTGAGCTCGTCGCGCACCGCGTCATCATTGAAGAACCGATTCGTGGCCGTCCCGATGAAGCCGAGTCCCCGCGCGCCCCCGGCGAATTCCTTTTGCGCGCGGTAGACGCCGTAGTAGGTAAGAGGCTCCAACTGAGCGGTCCAGCGACGGTCGCCGAGTGCGAACCGTCCGCTCTCGCGGTTCGTCAGTGCACTCAGCGTACCGAGACTCCAGTTGCCGATCTTTCCGGAGAGCTTGGCCGCACCGAGAATGTGCGTTCCGGTCGGGGCATCGGCGAATTCGTTGTCGGGCAGCTCGACCTGGGGCGCGCGGCCGATACGCCTGGTATAGAGAAAGCTCGGCGCGGCCCAGTTGAACCCCCAGAAGTCGTTGGCGCCTCCGGACCCGAAGTCGAAAATGCCGGCACCCTCGATGAAGAAGGGCCGCCGCTCGTCGAAGAAGGTCTCCACATCGCTCAGGTTGACTACGGCGGGATCGACCTCGACCTGCCCGAAGTCGGGGTTCACGGTGCCGGCCATCGTGACGTTGCCGCCGAGGCCTACCTTGAAATCGGCACCTGCGCCGGCGCCAAGGCGCGAGCCGTCATTGAACGGGTCGGCGGGGTCGTGACCCTCGAACTCGGCCTGGCTGGTGATGTAGGGCAGGACTTCGATTCTGGGCGGGGGCGTGATGCCCAGAAGGCCCCCCAGCTCGGGAAATCGCGAGACGAACCCGCTGCCGTTCTTCGGCTGGAACGCGAGGAAGTCGCGCTCGTTGCGGCGAGCGATCTCGCGACAGAAATTGATTCCCCAACGGTACCCGCCTCCCTTCTGAAAGCGGAGCTGCGAGTAGGGAATGCGCAGCTCCGCCGTCCAGCCCAGAGAGTCCCGCGTCGCCTTGCCCTCCCACACGCCGTCCCAGGTGTTGTCGTTCCACTCGTCGTTGTAGAGAGTGCCGTCGTAGAGCGAGCCCGCGGCGTTGACGCCGAAGAAGAAGCCGGAGCGCCGGTCGTGATAGCCGTCCACGTACACCAGGAAGCGGTCGGAGCTCGACGCGCCGTCGCGCCGCGCCAGCAAGGCGGCGATGGAGTCGGGAGCCGAATCGTATAGCCGCGCGCCGATGTAGAGGGCGCCGTCGTCGAAGAGCACTCGCACGTCGGTCGGTTCACTTGGCGGGGCGCCCTCACGGGGGTCGGCCTGCACGAACCGGCTGGTGGGCGCCGCAGCGGCCCACGCCGCCTCATCGAGAACGCCGTCGACGGAGATCGGGCTCGACGCGCGCACGGTTTCGACCGCGCCCCCGACTCCCACAACACCGACGGAATCGAGCGGGCCAGCGGAGAGCTGTGCGGACAACGCGGCGACGACGATGAAGGCGTGGATCGAAGGCTCGCTGTTCGAGATGGTGAGCCTTAGATCCACGAGGCGGTGAAATGGTTGGCAGCGAGGTCAGCGCAGCAACTCCTCGAACAGCGCGAGGGCGCGCGGGTCTTCGCTCTGGCCCAACCAGAAGAGCGCCGACTTCCGCACTTCCGCGTACGGATTCGAGCGCGCGATGCGGATCAGCGCCGGTACGCCCTCTTCTTCGGGGCGTTGGGACAGGGCGAACACCGCCTGCTCGCGCAGTTCGAGATCGCCACGCCCGTCGGCCGCGATCGAGTCGAGTCCCCGAGCGGCGGCGGCACCCGCGGCCTGCCCGAGCCAGAAGATCGCGTGGCGCCGAGTGTCCATCGGGACCGACGTCTTGCGCGCCAGATCGAGCAGCCGTGGCCAGATCGTGGTGCTGTCGGCCAGTGTAGCGGCGGTGATCAGCGCCTCGCCGCCATCGTCGGACGAGCGCTCGGCAAGGGCGAGCAGGTCGCTCGCGGCGGCTGCCGCGGGCAGCGTGCCGAGGTCGGTGCCGCTCTGTTGCCTCCACCGGCCGCCGACGTACGCGTGCGCCTCGGAGACGGCGCCGCCCCGCACGTGCATCGACACCCGTACTGGCCCGCGCTCGCAGTTCCCTTCCCACTCGTCGTCATGGTCCACGATGGTGATGTTGTTGGCGCCGTTGCCGCACACACCCGCACGGGCGGCAAAGCTCAGCCTGATGGTTCCGTCTCCCAGCGCGGCGACGCGCTGGCCGAGGCTCTGCGCCGCAAGGACCACGGGAAGGGCCAGCAGGGCCGGGAGAAGCCGGAGTGGTCGTTTCATGGAGTCGTCCTCATGGCTGCTCGATGACGTCCTGTAACGCCTTGGCCGCGCGCGGGTCGTCGCTCTGGCCGAGCCAGAACAACGCCTTCTTCCGCAGCTCCGTGTCCGGGTCCCGCCGCGCGATGTCGATCAACTTGTTCACCGCCTCGGGCTCGTCGCGCTGGGAGTAGACGAACACGAGCTGCTCGCGCATCTCCCGGCCCTTCATCGCGTCGTAGAGTCCGGTGAGGTCGGCGATCGATGCGTCGCTCTGTCCGGCCCAGAACAGCGCCTTCTTGCGCAGCTCGATCGTCTGGGTTCCGTCCTTGGCGATACCGAGGAGCCAGCGCGCATTCTCCGCTCCGCCCGACTGCGAAAGGGAAAAGAGGACCTTCTCGCGAAGACCTTCTTCCCTGAGCTTCTGATAGAGAGCGCGCAGGAAGGCGTCGTTCTCCTTGCCACCCTCTTGTCCAATCCAGAAAATGACCTTCTCTCTCAGCTCCTCGGGGAGCCCCGGCCGTTCGGCGTAACCCCGGAGGGCCTGCTGGGCGCGGGCGCCCTCGTGTTGCGAGAGGGCGAACACCGCTTTTTCCTGAAGCGAAGGATCCTTGGACATACGGAGAATCGAGTCGAGCGCGGTGACGGCTTTGTCGGTGCCGACCTGCGAGAGCCAGAAGACCGATTGCTCGCGGACCTCTCGGTCGGGGTCGCCGCGGGCGGCATCGAGGAGAATGTCCTCCGCGCCCGACGCATCCTCCTGCGCGATGAGGAACACCGCCTTGCGCCGCAGGCAAACCGACCCCGCGTCGCGCCTGGCGAGAACCTTTCGCAGGATCGGGCGGGCCCGCTCGTCATCCATCTGCTGGAGCGCGTTGAGCGCCGCAAGCTTGGTGTCGTCGTCCTCGTCCCTGCAGGCGCGATCACCGTTCCCCCTGCGTGGCGGCTCGGGGGGCTGGGGCGATACGGGGCCCGCTTCGCCGGCCGGCACTGGCGGCACCGGCGGCACCGGCGGCATGGCGGCCGCCTCGGCCACCGAGTCGACATAGGCCGCCGCCGTGGGATCGCCGCGGCGCCCGAGCTCTCCCTGAATCCGGCGTTCGAGCGCTGCGGCATCTCCGCGCGTGGCGGCCTGGGCGAAGCGCTGCCGCTGAACCGAGAGCGACTGCAGGGCAGCGCGTAGCTGAGCCGTTCCACCCAGCCGATAGAGGGAGAAGGCCCGCCAGTAGAGAGCATCGGGCGCATATGCCGAGGCCGGATACTTTGCCGAGACCTGATCGAACAGATCGGCGGCCAGGCGGAAGTCCCGGCGGTCGAGCGCCTCGCGCGCGGCACGGTAGAGTGAGTCGCCGGGATCGCCGGGATCGCCGAGGGGCCATGGCGCCGGTGGAGTCGAATCGGGCCGGCCGGCGGAGTTCTGGATGCTCACGATCGGGCCCTGGGCCACCGGCGCCCACGCACCGCCGAATCCCATGACCGTCGCGAGCATCACTCCGAGAGACATCCGGGACATCACAGCGCTCCTTGCGTTAGGGTCGTGCCAGCGGGAACGGCGGTCCTGATGCGAGGAAGCATGCCGCCCCGCTCGATGCCATCCTTGATCAGCTCCAGATCCTTCTCGTGAGGCTCGGGGGAGAGTTGTGCGATCTCCGCCAGCACCACCTCGAGATCTTCGAGCAGGAGCCTGATCTTCCGATCCTGCGCCGCCGGCGAATCGAGCAGCAGGCGATTGCTCGCGAGTAACTGACGGGCAGTCGCGGAGGCCAGGCGCTCGTCACCCCCGCCTCGAGTGGAAGAGCGGAACAGCGTGAGGAACGCTTCGGACTGACTCAAGTGCTCGACCGCCGTGAGACGGTATGCGGTGGTGCTGACTCCGCGTGCCTCCCAGATCTGCGGTCCGGACGGTTCGGGGCGTACCGACAGGCGTCCGATGCCGACACCCAGCACCAGAACCGCCGCCGCGGCGATCCAGAGGAATGGGCTGAAGGGCCGGCGCCACACCTTCCGATACCATCGCCGGTGCGACTGGATCGCCTGCCACATCGCCTCTCTCGGCGGCTCGGGCGGGAGGTGGTAGTCCTGCCCCGCCGACCGGAGCAGCTCGTCGAGCCGATCCTCGTCCTGTTCGCTCATCCGTTTTACTCCCTCGCGAAGTCGGCCAGGGCCTCGCGCAACTTTGCCCTGGCGCGAAAGAGCTGGGCCTTCGAGGTGCCCGACTGAACGCCGAGGACTTCGGCGATCTCCTCGTGCGTG
>JBBRGF010000203.1:0-6212 GCA_038240975.1 Gemmatimonadales bacterium
AGCCGTCTTCCCGTTCTCGAAACTGCCAGGACCGACCACGCCAGCGCTCAGACCTCGGGGCCTTTCAACGTCACCCTGCGGTTCGTCACTTCTTCATCCGGCAAGCAGAAACAGGTGTTCCGCTCGGCAGCAAGGCGCTGGCAGGAGATCATCGTCAAAGATGTGCCCTCCACCACAGGTACGATTCCCGCGAACTTCTGCGGCGACCTTGGCACGCCCGAGTTCTCCGGAACGATCGACGATATCCTGATCGACGTCCTGCTCACGCCGATCGATGGCCCTGGCAATATTCTCGGCGCCACCGGGGTTTGCGCACTGCGGCTGCAGGACGATCTCCCGGTCTATGGGGTCATGTTCTTCGATACTGAAGATCTGGACTTCATCCATTCTTTCGGCCTGCTCGACGAGGTGATCACCCACGAGATGGGCACGCACTCGGCTTCGGCAGCGTCTGGGATTTCCCCCGTCCTCTTCTCAAGAACGTGGGTTCGCGAAACCCCCGATTCACCGGCTCCGCCGCGGTCAAGGCCTGGCACGAACTGGGAGGTCGGGGACAGGTGCCGGTCGAAGGGCAATTCGGCCCGGGAACCGCGCTCTCGCATTGGGACGAGGATACCTTCGGTAACGAGCTCATGATCACGAGGCATACCCCACTGAAGCCACCCACGAGGCGGACGATCTTGTTCCCTCGTTTCCCCACATCCACGCCGAGGTGCACGTGTTTCGACTCTGGGCGTTAGTAACCCTGCTAGGCGTGTCCAATGCCGCAGCTCAGACACGCGTCACCAAAGCGGGGGACTCGGTATTCGTCGTCATCCACCACGTGCGTTCCGACAGGCGCGCGCAGTACGACTCGCTCATGCAGAATATCTGGTGGCCCGCGGCGCAACGGGCTGGCAAGAAGTACCCCGCCTACGGCAAGCAGATCGCTGAAAGCAGGCGCTACGAGCCTACCGAAATAGCGTCGGACAACACCTATACCTACTTGTATCTCTATTTCGGACGCCCTGACGTTCCCCTGGCTGCTTCTGGCGGCAATTACGTTCTCGCGGCCGCTGGCTTCTCAAAGGCGCAGAGCGACTCATTCGCCATTGCGCTGCGCTCGTTCCTTCGGGGGTCAGCCGCCGGTCCATTGGTGGACGAGCCATATCGCTGAATAAGGTGGCTTGTGAGCCCTCTCGACCGGAACAAGCAGACGGCAACGGCGTTACGACATGATGGGACGTGTTGCAGACAGTGCCGGAGACCTCCGCGAACCAGAACACGATGTTCTGAGTGCGGCCGACTCGTGGCCGCCTGACTACATTCCGGGCACGACAAGGGGGAAGCGGGAGATGAAGGAGCGCGGGCGATATTGCGCCAGCTGCGGAGCACCCGTGGAGATGGGGGTTCCGTGCGCGAGGTGCGAGCCCGAGAAGGCCGCTCGACACGCCAGCGGAGAAAACGCCATGTCTGAGCTCCCCGGCCGCGAGGCCCGCCTCAAGCCGCAATTTGCCCACCTGTACCCGGCCATTACCGCGGGTCAATGGGATTCGGCCGCCGTGATGGCCGACCGAATGGTGTCGTGGCTGCTGCGCAATCCCAATCCGAAGATCATCACCACCGCCCGCATTCTGCCGCCAGAGCACTTTGATTTCCGCGGCGAGGCCCCACGGCCGGATCCGGCGGCCGAGGGACACACCCGGCGGGAAGATCACGCATAACAGACCTCGCGCGGTGCGCTGGGAAGCATTGGGAGAGCGATGAGGATCACCGCACGAGGGGCCGATGCGCCCCACTCTTGAGCAACTCACTCAGGAGTGGTCGGTGGATCAGGGAGACTACGAGTTGCTCGAGCGAATCGAGCGCGGGGGACATGTGTTCCGCCCTGACCGGTCGGACGAGGGCCGCGCAATCTTTCAGCAGACGGTGGCCGATCTTCTCAGACTCCGAGGCATCGGCCTGATCCGGCTGCCCGAGGGCAAGCTCATGCGAGCCGAAGACGGCCCTTATCTCATGGCCGGCCCGTGCGATCTCACACCCGCCGGCATTGCAGAATTGGCAAACGACCGACGGCTCGGCCCGCGCGCCCCCAGAAACACCATGGAGCCTCCCCACATTGGGTAGTCTGGAATGAGGCCGGCCGTCAGGCCCGAGCTGGCGAGCAAACCGTGGTGAGCCGAAAGACATCTCCGCACCCCCGAGCTGTCATCTGGGTCATCGTCATCGTCATCGTGTTTCTGGCGCTCAGTTGGAGCGACGAGCACTACTGGGACGAATTCTTCTATCTCTACTCGGCGCGCTTTCACTCGCCGGTATCCCTCATCCACTACGAAACCGTAAGCCAGCTGTTCCCCTCGGGATTCTTCTCCGAGAAGCTCGGACACCTCCTGTTGCTGTCGGGACTGACCGATGTGTTCAGGGCGGGAGAAGGCGCGCTTCGCGCGATTCAGGCAGCCTACACGCTTCTCCTGCTTGGCGCCTTCGCGGCTGCCTATGGCTGTCTGCGCGAGCTGTTCGGATTGCAGCGGGCCCGTATGGCCACGCTGATGCTCATTTTCTCGCCACTTGGAGTGTACCTGGCGGGAAAGGCGCTGTCCGAAGTGCCGAGCCTCCTGTTCACCACGGTGGGCTGCTGGGCCTTCGTACGCGCGTTTCGGCCCGACTCGCGCTCGGCGTCCGGCACGTGGCTCACGCTGGCGGCGGTGGCGGTAGGCGTAGGAACGCTGTGCCGGATCACGGGAATCGTCTCGTTCGGGGCCCTCGGCTTCGCGCTTCTCGCGGCCGGCGACGCGCGCTTCGAGCGAAAGCTGACGCTGGTCCGGCTGATCGTGGTCGGAGCCGGGGCGGTGGCGCTCCAGGCCGGTGCGGTCGCGCTGGCCGGCGGAAGCGATCTTCGCTTCGGCTCTCACGTCTACAATGTCGTGGCGACCCACCCGGCCGCGCAGCACGTGTACGCGATCGCGATGTTCGCGCAGACGTTCGGGCTGCTGCTCCCGTTCGCCTGGCGTGCGCGCGAGGAGCACGAGACGCGGGTCGGAGTCGTATGGCTGGCTGCGGCAGCTCTGCCATTCCTGGCTGGGCACGAGCCGCGGTATTACGTGCCCGCTCTCGTTCCGTTCGCGATCGTAGCCGCAGTGGGGCTTAGGGGATTGGGTGATTTCCTGTCCGGACCGCGAGCTCGGGTGGCGGTCGCGGCCCTTTTTGCAGGACTGGTGCTGTTCAATCGTTTGCTGTTGGCCCCCCTGATGCCTTTCGAGGTGCAGGAATCACAGATCCTCCGGGTTTTCAGGACTCTCACGGCGCGGTATCCGCATGGGACGTATCTCGTTCCCTGGGCCAGCGACTACAGCATCCTCCGGTTCGTTTTCCCGGAAGAGCCCATCCATCTGACCATGAGCCGGACACCGGAGTCACGGTACGCCCAGTCGATCGGCGGCACGGGTCCGATCAGCGAACCCGATCAATGGTGGGTGGGCCGTGACCGATACCTGGCGTCGAGATCCGAGCTGTCGAGTCGGCCGGAGCCATGGCTATACCTGGGGTGGACCTATAGTCCGGCGGCTCTGAGGATCCAGAAAGTGCTGAGCACGCTGCGCCTCGCACAGCCGCCTGGTGTCGGCGACCGCCAGATGCACAATCACCTGGCGGGAAGCTGGGTGTGGCGCGACAGTACGTTGCGTCTCACCCCGCTCGACTCGCTTGGCCAATACCACGCATTTCGAGTATGGCCAAAGTGAGACCCGTTCAGCGGGCGGGAGCCGCTCCCATAAGGCTCATCCACGGACGTGACGACCGGGACGGCCGTTTGGGTCTACGTGCGATACCCGAGTTGCGGACCATGATGTGCTTGAGGTGGCGTTGCTGGCAGAAAGCCGGAAAGGCATTCTCTCTGAAAATGTTGCGGATGCTGTCCGAAACGAGCACGTCGTGGGAGGCGAGAATCCCGCCCGGCCTCAAGTACGGCGCGACGGTCTCGTATTCCCACATCATGTGGTCGAACGTGTGGAGGCTGTCGTGGTGGAACATGTCGACACCCCGAATCCGCTCGAGTAGACGGGGCAACTCCAAGGTGGTATCGCCGACGATGTACTCCCAACGGGGCAGGAATCCGCAGTCGACCAGAAAATCGTGGGGCGGCTCACCGGGCCTGACGCCCAGATCGATGCTGTAAAGCCGCCCCGCACCATTCGCGGCGAGGGCCGCGAGGATGTGTCCGCTGGAGGCGCCGTAGAGCACACCCGTTTCCACCACGGCCTGCGGCTTTGCCGCGCGCACGAGGACGTAGAGGGCCTCGCACGCAAAGTCTCCGCTCGTTCCCATGCGCGCTTCCGCCGGAAGCTGCCTCAGTTCGGCGAGTCGCTCCTGATACCAGCGCGCATAGTCCGAGCTCCGATATTCCTCCGATAGCGCCAACGCATCCACGTTCCACGCACGTGAGATCGTCCCGAATAAACGCGACCGATCTCGCTTCAGCGACGACCGGGCCACCCTCGCATTCAGGACCAGCCTCAAAGCAGCACGCTGCGGATTGCGAATGCTCTTGCCAAGCATTTTCACTAGTGTCGTCGGTGCCATCGTGGACCGCCTCATCAGAAGATTTGTGACCTCTCAAGCCTTCCGGCCACAGACCGTGCATGGTGCCGCACAGAGGGAATCACAACTGTGAGGCGGATCACGTTGGCGGCTTAAAGCGAGATAGTGGGGCGGGATTGTTACCGAAGCGATCATGCGAAGTTCGAGCTAGGAATGAAGGCCCTCCGAATGAGGTCCGGCCGCCCCGGCCATTTCGCGCTCCGTGGCGGCCATTTCGCCCGCTGCACCCATCTCGGCGAACGCGAGAGTCGCCTCCTTGAAGGCGATCTGCGCCTCCCCCGGTCGGCCGCTCGCGGCGTAGACCCGCGCGAGATCTCGAGCCACTTCCGCTTCGATGAGGCGGGCATCGGCTACCCGCGCAAGTTCCCGCGCCCGGAGCAGCCGCGATTCGGCTCGACGAAGGAGGCCGTCGGCTCGATCGCATAGCGCGAGCACCCGCTGGACATATGGGGCGTCGAAGTGCGCTTCGAGACTCTCGAGGGTGCGTTGGGCGTGTTCCGCGGCGCGTCGTGCCTCGGAGCCGCGGCCGAGGGTGAGCAACACCTCCGCATAGTTCACTCGGCACAGCGCACCGAGATGTTCATCGCCGCTCGTGTGCGCCAGAGATGCACTGGCCTCGAAGTGTGCCAGCGCTTCGAGGTGATCACCCCGGTCGGCCGCGACCATGCCCAGGTTGTGCCGGGCGATCGCACTGCCGCGAGCGTCGGCGAGTGACTCATACGCGACGAGTGAGCGGCGGTAATACCCCTCTGCGGCCGCGTGATTTCCCCTGATGTTCGCGACAATGCCGAGATTCTGGGAGATGCGTGCGAGCAGCCCGGGGTCGTCGTTGGCTAGTGAGGCGGCTTCCGTGAGGGCGGCCTCCGCGGCGTCGAGGTTCCGTGTCTCCAGTTCGATGCCACCGAGGGTGTTGAGCGTGCTGGCGGTCAGGCGGCGATCGCCGATGAGAGTGGTCACGGCGTAGCTCTGCTGCAGCGCGCTTCGCGCTCGTGCCGAGTCACCGGCCTGATGCGCCAGGACCGCCCGGCGCCGAAAGGCCTCGGCCAGCGTGATCTGATCTCCCTGGCGCGCGGCCATGACGATCAGAGAGTTGTAGACGGCCTCGATGTCGCGCGTGGATCCGGTGCGCTCGAAGGCCTCGGCCTCCACCAGGAGCGCCGCGGTGTCGATCCGCTTGGCGGTGCCGCCATGGTCGCTCGAGGGCATCGCTACCACGCCACGGCGTAGCGCGAGAAGTGATCGAGATCGGCCGACACCTGACTGTCGAAGGAGTCGTCGGCAGACGGGAGGTCCTGAAGTGGATCGAGCGTCTCGCTGGTGTAGACGATGTGCCTGGCCAGGAACGACGGAAGAGGCGGACAGTGAGCGTAGCTCAGAGTGAGGCGAGCCGGGATGGCAAACCTAAGGCCCCTGGGTGCCAGACGCACGGAGATGACCGAATCACTGAGCACGACTCCCGTGATGTCGACGGTGTCGTCGAGCGCGCCGGGCGGCACCACCAGCCGGTGCGGCCCCATTTCCAGCACGCCGCCCTCCGGCCCGATTGTCTCATGCGCCTTGATCCTGGATTGCGGCTCGCACGCCAGGAAGCCTTCGCCGAGAGTGCTGTCGGGCGCCTCGCTCTCGTCGAACAGAAT
>JBBRGF010000204.1:0-6210 GCA_038240975.1 Gemmatimonadales bacterium
CCGGGTAAGTGCAAGGATATCTTCTCCGGTCATCCGGACGCCTTTCATGATGGGCGCGAGAATGTGGGCGTCGACCTGTTCCAGATCGACATCGACGAGCTCGAAGACTGGATCGAGAACAACCCGGCCCCGAAGCCGATCGACATCATCTACGTCACCTTCGACACCACGAAGGTCACCTCCGGGAGCCCATACACCACCGCGCGGTCGGTCAGCGACTACCCCGCCGTCCGCCTGGTGAACGGTTCCAGGCTTCGCTATCCGCTCACGATCGCAACCGACCGTCCGGTGTACGTGCAGGGAGACTACAACACCAACGGTTGGATGCCGGCCTCGATCCTCGGCGACGCGATCACCTTCCTCTCGCCCAGCTGGGACGACGCGGCCCACGTGTGGAATCCCGCTTGGAACGGCGACCCGAGCGTGGCCCATGCTTACGTGATGACAGGTAGCACTCCGATGAGCGTCTACGGGGCGATCGCGGCGGGTCACTCGTCGAGCCCGTGCGACGTGAACCGGTCACTGCCGACGTGCGACCCGGCCGACTCAGCGGCCGTCTACGGAACGCCTCTCACAGGCGGCGGATATCCAAACTACGGCGGCGGCCTCGAGAATTTCCCCCGCTTTCTCGAGGACTGGGGTGGCCGACAGATGCTCTACCGCGGGTCGTTGGTGTCGCTCTGGGATAGCCGTTACGCGATGCGCAAGCGCTGGTCATGGCAGCCCTATTACAGCCCCCCGATCCGCGACTGGAGATTCGACCTGAACTTCCGCGACCCGACCAAGCTTCCTCCGGGAACGCCGACGGTCGGCAGCGTGATCCAGACGGCCTACCGGCCCATCTACTGATGATTGGAGTGCATGTGAGGCAGGCGCGTCGCGGTTTTACGCTGATCGAGATCCTGGTCGTCATCGTGATGATCGGCATCATGATGGCGATCGTCGTCCCGCACTTCCGGGTATCCAACGCCGCCCATGTGCGCGACGCGGCTCGCCTGTTGGCAAGCGACCTGGAGCTGGCGAGAACCAAGGCGCTCACCACCACGAGTAGGGTCCGGGTCGTGTTCGATGTCGCGGGCCAGCAGTACACCGGCTACCTCGACGACGACCGCGACAGCGTTTTCGCCCAGAGCGCCGGGGAGGTGAACGCCCTGGCGGCGTTCAGACCACGAGTGTTCACCGACGGCGTCCAGATCGGCCGTGGCGCCACGCCAGACGTTCCGGGGATGGCAGGAGCGGGAGCGATCACGCTGCCCAATTCGCGGGTGCAGTTCGCCACCATGGGAGTCACCGATCCGTTCGGCACTACGGGAGTGGTCTACTTGCGGAGCAGTCTCGACGCCACGGCTGTGGCGGCTGTCTCGATCACCGGCGCCGCCGGTGTGAGGGTGTGGGTCTACAGGGGAGGAGCCTGGCAATGAACAGGGCGCAACGGCGGGCCGAGGGCGGCTTCACGCTCATCTCGGTAATGATCGCGCTGGTAATGCTGACGATTGGGCTCATGGCGCTGGCCAAAGTGCAGACCTCGCTGGTGCGCACGGAGAGCGACACGGCGCTTCGGCAGATCGCGCTGAGCGTGGCCCGTTCGTATACCGAGGAGCTGCGGTCGCGCGATCCTTGGAGCCTTGCAACCGAGGCGCCGGTGAACGTGGACATACGTGGGCAGGTGAGCGCCGCCGGACCGTTGATCCGTAGCACGAGTGTCGTGGTGGATGCCGGCAACCTCGTGCGCGTGACCGTTCAGATTGACTATCCGGGACAGACGCAGCCTGTGCAGATCATCACCATGGCGTACCGGGGGTAACATGGGCGTACTCGGCAGACGGCAAAGAGAGACCGGCTTCACCCTCATCGAGATGCTCATCTCGATGATCGTGGGGGTGCTGGTCCTGGGATCGGCGACGAGTCTCATGATGGGAGCAATGCGAAGCCTTGCCGGTACCGAGCTACGCGACGGAATAGACCGGCGCGCCAGATTCATCGGCATCGCGCTTCAGCGCGACGTGCAGCAGACAGCGGTCGCGATCGACTCGCGTCCTACCTTTGGAACCATCGGGACATTCGCGGACACCCTGGTGATGCTCCGGGTCCCGTACTTCGTGCCCGCTGCCGGCGGCCCCGAAGTGGCAGGCGAAAGCTACCCACGGACCGCGCTCCTCCCTGCGGGGTCCGGGGTGGGCAATTGTGGCGGATTCTGCCTCGAGGTCCAGCGCCCCGCGGGCGAGGTCTTTCAGATCAACCCGGGTGAGCTGGCCTACGTCGAGCTCAACTCCAACGTCCGGAGGCTCATCCGGGTCATCGCCGTGGCGCTCCCGACAGGCACGACCGCGAGAGTCTTCTTCGCCAACACCACCCGCATCCTCGGCCATGACGCCGGTATTGTCGGCTTGAACCTTGCGACTCCCTTTACTGTGCGGACGCTACGCGCGGTCGCCTTTTACCGCGATGCCCAGAACCAGCTCAACCGGGCGGACAGCGTCACCGTCGCGGGCGCGGCCGTTCCCCAAGTGTTGACCGCGGGCGTCCAGACCTGGAATGCATCGCTTGTCTTCGTCAACGGAGCGGAGCTCACCCTGGCCGACCCCGATGTCGACGCGGACCCCGACAACAATTTCGACGACATCATCCGCGTCCATGTCCGGGCGACCTTGCTGGCCGACCAAGCCGACGGACGCATCAATAACGGCGTGATTCTGTCGCGCCAGTTCGATTGGTGGTACACGCCGCGGAACCTCATGTACGAGCGAAACAGGCTGTAGGGGCCAGAACCGGACCGGTCACGACGGAGCACCCCGGCGCGGAGCCATTCCGAGCCGGGGTGTTCGCCTTTCAGCAGGTGAAGTCATCGCCCGGCCGGGGTGACGCCCTCGAGGGGTGCCCTGCGCGTGGCCAGCAGATGATTCACGATCAGCTCACCATGGCCCCGCGCATTTTCAATGAAGAGCCGGTTGGCATCGTTGCCGCTCGCGATGACGCCGGCCAGGTAGAGCCCGGCGACGGGAGTCGCCATGGATGATTCATCGTACGCCGGGACGCCGGAGACGGGATCGACCGGGACTCCCAGATCACGGAGCATCGTCGTGTCGGCGTGGTAGCCGGTCATCGCCAGCACCGCATCGGCCGGGATTCGTTCGACCAGTCCGGTGTCATCCGAGACCACCTCGACGTCGGTAGGAGTGATGGCGCGCACCCGCGCGCGCCAGCGCACACCGATGCTTCCCTGCTTGACACGGTTGGTGATGTCGGGAAGCACCCACGCCTTTACGGTTCGGTCGAATCCTTCTCCGAAGTGGACGAGGGTTACCACCGCGCCCGCCCTCCAGCACTCCAGCGCCGCATCGACGCTGCTGTTCCCGGCCCCGATCACGATCACCCGCCGGTGCCAGTACGGATGGCCTTCGACGAAATAGTGTGTGACGTGAGGCAGGTCTTCGCCGGGAACACCCATGTAGTTCGGGTTGTCGTAGTAGCCCGTGGCGAATACGACGGCTCGCGCGAGGTAGGTCTTACGGTCGTGCGGGCGAACCACCTCGATCTGGAAGTTACCCTCGGAATCACGTGCCACCTCGGTGACTTCCTCTCTCAGCCTCACGTCGAGCTCGTAGTGTTCCGCGACGCGCCGGTAGTAGAGCATGCCGTCTTGCCGCGTCGGTTTCTCGTGGCTCGCGATGAACGGTACGCCGCCGATCTCGATTCGCTCGGGAGTGGAGAAGAAGGTCATGGCGAGGGGATAGCGGTCGATGGTCGAGACGATCGTGAGCCGGTCGAGCAGGACGCAAGGAATGCCCCGCTGCTTTGCAGCGATGCCCACGGCGAGGCCGCACGGCCCGGCTCCGATGACCAGAAGATCGATCTGTTCCATCGCTGCTACGAGACCTCGATGATCTGGTCGCGCCGGGTGCCGACGCTCACGTAGCGGACGGCCACACCGGACAGCTCCTCGAGGCGATCGAGGTAGGCCCGTGCGGGAGCGGGGAGGTCGGCGAGGCGGCGGCTCCCGCCGGTGGGGCGCTGCCACCCCGGTAGCGTCTCGTACTCGGGCTGCACCCGGCCGAGCGATTCGACCTCAGCCGGCATCTGGCCGCACACCTCGCCATCGAGCCGGTAGGCGGTGCAGACGGGCACCTCGTCGAAGGAATCGAGCACGTCGAGCTTGGTCACCGCGAGCGCGGTCAGTCCGTTGATTCTGGCCGCATAGCGCACCACCGTCGCATCGAACCATCCGCAACGGCGGGGGCGTCCGGTCACCGCCCCGAACTCTCCGCCCAGCTCCCGCAGCCGCTCCTCGAAGCCACGCTCCGCCTGAGTGGGGAGCGGCCCGTTGCCCACCCTCGTCGTGTAGGCCTTGACCACGCCGAGCACGCCGTGGATTGCCGTGGGACCGATGCCGGCGCCCACGGCCGCGCCCCCAGCGGTGGTGTTGGATGACGTGACGTAAGGATAGGTGCCGTGGTCGACGTCGAGCAGCGAGCCCTGCGCTCCCTCGAGCAGCACTTTCCTGCCGTCGCGCAGGGCGCTGTGAACCAGGAGCCCGGTGTCGACCGCGAGGGGAATCAGACGAGGCGCCATGCGCTCCAGAAGGCTCTCGTGCGCGTCGACCGAGGCCCGCTCGCCGCTGCCCATCATCTCGAGAAGCCGGTTGGCCCGCTCGACCCTGTCGGCCAGCAGCCGTGGGAAACACTCCGGATGGCGAAGATCGGTGACCCGGATCCCGCGCCGGCCGTACTTGTCCTCATACGCCGGCCCGATGCCGCGCCCCGTGGTGCCGATGTTCTGGCTCTTGTCGTGGGCGGCGTCGAGCAGCTTGTGATAGGGAAGCACGAGGTGGGCGCGGTCGGAGATGAAGATCCGGCCGCCGGTGTCGATGCCCCGCTCCGCCAGGGCGTCGAGCTCGCCGCAGAATGTCTCCGGCTCCAGGACGACCCCGTTCCCGACGACGCACACCGCGTCCGGCTGGAGAATTCCCGACGGAATCTGGCGGAGAATGAACTGGGAGTCGCCGATCACCACTGTGTGGCCGGCGTTGGCTCCTCCCTGGTATCGAACCACCAGGTCCGCGCGCTCGGAGAGGACGTCGACGAGCTTGCCCTTTCCCTCGTCGCCCCACTGCGCCCCGACGACGACCACGCACGTGGTCCTGGCGTCGAACATGCCGTCTCCTCCGGTAACCAAACGAAAGGAGCCCCTCGTGGGGGGCTCCAGAATCCTCGGCGAAACGTATGCTCGCTAAACCCAAACGTCAATTCGACACGAGCGCGCGACCTACCTCTCGTGCGACGGCGAGCGTCAGTCCCTCGGCACTGTCCCGAGGCGTGTGAATCAGCCGCAGCGTGCGCCAATTGAGCCGGCCGATCGTTATCGCCGGCACACCGGCGCGGGCGAACGGCAGGCTGTCGACCAGGATGCCGAGCGGCAGCGTGCGGATGCGAGGAAAGATGCCCGCCGCCGAAAGCCGGGCGGCCTCGTGCCGGGCAAGGTCGGCCCCCCGCCCGTCGTGGGCCACGAGGTACACCTGTCCTTCGTCGTCGAGCGTGTCAAGGTTGATTGCTACGCTTCCTCGGAGTCGGGCACCTTCAAGCCTCGCGAAGACTCTCGCGCCCACCATTCCGAACTCCTCGGCGCCGGTGATCAGAATCCCGGTTTCCGTGCCCGGGGAGGCTTCGGCGGCCGCAAGCGCCGCCATGACACCACTGCCGTTATCGCGCGCGCCGGCAGAGCTGCCCCGCAATCGTCCACGTCCGGCAAGCGCCCCGGCAATCAGCGTGACGGCCGTACCGGCGGCCACGAGCTCGACAGCCAGCGGCGCGCCAAGTCGCAGGGCACCGAGCGCCACCTGCACGGCCACCGACAACCCGATCATCCAGACCGCCACCAGTCTTCCAGCCATCGACTGGGCCTGCGCCTTGGTATCGAGGTGGGCGACGATCCATCGGGTGACCGCGGAGTCTCCCCTGGTGGCGATCAGGTTTGCGTCCTCGCGCGGCGCCCCGCCCAGCGGAATCCACCCGAGCCCCACGCCGGCTGCGAGAAGGGAGAGAGCGGCGAGGCCGCCCGCCAGAATGGCCAGGGCGCTCCACGAGGGTATCGATGGGAGGACGAGAAGCGGTATGAGGACGAGGGCGAGACCACCGAGCCCGGCACCGAAGAGAGGAAAACCGTTGAGACTGGAGGGGTGGAAGGTGAACGGCTGAAGGCGGACCTGGTAGCCTT
>JBBRGF010000205.1:0-6156 GCA_038240975.1 Gemmatimonadales bacterium
CGACTTCGGAGGGGTCTACGATTTCGGGCATGCCTTCGGCGACGTCTATGGGTGGCCGGGCGTACGAGGAGCATGATTGCGAGAATCCGTCACCGGGGGTATGCATGGAGAAGGCCGAGTGGCCGGCGTGTCAGAAGTGCAAGCAGGGAACACTGATCCCGCTCTCCGACTACGGCCGCGAGGGCGCGCCCATCACTTACAAGGCGTGGGTCTGCACCAATCCCGACTGCGGCTTCAATCTCCGAATCGACAACGGCGAGATCTCATTCGGTCGAGTGATCGGGCAGAGCTACAAATAGATTGATTCCCGTCCTTTCTCCCCAACAATCCGCCTCCTGGGATCAGAAGGCCGCAGCAGCCGGGATCGACCTGGCCACGCTCATGGAATCCGCGGGCCGCGCCGCAGCCGCCGTACTGGCGGCGCGATACGCGGCCCGCCTTCGCGAGGGCGTGCTGATCGCGGTTGGGCCGGGCAACAACGGCGGTGACGGCTGGGTCGCCGCGCGCGCGCTCCACCGTCTCGGCGTTCGCGTTTGGGTGGCCGCGGCGCCGGGCGCGCGCAGCGCGCTCAACGAGCGCGTCGCGGCGCTCGCGCTGGCCGAAGGCGTTCGCGAGATCGCCACCGACGGGCCGTGGCCCAATGTCGGACTGGCCGTCGACGCATTGCTCGGCACCGGCGCATCGGGCGCTCCGCGCCCGCCGATGGCTGCGCTCCTCGACCGGATAGCCGATCTGGAGGTGCCGGTCGTGGCGGTGGACGGCCCCACGGGCGTTGACCTTTCCTCGGGCATCGTCCACGGTTCGGCCCGCGCCGATCTCACGATCACCTTCGGGGGCGCCCGGCGCGGGCATCTGCTCGCCCGCGACGAGATCGGCTCGCTCGTCGTCACCGATATCGGCCACCCGCCGCCCGAGCCCGCCTGGCCGTCGCTGGTCACCGACGCCCTCGCAGCGGAATGGCTCCGCAGGCTTCGGAGCGAGGACCACAAGGGCGATCGCGGCCGTGTGGTCGTCGTGGGCGGAGATGCAGGGATGACCGGCGCCGTCCGGCTCGCCTCGCGCGCTGCATTCGCGTCGGGAGCCGGCCTTGTGCACGCCGTGGCGCCGCCCGACACCGTCGCGGCGCTGGTGCAGGCCGAGCCCGATCTGCAGACCTTCGCGCATTCGTTCGATGATGAGCCCACCGACAAGCTTCTCGATCTTGTCGCGCGCGCCGGGGCCGTCGTCATCGGCCCTGGCCTGGGACGCGCCCCGGGGCGTCGGGCGTTCGTCGTCGCGCTGGCTGCCGCGGCGAAGGCCGTGGTGCTCGACGCCGACGCGCTCGTCGTCTTCCAGGGTGCCACGGCCGATCTCCGGACTCTCGCGGCGGCGCACCCGTTCGTGCTGACGCCGCACCCCGGTGAGTTTCGCACGCTCTTCCCCGCACTCGCCACGACGCGCGAGCTCGATCCGTGGGCCGCCGCCGCTTCGGCCGCGGCGGAGTCGGGAGCGACGCTCCTGCTCAAGGGCGTTCCCACCGTGATCGCACACGGATCGCTGCCGCCACTCACGGTGGCCGCCGGTAACCCGGGGCTCGCCACCGGAGGCAGCGGCGACGTGCTCAGCGGACTCGTCGGCACGGCACTGGCACAGGGGCTCTCGCCCCAGACGGCCGCCGCATTCGCCGCCCAGACGCTCGGCCGTGCCGCCGACCTGGCGGCGCGACGCGTCTCGGCCCGCACGCTCCGCCCGATGGACGTGATCGCCGCGCTGGCCGATCTGTGGCGTGAGTGGGAGGTGCTCCGCGCAGCGCCACCGGCGCCACGGCCGCCGATTCTCCTGGAGCTTCCGAGACCGCTCACCGTGTAGATTGGGAAATGCGCCCCCTCCTCGTCGCGCTCGCATCTCTCACTCTGTGCGCACCGGCGGCCAGCCAAGCGCCGAGTCGAGACTGGCGGCTCGCCGACCGCACCGTCATCGGCGACTTTACCCGCATCACCTCGATCGCCTGCGCCCTCGACCGTGTGTACATCACGTCGCCGAGCGCCGCGCTGTTGTGGCACCCCCAGTTCCAGCAGTGGGAAGGCCCGTACGAGCCGCCCGACCGGGCGCTCCTCGCGCGAGTCTTTGCATCGCTCGTCGATCCCCTCGACAACTCGCTCTGGCTGGTCAGGCCCGAAGGGTGGATACACTTCCAACCCGAGCTGCAGCTCTGGGACAGCGGAACGGTCGCGGACGGCGTGGTGTCGATCGCCTTCGACGCGAACGATCCGGCGTCGGGGCTCTATCTTCGAACGCGTCGCGGATGGTCGGAGTTGCCGCGCGGCTCGCTATCGGCATTTCCGGGTCGGGGTCCAGGGCGTCCGGTAGGCCCCACCTCGGTCGACGAAGCACTTCGAAGCGCTCCCACCCTTCAGGCCAACGCGGCGCAGATACTCGTCGATCCGCATCTCCGCACGGTGAGGTACACGGCCGCCGCCAGAAGCTTCGACAACCTCGGGTGGTATCTCGGCACATCGGGCATCGGCACGCTCTACCTCGGCGATGGGGCCGCGACTCCCGACCGGCTCACGTTCGGCCTGCCGTCGCCCGTCGTGGGTGCGCTCCTCCGCGCGCCCGACGGGCTGTGGGCGGCGACGCAGCGCACTCAGCTCGCCGAAGCCGCGCTCACGCTCGTAGATCCCGAGCTCAAGTCGTTCAGGAGTGTGAGCGGGCTTCCGGCATCCGGCACGCCGTTCACTCAGATGCGCGAGATCGTGGGGCAGGGAACCGGCGTCTGGGCCGCCACCGACTACGGCCTCGCGCGCATCGAGACCAGAGACGGAAGAATCGATCTGGTCGACGAGAATCGGGGGTTGCCCGACGGCAGAGTGTATTCGGTGATGTCCCGCCAGGGACGGATCACCGTCGGAACGGCGAGAGGCCTCGCGAGGGTCGACGATTCGCTTCGCGTTCAGCGGATCGCGCCCGGTTTTGCCGACGCCGCCTATGCCGTCTTTTCCATCGGCGACTCGGTGTGGGTCGGCACGGACGGAGGAATGCTCCTCGCCCTGCCCGGCGGCTCCGATCTGGTGCGCCCGGCCACGCTCGCGTCAGTGAGCCTGCAGGCGCCCGTCTTCGCGATCGGAGCTCTCGGAGACACGCTCGTCGGCTTGACTCGCGACCAGATGCTCTGGCGCGATCCGCGCACGCAGACATGGACCGCCGGCCCCAATCTCTCGGGCCTGCTCGGCGCGCTTCACACCTTTACCGCCGACGGAAAGGGCTTCTGGATAGCCGGCGACCGCGGCGTAGCCTTCGCGGGGCTCAACACTCCTCCGCTTCGGCCGCTCCGCGCCGGCGACCTTCCCGGCGTCGCGAGAGACGTAGCGGTCGACGGCGACTTTCTGTGGGTGGCTACCGACGCCGGTCTCGTGCGCTTTCGTCTCGACGCCGTTCGGCCGTGAGCGGCGAGTTCGAGCGGATTGCCCAGATCGTGGAAGCGCTGGGGCACAGGGCGCGCGGCATCGGTAGCGACTGCGCGATCGTCGAGCCAGGCGAGGGCCGGCTCGTGGCGAGCACCGACACCAGCGTCGAAGGTGTTCACTTCCGTCTCGACTGGATCGCCCTCCGCGAGGCGGGGTGGCGCGCGGCGGCCGGCGCCTTTTCGGACCTGGCTCCGGCGGGTGCGATGCCGGCGGCGCTGCTCGCGGCGGTAGTCGTTCCGGCTTCGGCGGCCGACGAGGACCTCGTCGCGCTGATGGCGGGTGTGGGCGATGCAGCCGAGGCGGCCGGAGCTCCGGTCTCGGGCGGCGATCTGTCGAGCGGCCCCGCGTGGAGCCTCACGATCACCGTGTTCGGCTGGGCGCCTCGGCCGGTTACGCGGACCGGTGCGCGGCCCGGTGACGGGCTCTGGGTCACCGGTGCTCTGGGGGCTTCGCGTGCGGCGCTGGAGGCATGGCGGCGCGGCGAGCAACCCGTGGCGGAGGCGCGGGCGGCGTTCGCGCATCCGGTTGCCCGGCTCGATGCGGGACGCCGTCTCGCCGCGGTCGGGGCGCGCGCGATGATCGACTTGAGCGACGGCCTCGGCGGCGATGCGGCGCATCTGGCTCGCGCATCGGAGGTCGGCATCGACATGGAGCTCGACGCGGTTCCGGCGGCGGCGGCGTGTATCGAGGAGGCGAGGCGGCTCGGGATCTCTCCCCAACAGTTCGCGGCGGAGGGCGGAGAAGACTACGAGCTGCTCGCCGCCTTGCCAGGTGACTTCGGCGAGAGCGATGCCCCCGCCTTCATGCGTGACTGCGGCATTCCCCTCACACGCATCGGCGCGGTGCGGCAGGGAAGCGGCGTTCACGCGACGCTCGCCGGCCGGCCGATCGCCCTCGTGGGCTTCGATCATTTTCGTTGACGGGGCGGCGGCTCATCGCTAGGTTGCCCCCCGTTCCCTTCCTTCCAGAGAGATCATGAGCACCGTCATCGAAGTGCACGCCCGAGAAATTCTCGATAGCCGTGGCAACCCCACCGTCGAAGCCGAGGTCAATCTGTCGAGCGGGGCTCAAGGCCGTGCCGCGGTGCCGAGCGGCGCTTCCACCGGTGAGCACGAGGCGGTCGAGCTGCGCGATGGAGATGCAAGGCGTTTCGGAGGCAAGGGCGTCGTCGAGGCGGTGCGCAACGTGAACGAGGTGCTCGGACCGCGGCTTGAGGGTATGGCGGCCACCGACCAGATCGCCATCGACGCCGAGATGATGGATGCCGACGGCACCCCCAACAAGAGCAAGCTCGGCGCCAACGCCATTCTCAGCGTCTCACTCGCCGTCGCGCGAGCGGCGGCGCAGGATTGCGGCCTTCCGCTCTACCGGTATCTCGGCGGACCGATGGCGCGTGTCCTTCCGGTGCCGATGATGAACATTCTGAACGGCGGGGCGCACGCTTCGAACAACGTCGACGCGCAGGAGTTCATGGTCGTTCCGATCGGCGCCGACACCTTTCCCGAGGCTCTGCGGATGGGCGTCGAGGTCTTTCACTCGCTCAAGAAGGTCCTTGGCAAGATGGGGCTGTCCACCGCCGTGGGAGACGAGGGCGGGTTCGCGCCGATGCTTCCGTCCAACGAGGCCGCCCTCGACGTCGTGATGCAGGCGGTGCAGAGCGCCGGATACGAGCCCGGCCGCGACGTCGCCATCGCGCTCGATGTCGCCGCGTCCGAGCTCTTCCAGGACGGCGAATACGTCTTCAAGAAGGGCGACGGCACCCGGCGCTCGGCCGAGGCGATGGTCGATCTCTACACCGGGTGGGTCGACCGTTACCCCATCGTGTCCATCGAGGATGGCCTCGCCGAGAACGATTGGCCGGGGTGGACCCTGCTCACCGAGCGGCTGCACGACCGGGTGCAGCTCGTCGGCGACGATTTGTTCGTCACCAACGTCGACCGTCTGGGCAAGGGCATCGAGGAGGGGGTCGGCAACGCCGTGCTCGTCAAGGTCAATCAGATCGGTACGCTCACCGAAACGCTTCAGTGTATCGAGCTGGCCAAGGGCAGCGCGTACGGCGTCGTCATCTCTCACCGCTCGGGTGAGACCGAGGACACCTTCATTGCCGACCTCGCCGTCGCCACCAGCGCGGGACAGATCAAGACCGGCAGTGCCAGCCGCACCGACCGCACCGCCAAGTACAATCAGCTTCTTCGTATCGCGGAGGAGCTCGGCGATCTCGCGCACTATCCGGGGCGGGATCTTTACCCGCTGTGACGCCGGCGCGCTGGGCCGCGTTGGCTGCGCTGGCTTTCGCGCTGTATTTCGCGGTGCAGGGGGGCGAATACGGGACCCTCGATCTTCTGCATCTCCGGAGGGAAGAGGAGCTCGAACGGTCGAAGGTCATCGAGCTCAGGACGGCGGTCGATTCGCTCACCCGGGCCGCCGCCGCCATCGAGCACGACCCGCGGGTGCAGGAGCGGGTAGCGCGTGAGCAGTTCGGCATGCTGCGGCGGGGGGAGTTTCTGTATCGCGTCGTGCCGGCAGACAGTACAGCGGTGAAGCGTGAACGGTGAACGGGGAACGGGGAACGGGGAACGGGAACGGGATATCTTGGCGCGGGCCCCGTTTACCATTTACCGTTCTCCGTTCACCGCCGTTTCCCGTTCTCCGTTCACCGCCGTTTGGCAGGGTAGCTCAGCTGGTTAGAGCACGGCACTCATAATGCCGG
>JBBRGF010000206.1:0-6155 GCA_038240975.1 Gemmatimonadales bacterium
GTCAACGACATGGCGAGCAACATCAGCTTCGGCCGCGACCACGAGCTGCTGCACGCCATGCCGCAGGATTACCTCATCGACCAGCAGGGCGGCATCAACGAGCCGATCGGAATGACGGGCTCGAGACTTGAAGCCGAGGTGTATCTCGTTACCGTTCTGTCGAGCGTGCTGCAGAACCTGAGAAAGTGCGTCGAGCGGGCCGGCTATCACGTCGCGGAATTCGTGCTGGAGCCGCTCGCCGCATCGCTCGGGGTACTGACGCCCGACGAGATCGAGCTTGGCTGCTCCATCGTGGAGCTGGGCGGTGGGTCGACCAACGTGTCTATCTTCCACAACGGCAAGATCCGGCACACGGGCTCGCTGCTCTGTGCGGGGGGCCACGTGACCGCCGACATCGTCCACGGCCTTCAGGTCACGCAGCTCGATGCCGAACGGCTCAAGGAGCGCTACGGCGCCGGCTTCGAGCCGCTGGTGCCGGAGAGCGATACCTTCGATCTTCCGAGCACACCGGGACAGGGCGCCAGGAACGCGCAGCGCCGGGTACTCGCCCACATCATGCACATGCGTCTCCAGGAGGTCCTGGAGTATGCGCTCGACGAGATCACCCGCGCCGGATATCACCAGCGCCTTCCCGCGGGAGTCATTCTCACCGGCGGCGGCGCGCTGACGCCGGGCATCGTCGAACTGGCGCGCGAGGTTTTCGCGATGCCGGCTCGCTGCGGGATTCCAGGACAGCGGTTGCGGGGCCTCGCCGACAGCGTCGAGTCTCCCCGAATGGCGGTACCGGCCGGACTGGTGCTGTACGGCGCCCGCCAGGTCGCGATGAGCGGAGGCTTCGGGACGGGGGCGCGGAAATCGCCCGCTGTCGAGAAGGTGCTCGCTCCGGTGAGACGGTGGCTCCAGGACTTCTTCTGAGCTGGGCCGAGGAAACAGACCATGATCTTTGAGCTGGAAGAGAGCATCGTACAGACCGCCAGGATGAAGGTGGTCGGCGTCGGTGGCGGCGGCGGCAACGCCGTGAACCGCATGATCGAGGACCAGCTCGGCGGTGTCGAGTTCATCTCGGTCAACACCGACGCTCAGGCACTCGCGATGTCGAAGTCCGACATCAAGATTCAGATTGGCCGAAAGCTCACGCGGGGGCTCGGCGCCGGCGCCAGGCCCGAGATCGGCCGCCAGGCCATCGAGGAGACACGCGATGAAGTCGCGGCGGCGGTGCAGGGGGCCGACATGGTCTTCATCACCTGCGGAATGGGCGGCGGCACCGGCACCGGCGCCGCGCCGGTGGTGTCACAGATGGCGCGCGAGAGCGGCGCCCTCACCGTCGGCATCGTCACCAAGCCGTTCCTCTTCGAGGGGCGCCGCCGGATGAAACAGGCCGACAGCGGCATCGCGGAGATGCGGAAGAACGTCGACACCATGATCGTGGTGCCGAACGAGCGGCTGCTCGCCGTCGTGGGCAAGGGCATTCCCTTCCAGGACGCGCTCAAGAAGGCCGACGAAGTCCTGCTCCACGCCACCCAGGGCATCGCCAGCCTCATCACATCCACCGGCATCATCAACGTCGATTTCGCCGACGTCCGCACCGTCATGCAGAACGGCGGGGCGGCGCTCATGGGCACCGGCATCGGCCGCGGCGAAAACCGCGCTCTCGAGGCGGCGCAGCAGGCCATCTCGAGCCCGCTGCTCGACAACGTCTCGATCGCGGGAGCCACGGGCGTTCTCATCAACATCATCGGCGGCGACGACCTCACGCTCGGCGAAACCACCCAGATCAACGACATCATCCACGACGCCGTCGGCGACGACGCGGAGATCATCTTCGGGGCCGGCAACGACGCCGCCATGCGCGGCGAGGTGCGGGTGACGGTCATCGCCACCGGGTTCGATCGCGCCGTCACCGGCGATCAGCCGGCCGGACGCGTATCCGGTGCTGCCAGCGTCATCAATTTTCCCAGGCACAACCGGGTATCGACTCCCGCCATGCCCGCCCAGCAGGTCACGTCGCCCGGAAG
Organism: Gemmatimonadales bacterium; assembly: GCA_038240975.1. Lineage (GTDB taxonomy): Bacteria > Gemmatimonadota > Gemmatimonadetes > Gemmatimonadales > GWC2-71-9 > CAVVWJ01. Next base: position 2,016 of record JBBRGF010000206.1, read on the forward strand.
TCCTCGGGTGCAGCCCCGCCCGCCGGTGCCGCCTCCCGCTACCGAAGTGCCTGAAATGGAGATCCCCACCTTCATCAGACGGCAGATGGACTGATGCCGCGGGGATGGGTCGCGGCGACCGCCGGGTTCGCGACGGTCGCCGCCGTGGTGGCGGCAATCGCGTACGGGGCCGGACCGCGAGCGAGAGTGGAGACAGTGCAACCGGTCGTCTCCCGCCCCGAGACGCTGATCACCGAAACCGCGGATACGCTTCGTCGAGGTGAAACGGTTTCCCATCTGTTCGCCAGGAACGGCGTCGACCTCGATCTCAACCGGCTCGACTCCGACATCCCATTCGATCCTCGGCGTCTGCCTTCCGGGCTCGTATTCAGCTTTGGTCGGGCCGCCACCGACTCGCTTCCCACCCGCATCACGGTCCGCACCGCTCCCGATCAGCGGATCACGTTCCGGCGCACCGCCGACCACTGGACCACGGTGGTCGAGCCGATCGCGTGGACGCCGCAGCCGGTTCGGATCGAAGGCGCCATCGACAATTCGCTCTACGAGGCGCTCGACGGCCAGGTCACGGACGACGAGCTGGACTCGGGCGGCCGGCAACGACTCGCATGGGACCTGGCCGACGTGTTCGCCTGGCAGGTGGACTTCACGCGCGACATCCGGCCGGGCGACCGGTTCGAGGTGCTGTTCGAGCGGTTCGTCTCGGCCGACGGCGAGGTCCGGTTCAGCCGCGTGCTCGCCAGCCATCTGACGATGTCCGGCAGGAGCCTCACCGCCTTTCGCTTCGACTCGGGCGGCCGGCCGGCGTACTATGACTCCACCGGCAATTCACTTCGCCGCGCCTTTCTCCGCGCGCCCGTCCAATTCAGGCGGATCTCGTCGAGCTTCGCGAGATCGCGGTTTCACCCTGTGCTCGGCATCAGCCGCCGGCACGAGGGCACCGACTACGCCGCCGCTCCGGGCACGCCGGTCATGGCCGCGGGAGACGGGGTCGTGGCGCGCGCGGGGCGGGCAGGGGGCTACGGCAACCTGATAGAGATCCGCCATCGAAGCGGAATCGTCACGCGGTACGGCCATCTTCGCGGGTTTGCGAGGGGAGTTCGGGCGGGGGCGCGGGTGGCGCAGGGACAGGTCATCGGCTACGTCGGCTCGACCGGTCTGGCCACCGGTCCGCATCTGCATTACGAATTCCGCGTCAACGGCGTCGCCCGCGACTCACGGCGCGCGTCGCTGGGGAATGGCGCACCCATCACTCCAGAGCTCCGACACGCGTTCGAGAGTGAGAGAGACGGGTTGCTGGCCATGGAGCAGCGACTGCTGGCGAACAGCCGGTAGCCGGCAGCATCAGCCCCTTGCACCTCTTTCCCGCCATCGACATTCGGAGCGGTCGCGTGGTTCGCCTCAGCCAGGGCGAGGCCGCGCGCCAGACGGTGTACGGAGACGATCCGGCGGCTGTCGCCGAGACCTTCGTCGGCCTGGGCGCGACGTGGCTCCATCTGGTCGACCTCGACCGCGCGTTCGGCGAGGGAGACAACGGCGCCGTGGTCCGCGGCGTGGTCGAAGCCGTCGGGAGCCGAGTACGCATCCAGCTCGGTGGCGGCGTGCGCTCGATCGGCCACCTGAAGGAGGCGCTCGACCTCGGCGTCGCCAGGGTCGTGGTCGGTACGGCGGCGGCGCTCGATTTCGCTTTCGTGCCGGCCGCCCTTGCCGCCGCGGGGCCGGGGCGGCTGGCGGTGGGCATCGATGCGCGAGCGGGACTCGTCGCCGTCCGTGGCTGGACCGAGGCCTCGACGCTGCGGGCCGAGGAGCTGGTCGGCCGCGTCGTCGCTGAGGGCGTCGAGACGGTGGTCTACACCGATATCTCGCGCGACGGCATGCTCCAGGGGCCCGACATCGAAGGTGCGGTAGCCCTTCGGCGCGCGGGGGTCGCCGTGATCACGAGCGGCGGGGTTTCCACGCTCGACGATCTCAGGGCGGTGTGCACCGCGGGCCTGGCCGGCGCGATCGTCGGCCGCGCGCTGTACGAAGGCCGCTTCGGCCTGGCCGACGCGCTCGAGGCCGCCCGATGCGAATCGCTCTCGTAGTTCTCGTCGCCGCCGGGTTGGCGGCGTTCACCTATCTATACCTCGAGCGGGCCGGCCCGCGCGGCTGGCCCGCGCTCGTCTGCCGAGCCGTTGCGTGGGCCGCGATCGGCCTTCTCCTCCTGAACGTCAGCTGCCCGCTCGCCGGCACTCCGCTCCGGCCGCTCGTGCTTCTCGACGCGTCGCTCAGTATGGCCGCGGCGGGCGGGAGGTGGGCCGAGGCCAGAGACTCAGCGGCCCGGTGGGGGGACATCCGCCGATTCGGCGACGAGCGCGGGCCCGCCGACAGCATGCCGTCGCGCGGCCGATCGCTGCTCGCGCCGGCATTGACGGCCGCCTCGGCGTCCGACCGCCCCGTGATCGTGGTGACCGATGGTGAGATCGAGGACGCGGGCGACATCCCTGCCGACATCCTCGCCCGTGGTGCGGTGCGCATCTTCGGACGGACGCAGGCGCCCGATCTGGCCGTGGCCCGCGTGACGGGCCCCGCGAGAGTGACGGCCGGTGACTCCATCGGGCTCGACATCGAGATCGAAGCCTCGGGCGGGCCCGGCCCCGACACCGTGTCCGTGCAGGTCGGGTCGGCGGGTAAGCGACTCGCCCTGCGCAGAATGCGCCTGGCCGGCGGCTCCGGCCGCACGAGAATCGTCGTGGCGAGCTCCGCGGCAGGCCCGGGTGACCACCTCCTCGAGGTCTCCTTTGCCGGATGGAAAGACGCGGAGCCTCGCACCGATGCGCGCCTCCATCTGGTGAGCGTGAGGCCGACGCCGGGCGTCGTGCTGCTGGCCGCGCCGGCCGATTGGGACAGCCGGTTTCTCTATCGCACGCTCCGCGATGTTGCCCAGCTTCCCGTGCGTGGCTTCGTGCGACTCGACGCCGACCGCTGGCGCTCGATGAACGATCTCAGGGTCGTGCCCACGGACCGCGTGCGTCAGGCGGCGCGCCGCGCCGATCTCCTCGTTCTCAAGGGCGCGTCCGATGCGATGGCGGAGGGCACGACCGCCAAGGGGATCCTGAGCTGGCCCTCGCCCGCCGCGGACGACGCGCAGCTGCCGGGCGACTGGTACCTCTCCGCCTCCGGTGGCTCGCCCCTGGCCGGCGCGTTTCTCGGCCAACCGGTCGACTCGTTTCCTCCGGCCATTCAGCTCGCTCCGCTGCAGCCGGTGGCTGGCGATTGGGTGGAGCTCACCGCCAGGCTGGGCCGCAGAGGTGCACCAAGGCCCGCGGTGTTCGGCAGGGAAGCGGGGAGAACGAGACGTGTCACGGTCGCGGTCGACGGGCTCTGGCGATGGGCGTTTCGCGGCGGTTCGAGCGAGCAGAGCTACCGCTCGTGGGTCGCGGCCAGCGCGAGCTGGCTGCTCGGCGGCGCCGACTCGATCGGTGGGGTGGCAAAGGCGATGCGGCCGGTGGTTCCCAACGGCCGGCCGCTGATCTTCGAGTGGGTGGCGTCGGGGCCGCCCGCGCCCGTGGCCGTGAGCTGGACGGGGGAGGGGGCGCCCGCCCGCGACACCCTCAGGTTCGACGGCTCGGGACGCGCCGCCGTGTGGCTGCCGCCCGGCTCGTACCGCTACCGGCTCGCGGCGGGAGGGACGGGCACGGTCGCCGTCGAGCAATATTCCGATGAGCTGCGCGCTCGTCCGGTAACGCTGCACGCGCACGAGGCGCGCCTGGCCGCCTCTGCCGGACGGCAGTCGGCGAGAGACCGGCTCTGGCTCTTCGCGCTCTGCGTGCTGGCGCTGGCCGGTGAGTGGCTCGCGCGGCGACGGCTGGGGCTGCGTTGACGGGAGTATAAGTTTCGGCATGGCAAACAGCAGATTGGGCGAGCGGAACGACGGGCTCTGGACCCGCATCAAGCGGCTGGCTATGACCGATGTCGGCGCCCTGGTGCGCGGCCTCAATGCCCAGGATGTCGAGACTATGGAGCGCATCCTCATCGAGGCCGACTTCGGCGTCGCCGCCACGGTCGAGCTCACCCAGGCGCTCGATGACGAGATCCGCGATGGCAAGCTCAAGACCGAAGCCGATCTCAGGTCGGCGCTCGAGCGCCGGCTCGCCGCCATCC
>JBBRGF010000207.1:0-6153 GCA_038240975.1 Gemmatimonadales bacterium
ACGCCGCCGAGATAGGCTTGCGGCGCACCGTCGCGGCGACGGACCCATTGAACGGAGGATCAGCGCTGAGCCTGATGCGCGCGCTGGCGTCTGCCGGTGACGGTGCGGGTGCCCTGCAATACGCCCGCGTCTACGAGACGCTGATGCGGGAGGAGCTGGACAGTGTTCCGGATCCGCCCATCAAGGCATTCCTGCGGGAGCTGCGGGCGACACAGGCGTCCGTCCCCGCATCGGACCAGCCGGCGACTCCTGTCGCCGGTGTCGGCCCGAGCCCTAGCTCGGTAGTCGAGCCCGCCCCACTCCCGGCCTACTCCGCTCCGGAGCACCCAAGCACCGAACACCTCGGCGGCGCGCTCGAGGTTCGGGAGCGAATCCCTTGGCGGCGTGCCTTACGTACGCCACCTCGCCGGATCGTCGCTGCCCTTGCCGCTCTTGTCACGGTGGTCACGGGCGCGGTGGTAGCGTTTATCTGGCAGCCACACCACGTAGTCAACGAGCCCACCGACCCTCGGCTGGTGGCCGTGGTCCCGTTCCGGGTGGCTGGAGCAGATCCGGAACTCGGTTACCTGCGCGAGGGCATCGTCGACCTCCTCGCCGTCAAGCTGACCGGTGAGGGCGGCCCTCGGTCGCTGGACCCGCGCGCCTTGCTGGGCGCTTGGCATCGCGCCCTCGCCTCGACAGCCGGGGACCTGTCGCCTGTAGCTGCGGTCGGTGTCGCGAACCGGCTCGGCGCCGGACGACTGGTGGACGGCGCGGTCGTCGGCACTTCGAGCCATCTGATCCTGACTGCTTCGATCGTCACCGTGCCGAGCGGCACGACGCGGGCCAGGGCCAGTGTCGCGGGAACAGCCGACAGCCTGCCCACACTTATCGACCGACTCACCGCGGTACTCCTGGCCGGTGAGAGCGGGCGCACCGAGCTGGCGACGCTTACATCCCTCCCTGCCCTCCGGGCGTACCTCGATGGGCAGTCGGAGCTCCGCGCGGGACGCTTCAAGGACGCGTTCCAGAGCTTCAACCACGCTCTGGAGCTCGACTCCACGTTCGCCCTCGCCGGAATAGGTCTCGGCCGGGCCAGATTCTGGGATGGTGGAGATGACAGCGGACGAGGGTTCCGGCTGGCTTGGGCCGCGCGGAACCGTCTGAGTCCGCGCGACCGAGCGATCATAGCGCCGTGGATGGTGCCCGCCGAGGAGCACCTCGCCACCGCGGAACGCGCCGTGGCGGCGATGCCGGAGAGCCCGGAGGCCTGGTACGAGCTGGGCGACGATTACTACCATGGAGGCGCGCTGCACGGGATGAACGCACCGCTCCAGCGCGCGGCCGCGGCATTCGGTCGCGCACTGGAGCTCGACTCGTCTTTCGCGGAGCCCCGCATGCACCTGTTCGAGATCGCAGTGGTCGAGGGAGACACCACCGCGGTCCGGCGCCTCGGCAACATGGCGCTGGCGGCGGACTCGGCGAACGATTATGCCGACTACTTCCGGTGGCAGATGGCGTACACCCTCCGCGACAGCGCGGCGCTTGCGGCACTCCGAGCGCGGTTCGATCGGATGAATGCAATAAGCCTGGTGCAAATCACGTTGCGGAGCCAAGAGACCGGCACCGTGCTGGATGACGCCCGCCGGGCCGTCGCCGTCTTGCTGACACGCGCGGACAGCAAGGCAGCGCACGGGCGCGCGCTCCGTGACCAGTACGTGCTGGCGATGAACAGCGGACGCCCGCGTGAGGGTTTCGCCGCCGCCACCGAGAGCGAGCAGGAGTATGACGACTCCCCGCCAGACCGCATTGCGGACGCCCTGTACTGGGACGGAGACTCCGTGGCGGCGGCGGCGGGGGTTCGGGTACGGGCGAGCCGCACCCGCGTGCTCGCACCCGGCGCAGAGGACCGAAGGGTGCAGTACGACGACATCTGCCATGTGCGGCAGTGGAGCCTCTCGCACGGAGATCTCGGGACGGTGCGGGGGGATATCGCGCGTCTTCGGGCTGCGGTCGTGCCTGAGCTACCCGCGGCCGATGCCGCCTCGGTCACTGCCCACGCCGCACTCTGCGCAGACCTGCTCGAGGCATGGCTGGCGACCTCTGTTCGGCAGCCGGATGCCGCGGTCTTGGTGGCGCGATTGGATTCGCTGTCGCGGCGGAGCCCGCGGGGTTGGGCCGAGACGTACAATCTGGTGGTCGCGCGATTGCTGGAGGCGCAGAGCGACCTGCCCGGTGCGCTCGCGGCGGTGCGGCGGCGCGTGTACGGCCTGGGTATGCGGCGCTACCTCTCGACCTACCTCCGCGAGGAGGGCCGGCTTGCCGCCCTGGTCGGCGACACGGCCGGGGCGATCACCGCGGACCAGCACTACCTCGCGCTCCGGTCGGACCCTGAGCCGCCGCTCCGGGCCGAGCGGGATAGCGTGCGCGCCGAGTTGGCACGGCTTGTCGGAGACCATTAGCCGTTCGAGCGGCTGCGCTGCCCGGAATTCGCGGTCCTCCCCGTCGGAATCGACATTTCGGAGTTCGCCTGCCCAGCTCGCCTTTCACGACTGCGTCGCGGGCTCGGGTCTTCGATGGCGTGGGGACTTCTCGGTTATGTGATCTTCGCGGGGTAAACGCACCGGCTCTGAGATCAGGCGCCGCCGGCCGCGCATTTCCTGCGCGGCTGCGTGATTCGGAGCCGATGCGTAACTTCCGTCAGGGGTGAGGAATAATGCCACCCGAGGCTGGCCACTGGCGGCTACTTTGACGCCATGGGTCCCTCACTGGCCGCCGTGGCCAACGCCGACCGTCCCAGGGAGCGCCTCTGGTCGATCGGTCCCGCCGCACTGACCACGGCCGAACTTCTCGCCGTCCTGATAGGAACGGGCCCGGAGGGCCTCAACGCGCTGGACGTCGCCCGCCAGATTCTCCAGGGCTGTGACGGCTCGTTGCGGCGGCTCGCTGGGCGGCCCCGGGCCGAAATGCTCAGGACGGACGGCATCGGCCCCGCCAAGGCCGCGCGGCTGCTCGCCGCATTCGAGCTCGCGGCCCGGCTCTCTCGGGAAGAGCGTCCCCGCGTGGTGCGCATTTGCGAGCCGGAGGACGTCGTCAATCTGTTTCTGGATCGGCTGCGGGACCTGCAGGTCGAGGAGTTCCACCTGCTCGCGCTCGACAGCCAGAGCCAGGTGCTGCGGGAGGTGCTGGTCACGCGCGGCCTGCTCAACAGCTCCCTGGTACATCCCCGAGAGGTGTTTCGCCCCGCGATCGCGGAGGCCGCGGCGGGGATCATCGTGGTCCACAATCATCCGAGTGGCGATCCGACGCCGTCGGCGGAGGACCGAGCGGTCACCCAGCAGCTCGCCGCCGCGGGCCGACTGCTGGATCTGCCGCTCTACGATCACGTCATCATCGCCGGTGATCGCTTCACCAGCTTCGCCACGGCGGGGCTCCTCTAGCGAGCCCCACACCCACCCCCTACCTCTAGCTGTGCCAACCTTTCGGGCCTAACGTAGAAGCACGGCTGCCCAAAGGGACTCTCCCTCGCATTCCGGGGGTGACGGGAGCACATTCAGCTTGTCCTCACCTCACTCCCTGACGGCCGCCGACTTGCTGCTCGCCGATGCTCTCCGCGACCGCTTCGTGTTCGAGCGCGAGCTCGGGCACGGCGGTATGGCCACCGTGTACCTGGCGCGCGATCTGGCGCACGATCGCCGGGTGGCGCTCAAGGCGCTCCGCCCCGAGCTGGCCGCCACGCTCGGGCCTGAGCGCTTCCTCCGCGAGGTCGCGCTCGCGAGCCGCCTGCAGCATCCGCACGTGCTCGCCGTGTTCGAGTCCGGCTCCGCGGCCGGGCAGCTCTGGTACACCATGCCCTACGTCGAGGGCGAATCGCTCCGCGACCTCATCGGGCGCGAGACTCAGCTCTCGCTGGAAGACAGTCTCCGGATCGTCCGCCAGGTCGCCCTCGCGCTCGACTACGCCCACCGGCACGGGATCGTCCACCGCGACATCAAGCCCGCCAACATCCTGCTCAGCGACGGGCATGCCCTGGTGGCCGACTTCGGCATCGCCAAGGCGCTCGACGCGGCGGGAGGCGAGAAGCTGACCGAGACCGGCTTGTCGGTGGGGACCCCCGCGTACATGAGTCCCGAACAGGCCACGGCCAGCCGGGTGGATGCCCGCGCCGACGTGTACAGTCTCGGCTGCGTGCTCTACGAGATGCTAGCCGGGGATCCGCCGTTCACCGGATCGACGGCCCGGGCGATCATGGCCCGGCACGCCGTGGACCCGGTCCCCGCGATTCGGAGCGCTCGGCCCACCGTGCCGCCGCACGTCGAGCGCGCCATCATCCGCTCGCTGGCGAAGGTTCCCGCCGATCGCTTCGCCTCGGTCGCTGCGTTTTCCGCCGCGCTCGAGGAATCCGGCGCGACGGCGGTCGCGTTACCAGCCGCGGCAACCAGTGGGCAGCGACGTCGGATCGGCCTGGGGATCGGCCTGGCGCTCCTGGCGGTCGCCGCGGTGGCGACGCTGCGCCCGTGGCGACAACCGGCCGCCGGTCCCGACAAGAGCATCGTGGCCGTGGTGCCCTTCCGGATCTCGAGCCCCGATTCCTCCCTCCGCTATCTCCACGAAGGTATGGTGGACCTTCTGTCCGCAAAGCTCAACGGCGAGGCCGGGCCGCAATCCGTGGATCCACGGACCGTAATGCGGCTGTGGAACGATCGGGCGGAAGGCCGTGTCGATCTGCCGGAGGGTGAGGCGCTGGAGCTCGCGCGCCGGTTGAATGCGGGCCGCATGCTGACGGGCAGCGTGGTCGGCACCTCGGAACGGCTGCTTCTCAGCGCATCGGTGCTCGACGTGGCGACCGGCCGGGTACGGCAGCAGGCTACCGTCGACGGCCTGCACGACAGCCTTCCCTATCTGGTCGACCGGCTCACCGGGCAGTTGCTGGCGCTCGGCGCTGGTGTGCAGTCCCAGCGGATGACGACCCTCACCAGCGCGTCGCTTCCCGCGCTCCGAGCGTATCTGACGGGCAGAAGCGCCGCTCGTGCGGGCCGATGGGGAGACGCGATCGAGCGCTTCGACCGCGCCGTGAAGACCGATTCGGGGTTCGCGCTTGCGGGTCTCGCGCTGGCGTCCGCATCGAGCTGGCTCGACGGATCCGAGTCGGAGCGCGGGCTGGATCTCGCGTGGTCCGCCCGCGCGCGGCTGAGTTGGCGGGATCGAACCCTGGTCGAGGCGCTGCGGAAGGACGATCTCAAATCCCTCGAAGGGGTCGTGGCCAAGATCCCCGACAGCCCGGAGGCGTGGTTTCAGCTCGGGGACAAGTACTTCCATTACGGGGCGCTGTATGGCGTCGAGGACGCCGACGAGCGGGCGCTGGCCGCATTTCGGCGCGCGCTCGCGCTCGACACGCTGGCGGCCTCCAACCCGAATGCCGAACCGTTGCTGCACTTCGCCGAGCTCGCGCTCGCGGCCGGTGACAGCGCGATGGTCCGCCATCTTCTAGCCTCGTCGCTCGCCATCGATTCTACCGGTGAGCACGCCGCCGAGCTGCGTCTCGCGCTCGCCAAAGCATACGGGGACACCGCGGCGGTCGCTCGGTGGTACGCGCGGCTCGATCAGGCCAGCATCCAAGCCGTCGTCGGCGCCATCTGGGACGGTCAGGCGAGTGGCGAGCACGTCCGGCAATCCCAGCTCGCGGTCGAGATCGGTCGGCGGCGGGTCGGGCCGCGTGCCACCGAGGAAGCCGGCTTTCTTAGCTTCCTCGCGCACGATCTGGCTCTCAACCGGGGCAGGCCCTCGGATGCCGCCCGCATGCCGCTCGGCAGTGCACATCCGCGTGGCGCCATCAGAGCGCGAATCGACGATGCGCTATACTGGGGAGGTGACACGACGGCCGCATCGGCGGCGGCGCGGCAGACGGCAAAGGTGGTCCTGGGCCTGGCTCCCTCGCCCAAGGACTCGACGCTGCACGCCTACTATTACGACATCTGCACGCTCGAGCAGTGGAATCTCGCGCACGGGAACACGAGCACCGTGGCGTCCTCCATCGCCCGACTCCGCGCGGCAGTCAGGATTCCCGGCATCCAGTGGCCCGACGAGCACGAGCGGTGCGCCGATCTCCTCGATGCGTGGTACGCGACGGTCCTGCGCCGGCCCGATGCGCGCGCGCGCCTCATGCGGGTGGAT
>JBBRGF010000208.1:0-6148 GCA_038240975.1 Gemmatimonadales bacterium
TATCGGCCTTGGTGCTGTCGGTGGTATACATCGTCTCGAGCGCATCCACCGCGCACTTGAAATTGCTCAGGAAGAGGCAGGCGTTGCTCTTCAGGTCGTAGAGGTCGGCGTTGTACGGATCGATCTTGAGCCCTTCATCGGCCACTTCAAGTGCCGTCTCCGGGTGACCCGACTGGAGGAAGTACTTGAACAGCTCTTCGCGCAGCTTCTGATTGGTCGGAGCCACGCGGAGCATCTGCTTGAAGGCCACGAGCGTCTTGGCGGTATCGTTGGCCTGCTGATACTGAGTGGCCAGCGCCGTCCACACCGGCAGGCTGAGCGGATCGCCTTTGGTCGAGGCCTGAAGGTGCTGCACCACCTGTGCCCGCGGCGCTTTCTTGTCGGTTGCGAGCAACGCCAGACAGTACTCGGCGAGGCCGTGGTTCGGCAGCGCCTTGATGGCCTTGTTGGCCGCATCCATGGCTTTGTCGGGCTTGGAAGCGCGCTGGTCGATACACGCCTTGGCGTCGGCAATGGACTTGATGGCCGGCTCCAGCGCGTCGACCAGCCGCTTCCCGAACGCATCGGGGGTTTCGCCGGCATTCTGGGTGAGACTCACCACGTTGCCCGCGTCGTCGTTTACGCCCGTGAGCCGCGCCGTGACGAGATAGCGTCCCCCGTTGCCCTTGGCCATGGTCGAGTTCACGATGAACCGCGCCTGGATGTTTTTGGCAAGCGTCGTCGCGAGCGCGGGGCTGAGAATCGCGTCGATCGGATAGCCGTACTGCTTGAGCGCGTCGTTCATCTGCGTCTGCTCGACTATCTGAAAATCGCGGCCAACCGAGCTCTTGACGCCCTCGCGCATCGCGGTACCGATCCTCACGGCCGGCGCGGAATCGGCCGCGGCGTACGCGAAGGGATTGGCGACCATGAAGCGAGGCGCCGTATTGGCTGCCGCGGTCGACGCGCGCGCGCCGCGTGGAATTCCCTGGGCGGCCATCGGTGTAAGTATCACCGCGCTGAACAGCCCGATTCCGACAAGACGAAGCAACAGCATGCCAAAGGCCTCCAAGGAGGGTTGGCCCCGAAAGGCCACTGGAGTCCGCGCGGCCCGCGCGGCTGAGTATGGGCGAAGAGGGATTCGAACCCCCGACATCCTGCGTGTAAGGCAGGCGCTCTGAACCAGCTGAGCTATTCGCCCCGGGAGCTTCTCTCCATCGCGCACGGGGACCCCTCCCTATGAGCAGGGACCGTGCCGCGAGCGTGTCTGACCTTACAACGCGATCCCGATTGGAAACAACACGCAGTAGCCGATAACCAGCATCACCGCCGCGGCCGTGGCGTGTCCGGCTGAAAGGGTCAAATATCCGGCGACGAGTACGACGACGGCTGCGGCGAGAATCACCAAATTCCGGCGGGCAAGCAGAAAGCGCCGAGGCGCCGCTGACGGGCGAGTTCCAGACATAGGGGATGAGGCTACCACCGTTCCGAGGTTCGGTCAAGTTCAGATCCCCCTGCATCTTCCGCGTCCACGTCCCACCCGATGTCGAGGGCGGCCCGGCGCTCGCGGTCGCGGTGGCGCCTGAGCCCGGCCAACCCGGTCAGGGTCAGCGCGAGGATCAGCCAACCCCCTCCAGCCACGAGCCAAGTGCCGAAGGTGTAGCGGCGCCGCACCGAGCGCTGCCATTCCTCCTCGAATCGGGTCAGGCTGAGTCCGGTTGTGGCGAGCACCGACGCTTCGAAGTCCCGGCCCGTTACCAGGCGGGCGAGCAGCGGGTCGAGTGTCCTGCTGGGGTTACGGCGGCCCAGCTCGCTCACCGCCGACACCGCCAAACCGTACGCGGCGTCTGCCGTTGAAGGCGATCCGCGGAGTGCGCCATCGAGCGTTCGAAAATCCGGCACCGCCCCACGCACCAGCGCCAGGTTGAGCTCCAGTGAGCCGAAGCGCTCCCACTCCCCTGCCGCATAGCCTGCATATCCCTCGTCGAACCAGAGCGGCACGCGCACCCGCACCTTCTGGTGCAAGGCGAGGTGCGCCAGCTCGTGGCGAAGCGTGCGCGGAAGATCGCCGAGGTCGGCACGGAGGAGGATTGTCTTGGCGTCGGGGAGGGCGATCGCCGCGCCCCAGCTCGGGGCTCGTCCCCCGGTGAGCGAATCGAGTCGCTTCGAGCCGGAGACCACGATGAGACGGATGGGACCGGCGGCGACGCGCCCAAGCCCCGGCCAGTCCGCTGGCTTTCCCGCCTCGCGGGCGAGCTCGATGGCGAGCGACATCTGCGCGGGCCACGCGACGGCCGTGACCGGCCCGACCTGCACGGCCGACGGTCCATCGGCGGGGCCGGCCAACCAGAGAGATGCGGCGAGATGAACTACGAGAGCAGACTGCGCGGAACCTCACCTCCCGCGGCGGCCACGTCGACCATTTCCTTGCAGCGCTTGGCCCACGGATTGAACTTGTTCGCCTTGTGACCGTCGCCCCACACCTGGAGCGCCTCCTCGCGCTGCCCCGACAGCCAGAGCGCGCGACCCAACTCGAAATACGCCTCGATCAGATTGGGCCCCAGCGTGAGGGTCTTCCGTAAGAACGTCTGCGCGTCATCGTACATCTCTCTCTCGAGATACACGAGACCCAGGTAATAGTGGGCGTAGAGTGTGGCCTTCCGGTCGTTGTCGAGCCGGATTGCCTTGGACAGATGCTCGATCGCCTCGCCGAAGATGCGCTTCTTGAGACAGATGTAACCCACGTTGATCCGCGCCAGGGCGTTGGCCGGCTCCTTCATCAGGACTTTCGAAAAGGTGCCCAGCGCATCGTCGTACTGCTCGTGGAGCATCTGGGCCCAGCCCAGGAGCGATTGCGCCTGCACGGCCCCGGGTGAGAGCGCCAGTGCCTTTTCCAGAGACTGGATCGCGCCGGCGTAATCGCCGAGCGAAATGAGGCTCCACCCTTTCTCTATATACGTCGAAGCCCCGAGGTGGTCGGCGTGAACCGCCGGACGCTGCCCCGTGAACTGGGGAGCCGGCGCCGCCTCCGCCGCCGCCGCGGCCGCGCCGGCCTGCTTGAATCGCTCTACGAGACCCCGGATGTCTTCCTTCATCTGGCCGAGGTCGGTCAGACCCGCGTCCACCTGCTTGAACAGAGCGATGATGTCGCGCTTCAGCGCCGCACGCTCATCGGGCTGTCCGGCGACCGCCAGGCGGCCCTCGATCTCGTGGAACTGACCCTTGAGGGTCGCAAGCCACTGCTCGGCCATCAGGCTCCCCCGATCCCGGAGAGGGCCAGCCGCTCCGTCGATGACAGCAGCTTGCGGGCGTTGAGGATGATGATCGTGCGGGCCGGACGGGTGATGATCCCGGCGATGTACGATGCAGCCAGGCCGCGGACCATCGGCCCCGGCGCGGTGATCGTCGTGCTGTCGACTCGCATCACTTCGCGCACCTCATCCACCAGCACACCCACCCTCTGTTCCTCCAGATCCAGCACCATCAGGCGAGTCTCCTCCCGGATCGGCGCTTCGAGATCGAACCGCTTCCGCAGATCGACCACGGGCACCGCTCCGCCTTCGTAGGGCACCACCCCCTCCAGAAACTCCGGCGCCTTCGGCAGCGGGGCCGGCACTGAGTACCGGAGGATCCGCTCGATCTGGAGAATGTCGAACGCGAACTCCTGGGTGCCGACCCGGAAGGTCACGACCTGAATGTCGTCGGCGGTATTCATGCGGCAGTGCTCTCCGTGATGCGCGCGCCGAGCGCGGTGAGGTCGAGCAGCGGCAGCAAGCCCTCCTCGGTGCGCGCCACCGCGACCGCCCAGGGCATACGGGCATCGGAGGGAACCGGCAGCCCCGTGCCGTGGAGCACCGACTCCGCCGCCTCGACCTCGAGGCAGACGTGGCGGCCGGCCAGCTCGACCACGACGGCAGTATCGCCGCGCGCGACCGGGCATGCCGATCCATCGAGCAGCGCGCCCAGATGCACGAGCGGCATGATCCGTCCGCGCACGATCGTCACGCCCCGGATCGCCGGCTCAACCGCCGGCACCGGAAAGCTCACACCGGGATCGAGCACTTCGACCACTTGTTCAAGAGTGAGGCCGACGCGCCGGCCGCCCGCACGGACGAGGAGATAGCCGTCGTGAACGTCGGTCATCGCCGCGTCATCCTCGCCAGCTCGCGTCCGATGCGGTCGGCGATCTGCCCCACCGGAAGGACGTGGTCGGCCCCGCCCGCCTGTGCCGCCGCATTCGGCATCCCGAAGATCGTAGCGCTCTCGCGGTCCTGCGCGATGCCCACGCCGCCGGCGTCATGAATCTCGCGCAGCCCGTCGGCGCCGTCGCGGCCGAGCCCGGTGAGCACGACGCCCACCGCCCGCGATCCGAAGATGTGCGCCACGCTCCGGAACAGAGGATCGGCGGCCGGTCGCACGCCCCACACCGTGGCCTCCTGGTCGAGATCGATCCGAAGTCCGTCCGGTCCGACGCGGATGCGCATATGATAATCCCCCGGCGCCACGTAGGCGGTGTCGGCGAGCAACGGCGTGCCCTGTTCCGCCTCCACCACCTGAAGCCGGCTCTGCGCCGCGAGGCGCTCCGCCAAGCTCCTCGTAAACTTGGGCGGCATGTGCTGCACGATCAGCACCGCCGCCTCGAGCCCAGGCTCGATGCGCGGCACGACCTCCGCCAGTGCGCGTGGTCCGCCGGTAGACGCGGCGATCGCCACGCAGCGGCGGGCCCGACCCGGTAGAGCGAAGAGGGCCTGCGAAGGGGTCCGGTGTGCCGGCCGGGCGAGCACGGGGAGCCGGGTGATGTCGGCCGATCCGGCCGCACGCAGCACGCCCACCAGCCGCTCGGCGAAGCGCGCGGTCGAGCGCGCGCTCCGGTCTTCTTCCTTCGCGACGAGATCCACGGCGCCGAGCTCGAGGGCGCGTATCGCGGCGGCGGTGCCCGGCCCCGCGTACGAGCTGACTACGACGATCGGCCTCGGCGACTCCGACATGATGTAGCCGATGGCGCCGAGTCCGTCGAGCTCCGGCATCTCCAGATCCATCATGACCACGTCGGGGGCCAGCGCGTGCACCTTCTTGAGCGCGTCCATCCCGTTGCGCGCCGTCGCGACCACCCTGAACTCCCCGGTTCCGTCGACCACTTCGGTCAACAGCCGCCGAAAGAACGGGCTATCGTCTACGACGAGAACGGTGCGCGGCTCAGAGGGTCTGGACACCGTGCGCCACCGACGTTACCTCGACCGCGCCGTCGGAGGCCCGCAGCCTGACAGTGCGCCCGTAGTCCCCACCCACCGCCTGGCCCACCAGCGGAACACTCTGCGCGTGCAGAGCCTGGCGGCAGGCGACGACGTTACGCTCCCCCATGTGGATCGTGCCCGGCGCGGCGAGCGTGGCGAACATACTCGCGCCGCCGACGAGTCGCCCCGTCAACCGGCGGGGCACCGCGCGCTCGCGGGTCATCAGATCGATCAGATGAGGGACGGCCGTCTGCGGGAACTTGGCCGCGTTCGGATCCTCGCGACTCAGGGCTGGCGATGGCAGCAGGACGTGCGCCAGCCCCGCGACCTTCGCGACCCTGTCGTACAGCAGCACCGCGACACAACTGCCGAGTCCTACCGTGACGAGCACGTCGTCACCGGTGCCTACCCGCAGATCGGCGACCCGAACGATGATCTCGCCGTTCATCCGGGCCGCCGGTACACCCGTTCGCGCGGGTCGACGAGGGACAGCCGGTCGCGCGCCGGTCCGAACAGCGTTTCAACTTTGCCCAGCACCAGCAGTCCGCCCGGGGCCAGCGCGTTCACGAAGGTCACGAAGAGCCGTTCCTGCATCTGCCGGTCGAAGTAGATCACGACATTCCGGCAGACGATGAGATGGTAATCGCGGCGCGGCGGCGGCTCGCGACTCAGGTCGAGTCGGCGGACGAAGACGCGCCTCCGGACACGCTCCGTCACGCGATAGTCGAGCCCATCGGGCTCCAGATAGCCCCGCACCAGGTCGGACGGCATCTCGGTCAATCCGTCCGCCCGATACCGTGCCGCACGCGCGCGCTCCAGGCTCATGCGGTCGATGTCGGTGGCGTCGATCGCGACACGTTGGAGCTGTTCGGGGCGACCCTCGCGGTCGAGCCGATCGGCGATCAGCGCGGCGAGTGTGTACGGCTCCTCGCCCG
>JBBRGF010000209.1:0-6124 GCA_038240975.1 Gemmatimonadales bacterium
GCGGTGGAAATTCGTCGATGCCACGCTGAAGAAGGCGCCGACCATCAAGATCGTGCCGATGATCGGGAGCCTGGGCTGCCCCTACACCTGCAGCTTCTGCATCGACTCGACCGTCGACTACCAGCCGCTCGGCTTCGACCAGCTCCGCGACGACCTCCGCTTCCTGCTCACCAAGATGAAGAACCCCATCGTGGGCTGGCACGATCCCAACTTCGGGGTGCGGTTCGACGACTACATGGGGGCGGTGGAGGCGGCGGCGCCGCGGGGCTCGATGCGGCACATCGCCGAGAGCAGCCTGTCGCTGCTGGGGGAGCCGCACCTGAAGCGGCTGCGGCAGAACGGGTTCCAGGCGATTCTGCCGGGGATCGAGTCGTGGTACGACCTGGGGAACAAGTCGAAGACGCGGCGGACCGGGATGGACAAGGTGACGCAGGTGGCGGAGCACGTGAACCTGATCCTGCGCTACATCCCCTATATCCAGACCAACTTCGTGCTGGGCCTCGATACCGACGAGGGGCCGGAGCCGTTCGAGCTGACCAAGCGCTTCCTCGATCTGGCCCCAGGCGCCTTTCCCGCCTTCTCGCTCCTCTCGGCGTTCGGGCGCGCCGCACCGATGAACCTCGACTACCAGCGCGCCGGGCGGGTCCTGCCCTTCCCCTTCACGTTCCTGAACAACAACCACGCCATGAACGTGCGGCCAGCCAACTACGCCTGGCCGGAGTTCTACGACCGGCTGGTGGATCTCACGAGGTACGCCTTTTCCTGGCGGGCCATCGGCCGCCGGCTGCCGGCGACCGGCGGAATGATTCCCAAGTGGATGAACGCGGTACGCGCCATGTCGTCGGAAGGCTGGGGCCGGATCGAGTACCACACCATGGTCCGCGGGCTGCTCGACACCGATCGCGACGTGCGTGGCTTCATGGAAGGCCAAACCGATCGGCTGCCGGCGTTCTACGCCAGTCGCATCCGGCAGGACCTCGGCCCCCTGCACGACTACCTGCCCGCCGGTTCGCTCATGCACGACCCGAACGCCTACCTCAAGAGTCAGGGGCAGCAAACGGTGGTAACGCCGCTGGCGAGCTCGCGCCGCCGGCCTCGTCCCGCCGCCGACACGGTGCTCGAATCGATCCCGACTCCGACCTGACCTGCACCGGCCTCATTCCGATCGTGGTGGGCGTCACCGGCCACCGCGATCTATCCGCCGAGGACCGGCTCCCCCTCGAGGCGGCGGTGAGGCGTCTGCTGGAACGGCTTAAACGGGACTATCCCGCCAGTCCGCTGCTCATCATCAGCCCGCTCGCGGAAGGCGCCGATCGTCTGGCGGCGCGCGTTGCGCTTGCGATGGGGGCCGAGCTGGTGGCGCCATTGCCGTTTGGGCGAGCGGAATACGAGAAGGATTTTCCGGAGACGGCGGGAGAATTCGCCGAGCTGTACGATAGCGAACGGACCATCCACCGTATCGAGCTGCCGGCCGTCGAGCCGGCTGATGGCGAAGGGCTATCCCTCGCCGACCGGCGCGAGCTGCAGTACGCGCTTGCCGGCGCGTACGTGGCGCGCCACAGCCACATCCTCCTGGCGCTGTGGGATGGCAGAGATTCCGATAGCGTCGGCGGCACCGCCCAGGTCGTCGGGTATCGCCGCACCGGGCGCTTCGGCTTTGCCGATGCAGTGGGAGAAAGACTCGAGCTCGCTCCCGATCCATTCGCGCTTTCCGGCACGCCGCTCGATCCACACGACACCGGGGCCGTCTACTACGTGGCGACACCGCGGAAGGGTCACGCCTCGCCCGACGACCCCTTTGCCGGACGCTGGCTGCAGCCCGAGCACGCTCGCGAGCTCGTCGAGGGCGATGCCTTGCCACTTCAGCTCTCCGCAACGCTCGTGAAAATCGACGCCTTCAATGCCGACGCCACCAGACTCGATGCCCGGGCGCGATCCGAGGTCGAGGCAGGCGAGCGCCAGCTGTACGCCGGCCCGCTGGCAGGGGCGTCGCCCTCGCTGGCAGGGCTGCGACGCTCGTACGCGCTGGCCGACGCGCTCGCGTCGCGGTATCAGCGGGAGACGTACGCCGTGATGTGGCTGGTCTACGGGCTGGCGATGCTCGCGGTACTCTGCTTCGAGATGTACGCACATATTTTTCCGAGCACCGACCCCAGGGTCATCGTCTTTCTGGCGGGGTACATCGCGCTGCTCGGCATCGCCGACGGGATCTACCTCGTCTCCCGACATCGCCAGAGCCAGAACAAGTTCCAGGACTACCGCGCGGTGGCCGAGGGGCTGCGGGTCCAATTCTACTGGCGGGTGGCCGGACTCGCGCATTCCGCCGCGGACTTCTATCTGCGAAAGCAGCGTGACGAGCTGGCATGGATCAGGGAAGCGATCAGAGCCTCTGGAGCGCGCGCCGAGCCGGCCCGAGAGGGCGACGTCCGGTCGCTGGTGAGCGGGTGGATCGAGAGCCAGCGCGATTATTTCGCGCGCGCCACCAGCCGTGAGCGCGCCCGCCTTGCCCGATACCGATCCATTGCTGGAGGAGTGATTCTCTCGAGCCTGCTGTGG
The DNA here is from genome assembly GCA_038240975.1 of Gemmatimonadales bacterium. Taxonomy (GTDB): domain Bacteria; phylum Gemmatimonadota; class Gemmatimonadetes; order Gemmatimonadales; family GWC2-71-9; genus CAVVWJ01. Next base: position 2,557 of record JBBRGF010000209.1, read on the forward strand.
GCCATTCCGAGCGTCGCAGGCACATTGCACGAGCTGCCTCGGGGGCGCTTCGACTGGCCCGCCCTGCTTCAGCTTCCCCTTCTCGTGGTCAGCCTGGTGCTCGCCTGGCATCTGGCATTCAAGGGCGCCCAGATGGTGAAGGGAGCCCGCTCGGGAACCTCACGTTCGGCGCCGGTCGAGCTGTGGGCCTTCGCGCTGAGTGCGGTCGCCGGAGGAGTCTTCGTGCTGATCGTCAGGGCGGCGGCAGGGCCGGCGCACGCGCGGTGGCCCGAGCTGCCCAACGACGGGCACACCTGGTCGGTGCTGGCCCTCACACTCATCACGGTGGCCGGTGCGCTGATCCACTCCTTCACCGAGAAGCGGGCCTTCGGCGAGCATGCGAGGCAGTACTCACGCATGGCCGAGAGCTTCACTCGTGCCGGCGAGCGGATGGCGGCACTGCTTCACGACGGCAAGGTGGGACGCGCGCGAGGTCTGGCTGTGGAGTTGGGCAAGGAGGCGCTCGCCGAGCATGGAGACTGGGTCATGCTCCATCGCGAGCGGCCGATCAAGCTGCCGAAGGTAGAGTTGTAGGTAGAGTAGATCGAAGACGCGAGCTACTTGAAGATCCCTTCGACCTTTCCTATCAGCCCGGCCTTCTTCCGCACCGGAGTCGTCACCGGCTTCCCCGTAACACCGTCCAGATAATACGCCTTTGCCTGCCCCCCTTCGACGGGCCGGATCGTCCAGGTAGGACGGCCGGCGCGCGTGCCGCTCGTCGCGGAGGAGAGCCGCGCCGACTGGAGTTGCCCGAACATTCCCGCTTCGCGTGCGGCCGCCAGGGCCTCGGGCAGATTCATGAAGCTATCGGAGAGCGGGCGAATCGAGGCGCGCGCGACGGCAGGAAGCTTGTCGTAGCGCGGCCCCTGAGGAGAGCCGGTCGTCACCTTGAGACCGGCGCCATCGGACGGAGAGCGGAAGTTGAGGTCGAGAATGTATTCGTTGGCGCGCGCGCCGGCCGGAGGAAGCGTTGCCTCGATGTCGGTGAGCTGGGCATCGGTGCGCCACTTCTTCGCCGCCGGAAGCACCAGCTTCACCACCTGCTCGAGCCGGGACGGCAGCTTCAGCGGATCGCCGGCCGGCACCTCGTGGAACCCAGGAGGCTCGGCGGCGGTCACGGCATCGCCGTGGCCGCGCGAGGTAAAGGCCGCCACGGCAACGCCCGTGATGAGAAGAGCCGCGGCACCGAGGCCGGCGGGCTTGGCCCACGGCGGAAGGTTCCTGGAAAGGCCAAGCTGGGTCGCGAACCGGCGGAGCGACTCGGTGGCCTGCACGGTCGGCGCGCCCGTGGAATCGAGGCTTGCGCAGAGCCGCGCGACGTCTTCCTTCCATCTCAGGTCGCTGATCTCGGTGGCGTTTCTTCGGGACAGATCCTTGAGGTCGTCGGGCAGCGACGCCGCACCCGGCATCTTCATGCCTTGGATCAGCACCGGGATGACCCTGAGATCGGGGCGACGCAGGCCTGCCGCCACCTCGAGACGCACGAAATCGTCGGGCTGGTCGATCCGCCGGGCGCCGACGCGGCCGCTTCCGACCCAGCGCTTCCCGATCACCACCAGCAGGACGGAGGATCGGTTGAGGGAGCTATCGAGTACCTGGACGAAATCCTGGCCTGGAGCGATGTGGTCGATGTCGAAGAACAGCCGTCCTCGCCCGAACCGCGCGCACAGCGCGTCGTACAAGCGGCCGACGTGGCCGGCGCTGTCGTCGCGGCGGTAGCTGATGAAAAACATCGGAGCGACGCTCCGGGCAGCCGGCATGGTTGAAGTCGAGGTTTGGGTGCGGAGAGCGGGAGTATCAGGAGAAAAGGTGAAGCGATTCCCGAAGGTGTCAAGCTCGTTGCCCGGGGCAGGCGTCAGGCGCCAAGCAACTCGAGAATCGGCGCTTCCAGCCGTTCGGGGGTCACCCGCGGACTGAATCGCTGCACGACAATGCCGTCACGATCGACCAGGAACTTCGTGAAATTCCACTTGATCGCCCGCGAGCGCAGGACGCCCCTCTGGGTTCGCTTGAGGTGCTGAAAGAGGGGATGCGCCCGGCGGCCGTTCACCTGCACCTTCTCGTACAAGGGAAAGCTCACACCGAAATTCCGCTCGCAAAACGTCGCGATCTCGGCGGCTGTGCCGGGCTCCTGCCCACCGAACTGGTTGCAGGGGAAGCCGAGGACGCTGAAGCCTCGTTCGGCAAACCGTCGATGCAGCGCTTCGAGGCCGGCGTACTGAGGCGTGAAGCCGCACTCGCTGGCGACGTTCGCAATGAGCAGGACTTTTCCTCTGAAGGGAGCGAGCGTGGTTTCTTCGCCCTCGAGGGTACGGACGGGGATCTCATACAGGGTGGCGCTTTTAGGGTGACGAGTCCGAGCAATTGCACAGGGTGGAACAGCTCCCAAACTGTTCAGGCGCATCGATTTGATGATTGGTTGAAGGGCCCACCGTACATTGCTGACCAGCGTCCCAACTTCCCACCCCACCCCTACCCCACGAGCGAGGTCAATGATGACATTCGGCGGGGGGGGTGCCAATGACAATTTTTACTTGCAGATGGCCAATCGGTTTACCGAGCTCCGGCTCGCCATCGATCTTGGTGAACTCCGAACCGCCGCAGCCTTCCGCACCGCCCTTCAACGAGACGGTCGTTTCCAAACCGACGATCCCCGCGTCGTCGAAGCCTGCCGAAAGGCCGGGCTCGGACACTGGCTCATCGGCCCTCCCGACGAATAGCATCCGGAGCGCATCGAGAGCAGTGTGTCATTCGAGTATGGGGAGGATCAACCAGCCCCGACACGACCGATTACTGGCCGACGGTGTCGAGCCGGGCCCGCCGCGCATCGGCCGAATCGCTCACCCGAAGCGCACCACGCACGCCCTGCGCGCCTGGAAGTTGCGAGCCGCCGATCACGCTATCGCGCTGGCGCTGTGTCAGGTCGGCCCCGCGAGTCGGTTCAGCCTTGCCGCACCCAAACGCGGCGGCCATGAGCGCCCAGATCGCCATCGAGTGCCTCATGCCGGAGTTTTGCGGCGCCGTTCGTTGTTCGACGTAGGCAGGGGCGGAACCAGAAGTCGCTTCACCTCGGCGAGCAGCGCGGTCATGGAGAACGGCTTCGGGAACACGGAGCCCGGCAGCCACACGCCGGCCTGGCCGTAGCCGGATATGAACAGCATCGGAGGGGGATTGGGCCGCGAGGTGATCCGGTCGGCCAGCTCGTAGCCGTCCATTCGGGGCATTCGGATGTCGCTGATGACCAACCTGACGTCGGAGCCCGGTGCCTGAATCATCTCGAGCGCCGCGAGACCATCGGGTGCTTCCAGAACGTTATACCCTTCGTCGGTCAGCGCCCTGGCAACCAGGCTGCGGAGTCCCGCCTCGTCGTCCACGACCAGCACCAGCGGATGGTTCGACATGGTGGAGAGTGTAACACGCGCCGCAAGAGAGTGATAGGGGGAGGCCCCTACCCCCCTCGTGACACCTCTAAGCAGCCGGCCGCCCCTCCTCTTGGGCGGCAATCCGTTCAAAGCGACGTGAGATACTG
>JBBRGF010000210.1:0-6075 GCA_038240975.1 Gemmatimonadales bacterium
GGTGACCGGGTAGAAGGCCGCCGCCGAGAGCAGCGCCGAGACGATCAGGCCCTGGTACAGAGCCCGCTCCACGTTGCCGGCCGCGCTCTTCACGGCGAAGGTCCCGACGATCGAGGCGAGGATCGACACGCCGCCGATCACCAGCGGGTACACCGAAACGGCGCCGATCTGGTCGAAGGTCAGCACTCCGAGGAGCATCACGGCCACCGCGGTCACGGCATAGGTCTCGAACAGGTCGGCGGCCATGCCGGCGCAGTCGCCCACGTTGTCGCCGACGTTGTCGGCGATCACGGCCGGGTTGCGGGGATCGTCCTCGGGGATGCCGGCCTCGATCTTGCCGACGATGTCGGCGCCCACGTCGGCCGCCTTGGTGAAGATGCCGCCGCCCAGGCGGGCGAACACCGAAATCAGCGAGCCGCCGAAGCCAAGGCCCACCAGGGCGTCGATCGCGTCCTTCTCCTCGACCCCCGCCAGCAGCAGCACGCCGTAGTAGCCGGCCACGCCGAGCAGGGCGAGGCCCGCCACGAGCATGCCGGTGATGGCGCCACCCTTGAAGGCCACGTCCAGTGCGGCGCCCACGCCGCCGCGGGCGCTCTCGGCCACGCGGCAGTTGGCGCGAACCGACACGTTCATGCCGATGAATCCGGCCGCGCCCGAGAACGCGCCGCCGATGACGAAGCCGATCGCGGTCCTCAGGTCGAGGGCGATCGCCAGCACGATGGCCAGCACCACCGCCACCGCGCCGATGATCTGGTACTGCCGGGTCAGGTACGCGCCGGCGCCCTCCTGCACGGCGGCCGAGATCTCCTGCATCCGCTCGTTGCCCGGGGACTTGGCCAGCAGCCAGCGGGTGGTGGCCACCCCATAGAGCACCGCGGCCCCCGCGCACGCCAGCGCCACGATGATTCCATAGTCGGTCAAGAAGTCGGTCAAGGGGAATTGTCCTCCGGGTGAATTCGGTCTGAAAGAAAGCCGGGTGTTCTCGCTGCCTGGCCCCCGAGCTAGTGGACGATCGCGCTCGACAGAGCCGAGGCGCAGTGGTCGTCCGGCTGGGGTCCGATCTTGGGCACCGCCCGGAACAAGAGCGCGCGCAGTCTATCGAGGTTCTCCGAGAAAACCCGTACGGCTGTCTCGACCGACACCGGGGGGACGTCGGGCATACCCTCGAGGCCAACGTCGTAATCGGTGACGAGCGACACGTTGGCGTAGCACAGCTCGAGCTCCCGGGCGAGCCAAGCCTCGGGGTACTGGGTCATGTTGACCACGTCCCAGCCGGCCTGGTGAAACCAGCGCGACTCGGCCCGGGTGGAGAAGCGGGGACCCTGTATGACGACGACCGTGCCGCTCTCTGCCACGGGTATCTCGAGGTCCCGCGCGCACTCCACGAGCGTCTGGCGCAGGCCGGGGCAGTAGGGGTCCGCGGCGGAGACGTGTGTGGTCTGAGGGCCGTCGTAGAAGGTATCCTCGCGGCCTCCCGTGCGGTCAACGAACTGGTCGCAGATGACGAACGTGCCGGGCTCGAGCTCGGGCTTGAGCGAGCCGCACGCGGAGGGACCGATGATCCGACTCACCCCGACCTGCTTCATCGCCCAGACGTTGGCGCGGTAGTTGATCCGGTGCGGCGGGAGTGTGTGCTCGTCGCCGTGGCGGGGCATGAAGGCCACCCGCTCCCCCGCGATCGTGCCGATCCGCACGCGTGCGGAGGGCGGCCCGTACGGGGTGTCCACCGCTATCTCCTCCACCTCGTCGAGGAAGCGGTAGAAGCCCGACCCCCCGAAGATGCCGACGGTCACGTTCCGGGCGGGGTCCAGATCTTGGAACGCGCCTTTGCCCGCTCCGCTTCGGCCTTCTCGGCGGGAGGCGGAGCCGGGGCCGGGGCGGGAGCGACCGGCTCGTCCGCGGGACCCGCGCCCGGTCCGGCGGTTGCCCCGGCCTCGCGGGCGTAGGCGAGCTGCAGCCCGGATAGGGCGTCGCGGATGGAGTCCTGGTGGTCATCCGGACACAACGGGGCGAGGGCGCGCGCACCATCGATCGCGAGCTTGGCCTGCGCGAGATCGCGCCCTTCCGCGGGATCCTCCCCCGCTTCCGGGATCAGGCCGAGGCGGCGGGCGGCCAGATTCACCAGGGTTGCCACGGTCTGGAGGAGCACGTCCTCCACGCTCACCTGGCGCAACTGCTCCTCGAAGGCGGCGCGCAACTCGTCCTCCGTCGGCTCTCGCAACTCGTCGTTCATGGTCAGCTCCTCACCTCGGCGCCCGCATAGGTGCGCTTGGTCTCCTCTACCTCCGCCTGGAAGATGTCCTCGATCGACCTGCCCTCGGCCAGCGCGCGCCGCTGGCGCTGCGCGCCGTTGTGAGCCGGCAAGGCGGGATCTATGCCCAGCGACGATCGCGCCGGGGCGGTCCACGCGAGCAGCCGGTCGGTCGTGGCCGCCGCGGGGAACTCCTCGCCCCTCTCGAGGTCGATGAGCTTGCCGTCCAGGCCGTAGCGCAGGGCGCGCCAGAGGTTCTCCTCCACGAGCCTCCTGGGCGGGTGCTCGAAGGCCACGCCGTCGTCGTGGTCCAGCGCGGCTTGGGCCGCACACGCCACGACGAGGCCCGCCAGCGCGATGGACGCGTCGCCACTCGACTGGGCGTCACATATCCGCACCTCCACGGTGCCGAAGGAATGGTGCGGTCGCACGCTCCACCACAGCTGGGTGTGCTCGACGATCGAGTTGGTCCGAACGAGGAAGTTCACGTAGTCCGCGTAGGCGTCGAAGCCGCCGAAGCGGTCGGGGACTCCACAACGGGGAAAGCTCTTCGTGAAGATCTGGGTGCGCGCCGAGTGCAAGCCGGAGTCACGTCCGTCCAGGAAAACCGAGTTGGCGGAGATCGCCAGAAGCTCGGGCAGCACGGGTCGCAGCCTGTCGCACACCGCGATGACGCGATCGGCTCCACGCACCCCCACGTGCACATGCAGGCTGAAGGTGTTGTTCCGGCGCGCCACGTACTGGAGGCCCTCCTCGACCCGCCGGTAGTGGTCGGTGTCGATGATCCGCTGCTCCTGCCAGGTGCTCCAGGGGTGGGTCCCCGTGGCGCCGAGGAGCAGTCCGCGCCCTTCGGCCAGCCCGAACAGCCGCACGCGCGCCTCGCGCTGGCGCGCGCACGCGTCGCCGAAGCCCTCGCCGCGACCAGAGCGGATCTCGACCTCCGACTCGATCAGCTCCCCCGCCACGGACTCGGTCAGGTGCTCGTCGGCCTTCGCGGCGTCCCTCAGCTCCTCGAACCGATGCTCCAGCGAGAGCGTGCGGGGGTCGAGGATCTGAAACTCTTCCTCGAGCCCCACGGTGAAGTCCTGCGAGGCCTCGAAGACCTCCCGGGCGCGAACCATGTCGAGCATCAGGTGAGACGCGGAGACATCGTCGCGGCCACGGTCGGGCTGGCCGGCGTCCGTCGAACCGATATTCGCGAACGCGTGCGGGAGAGCTTTATCGAGCGCTTTCGAGTTCGCAAAACCCACGTCACGACCGACGCCGACATCGCTCTCTACGGCACCACGCTCGGCAAACCCGGAGCCGTCGTAATCGCCGGGACCGGCTCGATCTGCCTCGGTGTAAACGACGCTGGCGAAAAGGCTATCGCCGGCGACTGGGGCCCGATCGCCGGTGACGAGGGCGGCGGACGCGGCATAGCCGACCGTGCTCTGCACAGCATTGCAAAGGCGTCGGACGGTCGCGGCGAGCTTACCAAATTGAGCGAGCGAGCAGCCGAATATTTTCGAGCATCGAGCGTCGAAAACCTGATCGGCGCGATCTATGCACCGCAAATGGACAATAGCCGCATCGCCGGTTTTGCGCGCCTCGTCGTGGAAACAGCCCTCGAAGGTGATAAAATCGGTGTGGAAATAATCAACGAAGCGGGCCGAGAACTCGGGACCGCCGCAACTGCCGTTTTACGACGGCTCGGCCTAGAAAAACAAAGAGTCCCGATCGGATGTGTCGGCAGTGTCTTTAAAGCAGGAGACCTTTTGACCGGACCAATGATCGAGCTAATTCACAAAACGGCCCCGAAAGCCTATTTGCAGGAACCTCTAATGCCGCCATCACACGCGGGTGCGTTGATGGCGATGAAGAACGGGGCTAACGGCTCAAAGCGATAGATCTCTCTATGCTGCCAGTAACCGAACAAGAAAACCCAGCGACCGCCGAGATCGACCAGGTCTCGACGGTCGAGGCCCTTCGGCTAATCAACGCCGAGGACAAAAAGGTCGCCGAAGCCGTCGCAAAGGTTATCCCGGAGATCGCAAACGCAATTGACAAGATCGTCGAACGACTGCAGACAGGTGGACGGCTATTTTACGTCGGAACAGGCACAAGCGGACGCCTCGGCGTTCTGGACGCATCGGAGATACCGCCGACGTTTGGCGTCTCCTATGACCTTGTCCAGGGTGTGATAGCTGGCGGCTATGATGCGCTTTATAAAGCGACCGAATCTAGCGAAGACAACCGCGAAGCCGGTATCGAAGATTTGAAAGAGCGGGGTGTGACGGCAAAAGACGCGGTCGTCGGCATCGCCGCTTCGGGCCGAACACCTTATACTATTGGGGCTGTGGAGTATGCGAGCGAGTTAGGTTGCTTTACAGCTTGCATCACCTGCGTCCCCGATTCGGCGATCACGGCGGCGGTTGATCTCGCGATTGTCCCCGTCGTCGGCCCCGAGGCGATAACCGGTTCGACTCGAATGAAAGCCGGCACGGCGCAAAAGCTGGTACTCAACATGATCTCGACCGTCGCCATGATCCGGCTCGGCTACGTAAAAGGCAACCGCATGACGAATGTTAAGTCATCGAATATCAAACTAAAAGAACGTAGCATACGTATTTTGACGGCGGAGACGGGCTTGGACGAAGCCGAGGCCGCAGAACTTCTGAACCGAGCGAACAATGATCTGCGAGTAGCTTTAGTCTCAGATCGGACTTCGCTCGATGTCGTGGCGTCGTTCGAACTGTTGGCTCAAAATGATTTCGTTGTCGAAAAAGCGATAGCAAGAATTCAAAAATAGTTTAGAATACGCATATGATTGCCACTTCCGATTTAGTCGTTCCAAAAGAGTTTCTGGTAAGCGCAAAAATGAGCGAACGGGAGATGCTCATCGATCTCGCAGCCCATCTATACGCGACCAAGAAGCTAACAATGGGCCAAGCGAAACGTATGGCTGGTCTGGATCAAATCTCATTTCAAAAAGAATTGGCGAAACGGGATATCTACCTACATATCACCTTCGAAGACGTTATGCAGGATGTTGAGACGTTGAGACGCTTGATCAAATGATTGTCGTCAGCGACACATCACCTATCACGAATCTGCTTCGAATCGGGCGGATAAATTTGCTTCGCGACCTTTTCGAAACTGTGATAATTCCGGAAGCGGTATTTCAAGAAATCAACGTTCTTGAGCATCAGCGCATTGAAATCCAGAAGTATGACTGGATTCAAGTAGTTAGTCTCACTAATCGTGATCTCTTCTACGAGTTAATCGAAAGGGTTGACCCGGGAGAAGCCGAAGCGATTTCACTTTCGGTTGAGCTTGCGGCGAACCTGCTATTAATAGATGAGACAGCCGGACGATTTGAAGCTGAACGGATAGGTCTTGAAGTTACGGGACTTATAGGTGTCCTGATACGGGCAAAAGATAAAGGATTGATTCAGCGAGTAGAACCCGAACTTATTAAACTCGTCTCCGAAGCTGGATTTTGGCTTAGTGAAGATCTTATTCGAAAGGTATTGGCCCAAATCGGTGAAAAGTAAATGCAAACACTCGATCTAGTTATCATATTCGGCTATCTGATCGGCATTACGGCGTTCGGCATCCTGTTTTCGGGCAAGCAGGAGACGACTGAAGATTATTTTGTCGGCGACAGATCGGTGCCGTGGTGGGCGATCGCGATGTCGATAGTCGCGACCGAAACTAGCACGATCACGTTTGTCTCGGTGCCTGGGATCGCATTTGCTAAGGGCGGCAATTTTCAGTTTCTACAGCTTGTTTTCGGCTATATGCTCGGCCGCATCGTGATCTCGCTGGTCTTTATCCCGATG
>JBBRGF010000211.1:0-6065 GCA_038240975.1 Gemmatimonadales bacterium
GCCCGCAAGGTCGAGAGCATCAACCACGGCAAGTCCTATATCGAGGACATCGACACCAAGGAACTGGCGGCGCTGGTCAAGGCCGGCACGCTGCGCGCCACCGACGACTTCTCCGAACTCCAAAGCGTCAAGGCGATCAGCGTCTGCGTCCCCACGCCGCTGCGCAAAACCAAAGACCCCGATATCTCCTACATCGTGGCCGCCACCGAGCAAATCAAGCGCACCCTGACCAAGGGCCAGACGATCATCCTGGAGAGCACGACCTATCCCGGCACGACCGACGAGGCCGTGCTGCCCGAGCTGGAATCGACCGGCCTCAAGGTCGGCAAGGACTTTTTCCTGGCCTTCTCGCCCGCGCGCGTCGATCCGGCCAACAAGACCTGGAAGACCTTCAACACGCCCAAGATCATCGGCGGCGTGACCGCCGAATGCACCAAGCGCGCCGTCGGCTTCTACGGCAAGATCTTCAAACACGTCGTACCGGTCAGCTCGACCCGTTGCGCCGAGATGGTCAAGCTGCTGGAGAACACCTTCCGCAGCGTCAACATCGGCCTGGTCAACGAGATGGCAATCGTCTGTGACAAGCTCGGCGTCGACGTGTGGGAGGTGATGGAGGCGGCCGCCACCAAGCCCTTCGGCTACATGAAATTTCTGCCCGGCCCCGGGCTCGGCGGCCACTGCATTCCGATCGACCCGCACTATCTCGCGTGGAAGATGCGGGGACTCAACTACAAGACGCGGTTCATCGATCTCGCCGGCGAGCTCAACACGGAGATGCCGCTCTTCTGGGTGCGCACGGTGGCCGAGGTGCTCAACGGGGTGGGTAAGGCGGTGCGCGGCGCGAACGTCCTCGTGCTGGGGGTAGCCTACAAGCGGGACATCGACGACATCCGTGAGAGTCCGGCGCTCGACATCATCCGCCTGCTCGAAGGGCAGGGGGCGACGGTCTCGTACTACGATCCACATGTCCCCGTGCTCAGTGAGAACGGACACGAGTTCCGCTCGGTGGCCCTGACGCCCGATCTGGTCGCACGGGTCGATTGCGTCATGATCGTCACCGATCACACCGTGGTGGACTACCGCATGATCAAGCGTCACGCGAAGCTGGTGGTCGACACGCGCAACGCCATGCCGAAAGAGGATTGACATGCACGTGGCGGTGATCGGAAGCGGCTACGTCGGTCTGGTGGCCGGCGCCTGCCTGGCGGAAACGGGCAACGACGTCATTTGTGTGGACAAGGACACAGCCAAGATTGCCCGGCTTCAGCAGAACGAGATACCGATTTACGAGCCCGGGCTCGAGCCGATGGTGCGGCGTAATCAGGAGGAAGGGCGGCTCACGTTCACCACCGATCTTGGCGCCGCGGTCAAGGCCTCGCGCGTAATCTTCATCGCCGTCGGCACGCCTCCCGGCGAGGACGGCTCCGCCGATCTGCAGCACGTGCTGGGAGTGGCGCGCGAAATCGGCCGCACCATGGACGGCCACAAGGTCATCGTGACCAAGTCCACGGTGCCGGTGGGAACCGCCGAGAAGGTGCGCGCCGCGGTCAAGTCGCAGACCGAGCTGCCCTTCGCCGTGTGCTCCAACCCGGAGTTTCTGAAGGAAGGGGCGGCCATCGAGGACTTCATGAAGCCCGATCGGGTCGTGATCGGCGTCGACGACGAGGATGCCAGAGAAGTGATGGGTGAGCTCTATGGACCCTTTACCCGCCAGGGCGGCAACCGCGTGCTCTTCATGGACATCGCCTCGGCCGAGGTCACCAAGTACGCTGCGAACGCCATGCTGGCTACCCGCATCTCGTTCATGAACCAGATGGCGCGCTTCTGCGAGCTCGTGGGCGCCGACGTCCACAACGTGCGGCTCGGCATCGGATCCGACCAGCGCATCGGGCGGGCGTTTCTCTATCCCGGTCCTGGTTACGGCGGGTCCTGTTTCCCCAAGGACGTGAAGGCGATCATCCACACCGCCGACTCGCTCGGGTTATCGCTCGACGTGCTCAAGTCGGTCGAGGCTGTGAACGAGCAACAAAAGCTCGTGGTCCTCAACAAGACGCTCAAGTTTCTGGGAAGCGACCTCAAGGGTAAGATCGTCGGTGTGTGGGGACTCGCGTTCAAGGCGGAAACCGACGACATGCGCGAGAGCCCCACCATTCCCCTCATCGAGGGACTTCTCGCCGCGGGCGCCAGGGTGCAGACGCACGATCCCAAGGCCCACGAGTCGGCGCACCACATCTTCGGCGACCGCGTGATGTACGCCGCCGACCCCTACAGCGCCGCGCACGGCGCCGACGCATTGCTCGTGATGACCGAGTGGCTGGTATACCGCAACCCCGATTTCGAGCGCGTCCGCAAGCTGCTGCGCCGTCCCCTCCTCATCGACGGCCGCAACCTCTACGATCCCGAGCGGATGACCCAGCAGGGCTTCGAGTACTACGGAATCGGACGGGGCGGCAGGTGACCCGGATCCTCCTCACCGGAGCGGCGGGATTCATCGGCTCGCACGTGGTCGAGGCGCAGGTCGGACGCGGGGATGAGGTGATCGGCATCGACAACTTCGATCCGTTCTACCCTCGGGCCATGAAAGAGCGCAATCTCCGCGAGATGGGCACACTGGCGGGATTCACCTTTCACGAGCAGGACATGCTCGACGTCGACGCGCTCCGGAAGCACCTGACACCCGAGACCGTGATCGTCCACCTCGCCGCCAAGGCCGGTGTCCGTCCGTCGCTTGCCGATCCGGTGGGCTACGCCCGCACCAACGTCACCGGAACCGCCGCGGTCCTCGAGGCCGCACGCCAGACCGGCGTGTCGCGGATCGTGTTCGGCTCGTCTTCCTCGGTTTATGGCGACAGCACGCCGGCGCCGTTTCGTGAGGACGCCGTCGCGATCGCGCCGGTCTCGCCGTACGCGGCGACGAAACGCGCTGGGGAGCTGCTTCTCGACTCCGTGGCGCCGATCTACGGCTTTCGCGCCGCGTCGCTCAGGTTTTTCACCGTGTACGGCCCGCGCCAGCGTCCCGATCTGGCCATCCACGCGTTCGTCCGGAAGATGACGAACGGCGAAACGCTCACACTGTTCGGCGACGGCACCCAGGCGCGCGATTACACGTATTGCGATGACATCGTGGCCGGGGTGACCGCGGCGGTCCGCTGGACCGAGACCGCGCCCGTCGGCGCCGAGGTGTTCAACCTCGGTGGCAACCGGTCGGTCGCCACCGGCGACATGGTCGCCGAGATCGCGCGCGCGCTCGACCTGGAGCCGCGCATCGCGTGGGCGCCGATGCAGCCGGGCGATGTCCAGCGCACCGCGGCCGACCTGAGCAAATCCGGCGCAATCCTGCATTACGCGCCGCGCACGCCGTTTCCCGAGGGAATCCGCCGGTTCGTCCGCTGGTTCCGGGAGGCCCATGGCCGGCCAGACTGAGCGGCTTCTGGCGCGGGCTCGCGACCGGTTCGGCGTCCAGGACTACTATGGCGCCATCTACCTGCTGGAGGAAATCGTCGCCTCGGGCCGCGCCTTTGCCGATGTGCACCATCTCATGGGCGTTTCGCTGTCGCTGGTCGGCAGGCAGCAGGAGGCGCTCGGCGAGTTCGCGCGTGCGCTCGAGCTGAATCCTCGCTACCTCGAGGCTCTCATCCACCAGGGTCTGATTCTGAGCGAGCAGGGGCGCGCCGCCGAGTCCGAAGAGTCGTTCCGCCGTGCGGCCGCCAGTGTCTCGCCGCCGGCCGACGGACTCCCCGCGCCGGTGGCGGCCACGCTCGCCAACCGGCACGCGGAGCTGGGCGACGCGTACGCGGAGGCCGGCGCGCTCGGCGAGGCCATCGAGCAGTACGGCCGGGCACTCGAGCTCGGTCCCGGATATCACGACCTTCGCTACCGCATGGCCCGTCTGATGCTCGAGGCCGGCCGGCCCCTGGAAGCTCGCGAGACCCTCGAGGAAGTCGTCCACGCCAGGCCCAACTTCGTCGATGCGGAGGCAGCCCTGGGGTTGGCGCACTATCTCTCGGGCGACGGTGTTGGCGCGCGAGACGTCTGGAAGGCGTGTCTCGCCCGCCGGCCCGAAAACGCCCGCGTCGAGGCGTACCTGGCGATGCTCGGACGCACCGGCACGTGAGGCGCTCTCTTCTCGCCTTGGCTCTCGCCGCTGCGTGTACCGGCGCCGGCGATCGCGAGCGCCTGGGCGATGAGGCCTACGGACAGGCCCACTATTCCGAGGCCCTCGACCGCTACACCTCCGTACTCGGCAGCAACCCCGACCCGCGGGTCTACGCCAAAGCGGGTGCGGCGGCATTGCACGGCGGCGAGCTGCGCAAGGCGTCGGACGCGTATATCCGCCTTGCCGCCGAAGACCCGGCCCGGGGGCAGGAGGCAGCCGAGGGGCTCGAGACTGTCGTGCGCGCCGCCGACCGAAAGGCCGACCCGGCCGCTGTTCAGTACGCTCTGCGCGGCCTCCAGGCCATCGCTCCCGAGCGCCTCACCGGCCGCTACGCGGTGCTCCTTGCCTCCCGTCCGGGCGCCGACAGCGCGGAGCTGGTGGCGCTCCTTCCCGGAGCCATCGCCGCCGCACCCGAGCCGGCCGCGGTCGACTCACTTCTCACACTGTACGGTTCCGCCCTCGAGGCGACCTCCGGCTGTGGCCAGGCGCTGCTCCAGTTCCGGGCTGTCTTGCGCCGGAGCGCCGACAGCTCGGTACGGGCAAAGGCGCGCACCGGGGTGGCAGGGTGCGCGTTCGCGTTGGGCGAGCGAGCCGATTCCCAGGGCAAACGTGTGGATGCCGCGCTCTGGTTTTCCGAAGCGGCGAGAGCCGATTCGGTGTCGCCGGTCGGACGCCGCGCGACGCTGCGAGCCGCCGAGGCGCGGCTCGCGCAGGGAGACACGATCGCCGCCACCATCTCGTTCCAGTCCGTCGTCTCCGCCGGAACCGCCGATTCCGCCGGCCAGGCCGCGCTCGCGCGGCTTCAATCTCTGGGCATCGTGCAGCCAGCGGGTGACTCGATCTCTTCCGTGGGCCGGCCATGAGCCGGCGCCTTCTCGCTCCGGCCGTTCTGGTGCTGGCGGCCTGCGGCGGAGGAGCGCCCGCGCCCAAGGTCGCACCAACGCCAGTCACCCAGGTTGCCCAGGGCGCCTCGGTGCAGCAAGTGGACTCGATCTGGAATAGGGCAGAGCGGTCGGTTCGCGCGGCGAAGTGGGGCGACGCGATCAAGCAGCTCGAGCGGGCCTTGCTGGAGTTTCCACCCGGCGACGGGCGCATTCCGAAGGCGCATTTTTATCTGGGCGAGGCCAACTTCGCCACCGGCAGTCAGCTGACCGCGGCGCGGGAGTTTCGCAAGGTGTCCGACGAAACCCCGAACGACCCGCTGGCAGCCGATGCGCTCCTCAGGACCGGCGACGTCTATGCCGATCTCTGGCGACGTCCGGAGCTCGACCCATCATACGGGCAGACGGCGCTTGGGACGTACCAGGAGCTGCTCAATCGCTATCCCGACGGCTCACCCGCCAAGCGGGCACAGACCCGGATTGTCGATCTGCAGGAGCGCTTCGCCTACAAGGAGTACAAGGCCGCGCTGTACTACTTCCGACTCAAGGCCTACGACTCGGCGATTCTCTACCTCAAGGACCTGGTCGCCACCTATCCTCGCACGTCGGTGGCGCCTGGAGCGCTGGTGAAGCTGGTGCAGGCCTACCGGACGCTGGGCTACAAGGAAGACGTGCAGGAGACCTGCGGGTACATCAAGCGCTTCCACCCCAAAGCCCCGGGTGCCCCTCAAGTCTGCCCCTCCGGTTCCACCGAGGCCTCCTGAGGGGATGATCGGTCTCCTGGGCGGGTCGTTCGACCCGGTTCACAACGGACATCTCATCGTCGGGCAGGTGGCGTTCGAGGCGCTCGGCCTTGCCGCCCTGCGGTTCGTTCCGGCTCGCCAGCAACCCTTCAAGCAGGGCGGCCACAGTGCCTCCCCCGCCGACCGGGCTACGATGCTCGGCCTGGCGATGGAAGGCACTCCAGGTATGAGCGTGGAGCTCCTCGAGCTATCGAGGCCCGGCCCATCCTACACCGTGGACACTCT
>JBBRGF010000212.1:0-6010 GCA_038240975.1 Gemmatimonadales bacterium
TAAACGCCCGCTAGGCCCAAATGGATCCACACGGTGGAAGATATGACGAATCCGGGGGCGGGAATCCGACGACCTGTTCGTTTTCGTTCCAGGACGTAAGCCTTTCTGGAGTATTCGAGTCGTCGACAAACAGACCCCGAAGAGCGAGGTAATAGGTGGGAGCAGCCGTCATAGGTCCCAGGTCCCGTGGCTTGGCGCTGGAAAAGCTGGGTGTCACCGTCTTACGCTACGGCCTCGTCGTCATTCTCTTGTGGGTCGGTGCGCTGAAATTCACGGAATACGAGGCGATGGGCATCAAGCCGCTGGTGGAAAACAGCCCCCTCATGTCGTGGGCCCTCAACGCCTTCGGCCTTCGTCCGCTCAGCTTTCTGATCGGCATCACCGAAATCCTCTTCGGCGCGCTCATCGCCACTCGCGCCTTCGCCCCAAAGCTTTCGGCGCTCGGCAGCATCGGCGCGATAGCCATGTTTCTGATCACACTAAAGCTTTGTGCTGAGCACGCCAGGGGTCTGGCAGATGGGCTACGGATTTCCCTTCCCCTCCCCAATGCCGGGGCAGTTCCTGGCCAAGGATGTCGTCCTCCTCGGTGCGGCTATCTGGACCGCCGGCGAGGCCCTGAGCGCGAGCGAACGAACGGGGTGAACTTGTCCGGGAGATCAACTCTCTCCGGTGGCAACCTGGTTGTATTTCTGCGCGGCACGGTCGCCGAGTCTCGTGAGCCAAGACGGCGACACCCACGACTCGCTCTCCTTGCCGGATCGCCGTCCGGTCGCATGGCGGGCCTCGCCGGGAAGCAGGCGGGCAGCGGCGGTAAGGAACGCGGCAGTGACCGACGGCATGAGTGCGTCGAGCATGGCGGCTGCGCGCATGGACAGGGGGAATACCACCTCTGCCTCGCCGCGCATCGCGCCCTCGAGTATCCGGTGCGCCGCGGTCTCCGCATCTATCGAGAGGAGCGGCATTGAGGCGGCGACGCTGAACCAGGCGTACTCACTGCGCTGCCGGCCGCGGAAGGTAGCATTGCGCGGGCTTCCGGTGCGCATCAGGCCGGGACAGACCGTGACCACTGTAACGCCGTGCGGCGCCATCTCGGAGCGGAGTCCTCTCGAGAATCCCACGACGGCGAACTTGCTGGCGCTGTACGGAAGAAGATGGGGCACGCTGATCTTGCCGCCGATCGACGCGATGTTGACGATGTGCCCGCTTCGGCGGCCGCGCATCTCAGGAAGCACGGCGAGGGTGGCGTGCACCGTGCCCCAGAAGTTGGCGGCCATGGCCTCGGCGTAGTCGGCGGCGGTCATTTCCTCCACCGGCCCTACCTGTATCACTCCTGCATTGTTGATCAGGACGTCCACCGGACCGAGCTCACCTCTCACCGTCTCGATCAGAATCTGAACCGCGGCCGGGCTGGTCACATCACAAGGCAGTGCGAGAACGCGAAGGCCCAGGGCGTCGAGGGTGGAGCGGGCCCGATCGAGTGTCGACACATCGCGCCCGCACTCGGCCACCCGAGCACCCTGCTCCGCGGCGTGCCGGGCGAGTACGAGCCCCAGTCCGCGCGAGCCTCCCGTGACGAGGACAACCTTGCCGTTCAGCGATTCACGCCGCCGAGCTCGGCGAAGGAGGCCGTAGACGGCGACCCCCGCGAGGCCGGTGGCCAGGATCGGGGCCATGGTGCGCGGCCGGCGGGTATAGAGGCGAGTGTTTGACATGTGACAGGATGCGCGCGGGGCGGTCGACCAGCGGTGAGGGCAATCACAGAGCCGTTGGCGATGGCAGCCGGGCGCAGCATCTTCAGGCGATGAGATTCAGCCTGCTGGTCGAAGCCTCGAGGAGGGTGGCCGAAACCAGCGGCCGCCGCGACAAGGTGTCGCTCCTGGCCGACTTCTTATTACGCGTGCCGCCCAGGGAGATCGAGGTGGCCACCTCCTACCTGTGCGGCGTCGTTCCCCAGAGCAAGCTCGGCGTGGGCTACGCCGCGCTCCGTGATGCCGCCGGCGACTCTGCCTCGATCGAGCCGGCCCTCGACATCTCGGAGGTAGACGCCGTCTTCGAGCGGGTCGCCGGGGTGGGCGGCAAGGGTTCGGCCGGGGAAAAGCGCCGCCGCCTGGCAGGGCTCCTGGCCCGTCTCACGACGGACGAGCAGCGTTTCCTCTTCGGCCTGGTCACCGGTGAATTGCGCCAGGGGGCGCTCGAAGGCGTAGTGACAGACGCCATCGCGAAGGCGGCGGGGTTGCCGGCCCCGACGATCCGTCGGGCGGTGATGATGGTGGGCGACCTCCCGGCCGTGGCGAACATTGCCCTGACCGAGGGCGAGACGGGGCTCGCGAAATTCTCGGTGCAGCTCTTTCGGCCGGTGCTGCCGATGCTCGCCGGCTCCGCCGACGACGAGGCCGAAGCCCTTGCGGAGCTGGGCGAGGCGGCGCTGGAGTGGAAACTCGACGGCGCCCGGATCCAGATCCACAAGGGTGACGACGACGTGCGTGTCTATTCCCGTGCGCTCAACGACGTCACCGCCGCGGTCCCCGAGCTCGTGGACATGGCGCGCGCGCTACCCGCGCGCGAGCTGATCCTGGAGGGCGAAGTGATCGCGCTTCGGGACGACGGCCGGCCGCGCCCTTTTCAGACCACCATGACGCGCTTCGGCCGGCGGCTCGATGTCGAACGCGTCCGCCAACTGCTTCCGCTCACGCCCGTCGTCTTCGACCTCCTGTACGTCGACGGCACTCCTCTTCTCGATGAGCCGTACCGCCGAAGGCTCGCCGCGCTCACCGATACGGTTCCGCTATCGCTCGTAATACCCCGGCTCGTCACCTCGTCGGGCGCGCAGGCGGCGGAGTTTCTGGCGAAGACGCTGGCCCAGGGACACGAGGGAATCATGGCCAAGGCCCTCGATGCGCCGTACGAGGCGGGCCGGCGCGGCAGGCGGTGGCTCAAGATCAAGCCGGTCAAGACGCTCGACCTCGTCGTCCTCGCGGCGGAGTGGGGACACGGGCGGAGAAAGGGGTGGCTCAGCAATCTCCACCTCGGCGCGCGCGATCCGGTGGTGGGGGGCTTCGTCATGCTCGGCAAGACATTCAAGGGGATGACCGACGAGATGCTGAAGTGGCAGACGGCAAAGCTGCTCGAGCTCGAGGCCGCGCGTGACGCATACACCGTCTACGTACGGCCCGAGCTGGTGGTGGAAGTGGCCTTCAACGACGTGCAGACCAGCCCCTACTATCCTGGCGGCGTGGCGCTACGATTCGCGCGCATCAAGCGCTACCGACCGGACAAGAAGGCGTCCGAGGCCGATACGATCGACGAGGTGAGAGGACTGATGTAAAACGACCGGCCCGCAGAGCAGGCCGGTCATCTTCGTTCGGGTCACCGCTGCGGTGGTTTACTGCGCGATCTTGACGACATTCTCCGCCGCGGGGCCCTTCTGGCCCTGCACGACGTCGAACTCCACTTTGTCACCCTCTGCCAGGCTCTTGAAGCCCTCGGCCTGGATGGCGGAGTGATGGACGAAGCAGTCCTTCTGACCGTCCGCCGGAGTGATGAAGCCGAAACCCTTCGCATCGTTGAACCACTTGACCGTGCCGTTGGTACGCATCGTTCCTGCTCCTGGTACATGATGAAATAAAAAAAGGGCCGGCGCCAACGCCTGCCCTTCTCTGATCACGTCGGAAATTGGGTGCGCATGCCCGGCAGTGCACAAGAGTACCCGGACGGCCCGCAAACAGCAAGGCGGTTCACGCCCGCCGCTTGCGCGCTGCTCTCTCCGCGATGAGCTGTTCCACGCGCGCCCACAGCTCGGGCCGGATGCTGTCGCCCAGCTCGGTATTCGGCCTTCCGAGCATCAAGGCGATGGCGCCGGT
Organism: Gemmatimonadales bacterium; assembly: GCA_038240975.1. Classification (GTDB taxonomy): domain Bacteria; phylum Gemmatimonadota; class Gemmatimonadetes; order Gemmatimonadales; family GWC2-71-9; genus CAVVWJ01. Next base: position 3,861 of record JBBRGF010000212.1, read on the forward strand.
GTCGAGCCCGGCGATACGGGCCTCCTCGATTACCGACGCGAAGTGGATGCGCGCCTCGCGGATCATCCGGCCGAACATCGCCGAACCGTCGGGCCGGTCGCCCAGAGCCAGCGCGAGCAGATAGAGATCGCGCGCGCCATCCAGCCGGTGCGCCAGGTAGTCCCGCGCGTCGGACGGAAGCTCTCTCGAGAGGTGAGTCGGTTGATTCATGAAGGAACTCCTTCGATACGAAAGTTCAGCGGATCCCTGAGATTCTGTAGCTCCCGATAGTAGAAGAGGGGCGTGGGTCGCTTGTCCTTGAATCTCAACCGCTTGAGAAAGTCGATCTCAGCCTCTGTGGCGGTACCACTGAGGGCGGGGTCCTGAAGGAACGCGCTGAGTCCGGGCTCCTGGCCGCTTCGGCCGGCCTCCCGCTCGATGAACTCGAATCGCCTGATATGCCCCGCCACCACTCTGGGATTGAGCACGATATCCAGCGCAAACGTGGCCAGGTCGACGTCCCACGATTCGATCATCGGATCGAGGAAGGAAACGCACTGCTCACGGGAAAGATGGAATACGTCGGTGTCGAGGAACTCGAGAACGATGACCCGCATCTCCTCGAAGCTGCGCCCGCTGAGATCGGCCACCATGCGCAGCCAGAAATCGTTCTCTAACTGCTCTTTGGCCACCGCCTGAAGCACTTCGAGGAGCCGCTGGGTGACCAGTCGCTCGAGCTCGCCGAAGGCCTGGTGGTCGAAGATGGCGCGAACGTGCGGCTGTCTGTCGGGTTGGCATTTTTTCAGGATCACAGCCCGGATTTCACCGAACAGCGGCGCGGCTTCCTCGCCCCATTCCCGCTTCGATTCCTCTTTGCGCTGCACCACCGCCAGGCGCGCCAGCTCCCCGCTCGGCAGCTTCAGGAACTTGTCCATCTTGTCATAGATGTCGGTGCGGCTCGGCGCGGGCGGGGCCTTCTTTCGGGTCAGGAGCTGGGAGATATACGACTCCGTCACCTGGGCCGCCCGCGCCAGCTCCCGCTGATCCAAACCGAATTCCTCGAGTCGCTGCCTGATGACGAACGACACGTCCATTGGGTCCCCCAAGGAGACAAGGGCGGTTAACAACGATAAGTTAAGTAGTAGCGTGGTGACTGGCAACATCTTAATACACTTGACAAGTACAGTACAGCAGACGATACTGCAGTTCTGTAAACCCATTCCAGTCAAGTCTCCGCTCCTACGCTCAAGATCAAGCGGCTGGTGAAGATCCCAGCCATTACCCAGTCGGAGGGCATCAATGACCACCGCTACCAAGACCAGGCCCAAGGTGAAGATCCAGCCCTTGGAGGATCGCGTCGTGATCCTTCCCGCCGATGAGGCGGAGGCCAGATACGGTCCTCTGTACATCCCGGATACCGCCAAAGAAAAGCCCACTCAGGGGCAGGTCATCGCGGTCGGGCCGGGGAGGATCGAGAAGGGAGAGCGGGTCAAGATCGATGTTGCGGTGGGCGACACGGTGATCTATGGCAAGTACAGCGGGACGCCTTTTCAATCGGGCGAAGACGAGCTGATGATCATCAAAGCCACGGACATCTTCGCCAAGATCGGCTAATGCAGGCACCTCGAGGGGAGTGAAGGCACATGTCAGCGAAAGAACTGCTCTTCAGCATCGACGCTCGCACCCGACTCAAGAGGGGCGTGGACACTCTCGCCGAGGCGGTGAAGGTCACTCTCGGCCCCAAGGGCCGGAACGTCGTCATCGACAAGAAATTCGGCTCGCCGACCATCACCAAGGACGGCGTGACCGTGGCCAAGGAAATCGAGCTGAGCGACCCGATCGAGAACATGGGCGCCCAGATGGTCAAGGAGGTCGCCACCAAGACCTCCGATCTCGCCGGCGACGGCACCACCACCGCCACGGTGCTGGCCCAGGCCATCTTCCGCGAGGGACTCAAGAACGTCACAGCCGGCGCCAATCCGATGGAGCTGAAGCGGGGGATCGACAAGGCCGTCGCGGCGGTGGTCGAGCAGCTCAAGACGCTCTCGGTGCCGTCGGCGGGCAAGAAGGAAATCGCCCAGGTGGGCACCATCTCCGCCAACAATGACAAGGAGATCGGCAACCTGATCGCCGAAGCGATGGAGAAGGTGGGCAAGGACGGCGTCATCACC
>JBBRGF010000213.1:0-5999 GCA_038240975.1 Gemmatimonadales bacterium
GACGTCGTCGACCAGAATCAGCAGGTCATTGGCGGGGTCGAATCCCGAAAGTGCACGGAGCGACGCCAGCGCGGCGCCGCTCCGGTTCATGTAAGTCTGGGGCTTCATCACACGAACGGCATGGCCTTCCCATGTACCCTGCGCCTCTCGTGCGCGCTCCGCGCGCCGGAACGCTCCCAACCGCCATCGGCGCGCCAGGTGATCCGCCAGACGAAACCCGGCGTTGTGCCGGGTTTCGTCGTACTCCGGACCGGGGTTGCCCAGCCCAAGGATCGCGCGCAGGGCTCAGGCCTTCTGGTCGGGCTCGCCCTCGGCTTCCGCCTTCGGCTTGCGGATGAGCTCCGGCTCGGTCTCGGCTGGCTCTTCGACCACGGCCGGCGCCTCCTCAATCCGCGGAGCGACGACGGTGGCAACGGGGGTATCCGGGTCGTTCATGATCCGCGCCTTCGGGATCTGGATGTCTCGCACGAAAAGCGAGTGCCCGATGGCCAGCGCGGTGACGTCGAGCTCGACGCGCTCCGGGATGTCGGCGGGAAGGACCTCGATCTCGAGCTCGCGAAGCACGTGGTCGAGCACGCCGCCGAAGTTCCGCACGCCGTCGGGAACGCCGATGAGGTGAATCGGCACCTCGAGGGTGACCTGCTCGTCGGCCCGCACCTCGTAGAGATCGATGTGGAGCACCTGTGCGGGCCGGAGCGGGTCGCGCTGCATTTCGCGGATGAGCGCCTTGACCGGGGCGCGTCCGTCGACCACGACGTCCAGAATCGTCGTGCCGGCGCTGATGCCCACAAGCATCTTGGTCAGGGCCGAGGTGTCGACGGTGACTGCCTCCGCCGGCCGTCCGTGGCCGTAGATGACGCCGGGGACCTTGCCCTCGCGGCGCATCGAGCGAGCCGCACCCTTTCCTGTCGCGGTACGCGTGGCGGCGTGCAGATTGGCTTGCTGGGTCATTGGATGGTCTCGACTCTAGTCAAAAAGTGAACTCACCGACTGATCGCTATGGGTATACCCGATCGCCTTGGCCAGCAGCCCCGCGATCGAGAGCACCTTGAGCCGGTCGAACCGGCGTTCGGGCGGAATGGCGATCGTGTTGGTGACCGCGACTTCCTTGACCGGCGACGCGACCAGCCGGTCGACGGCCGGTCCCGAGAGCAGCGCGTGAGTGGCGCAGCAATAAATGTCGCGCGCTCCGAGCCGCTTGAGGGCGTTGACCGCCTCCGCCATCGTCCCCGCGGTGTCGATCATGTCGTCCGGGATGAGACAATCGCGGTCGCCGACCTCACCCACGACGTTCAGCACCTCTGCCACGTTCGCCGACGGACGGCGCTTGTCGATGATCGCCAGCGAGGCATTGAGCCGCTTGGCGAAACCCCTGGCCATCTTCGCCGAGCCCACGTCGGGTGCCACCACGACCGGGTCGCGAAGCGACTTCTGGCGGTAGTGGCTCACGAGGACCGGGGCGGCGTAGAGATGGTCCACCGGCAGGTCGAAGAAGCCCTGGAGCTGGTGCTGATGAAAGTCCATGGCCAGCACGCGATCGGCACCGGCCATCGACACCATGTTGGCCATGAGCTTGGCGCTGATGGCCACCCGGGGCTGATCTTTTCGGTCCTGCCGGGCATACCCGAAATACGGGATGACCGCCGTGACGCGCGCCGCACTCGCCCGCTTGGCAGCGTCCATGAGGAGCAGCAGCTCCATCATGTTTTCCGCGGGGGGATTGGTGGGCTGGATGATGTAGACGTCCCGGCCCCGCACGTTCTCATCGATCTTGACGAACAACTCGCCGTCGGCGAATCGCCTCAGCGTAACCTGGCAGAGTGGCTGGCCCAAGTGCGCCGCCACTTCCTCGGCCAGGGCCCGATTCCCCGACCCTCCAAGCAGCAGCATCTGGCTGCGCGACAGCGAGAGGTCTGTCATGTTTACAGCCCGCAAACGTAAGCCGTCGAAGCGGTTCTCGTCAACGGTCGGGGTAGGGAGGGCGAGCGTGCGTTGCCCTCTCGTGGGGATAGCGCAACGGAAAAAGCGTGTTGGAAACAGCCAGCTATGGGCGTTCCGCCACACCTGTGGTGGAGCCGCACATTTGGCCGAACCTCGACAGTCACCTGGCTAACCCATTGTTTTACAATGTACTCTCTGATTACTTGGTGTACGAGTTCTAGACGAGCAGAGGCTGGCATGCCTCTGGCAAGAGGGTTTGCGTCGGCCTTTTACGGCCGGTCTCGTCACACCCGGAACCCCAAAGGCCTCATGGCACGGACCAAATCAATGAAACCAACTCGTCTCGCGGTGGCGGCAGCGGCAGTTGTGATGGCGGTGGGGTGTGGAGGCGGCAACGGGGGCACTGGGCCCTCCAATGCGGCTCCCGTCGCGAAGTTCTCGCACTCGTGCACACTCCTAGACTGCACTTTCACCAATGCCAGCACTGACGCCGATGGAACAGTCGCCTCATACAACTGGACTTTCGGCGAAACCGGCAGCAGCACCAACACGTCGACCGATCCGAGCCCGTCGCACACGTACGCGGCCCCGAATACCTACCACGTCACACTCACGGTGACTGACGACAAGGGACTCGCGAGCGCCGTAGCCGACAGCACGATCAATGTCTCGGATGTGCTGGGGAATACCAACCCGACCGCCAATTTCACCGCTAGCTGCACCGCGTTGGATTGCGTCTTCACCGATGCCAGCACCGACGCCGATCTTGGCGACGCGGTCGCATCGTGGAGCTGGAATTTCGACGACGCCTCGCCGGTATCCACCGAGCAGAATCCGTCACACAGCTATACGGGTATCACTACCCCGACCACGAAGCATGTCACGCTCACCGTCACCGACGGCAATGGTGGCACCGGCACGGTCACCAAGGACGTCGCGATAACTCCGGCTGGCGGGCTGACCTGCGATAATGGGTCGGGTACCTTCACGAGTTGCGCGCTGCCGCTGTCCTCGAAGTCCACGGTGACGATCACGCTCACCACCGCCGATTGCACCGCCAACGGCAACACATTGAAGATCACGTCTCCGATCATGCAGACCATCTTCACGAATGGTTGCCATAACCCGATCCCCGGCACGCCAGCGGCGACGATACAGCTCAACGGGCCCAACAGCGACAAGTCCTTCGATGCCAATACCGATCTTCAGGCACAAGTGACCTCCGGAACTACCGCGACGGATCGAATCCCGCCTGCGGTCCGCGTGTCGGGCGCTTTCCCTCACTGGACGCTCAACTTCGATGACGGCGAGGGTTGTCCGGGCGATGTGACGTGCGGAGGCACGGAGCCCGACTTCAATGACCTCGTGTTGGATGTGAACGCTACCGTCGTTCCGTAGCCACAGCCGAAGAAATTCCGGGTGAACACCTTCCGCCGGGCGCTCGTCGCCCGGTGGACGCCCCCGGTGCGCGAGTTGTCCACGCGGTACCGTCCCCTTTACCCTGGCAGGTGCGTATGAGAGAGAATCACTGGCGTTCACTTGCTGTCATCCTGGTTGGCGCACTGGCTACCGCTGGCTGCGGAAGTGACTCGAACCAGCCCGGCAATACGGCGCCGGTTGCGAATTTCACCAGCTCCTGCACCGACCTCTCGTGCACGTTCACCGATCTCAGCAGCGACGCGGACGGCAGCGTCGCCAGCCTGACCTGGGATTTCGGCGACGGCTCCTCCGGCACCGGCGCGGGCCCGAGCCATGCCTACACCGCCGCCGGCGACTACACGGTCAAGCTCACGGCCAAGGACAACGACGGCGACCAAACGAGCGTCGAGAAGACCGTCACGGTGACCGCCGCGGTTGCCGGCGCGCCGACGGCAAATTTCACCGTCTCCTGTAGCTCGCTCGACTGCACCTTCACCGACGCGAGCACCGACGTCGCTCCTGGCAGCATCGCGAGCTGGGCCTGGGACTTCGGCGACAACGGAACCAGCACGGCACAGAATCCGCCGGTGCATCATTACGACGTGACCCTGCTCACGACCTTCACCGCGCGGCTCACGGTGACCGATAACGATGGGAACACCAGCACCAAGACCAGCGAGTTCACCATCTCGCCGGCCGCCACGCTCCAGTGCGAGAGCGCGCCCGGCACCGGTCAGTTCGCCTCGTGCGACCTTGTGCTCCCCGTCGCGGCCAGCGTGAAGGTCACCCTCGAGAGCAGCTCATGCACGGCCAGCGGGAATACGTTCCAGATCACCGAGCCCACCCCGGTCGTCACGCTCTTCACCGACGGCTGCAACTCCCCGGCCCCGGGTACCTCGTTCGATCTGAACGGCGGCGTCAAGTACGGCGCGGGCACGCACCTCAAGGCCCAGGTGATCTCCGGCTCGACCAAGCAGGAAATTGCGCCGGCGCTCCACGTCACGGGCTCGTTCGAAGCCGGCTGGACCCTCAGCTTCGACGACGGCGAGGACGCCACGCCGCCGGAGCCCGACTTCAACGACCTGGTGATCAAGGTGACCGCGACGCCATAGTCTGCGGCTAAGCAACAGAAACGAAACCGCCGGGCGATATAGTCGCCCGGCGGTTTTGTTTTTCCCAGCCCGACGCCAGCGAAGCCGCGGGCGACACAGTTGGCCTCGGTCACCCTAATGAAGGGCTCCGCTCTAGGGGCATGGGCCCATGCATGACACATATGCATTCAGTCCACCGGGAGCATTACCGAGCTGTGGGGGGGTAGGACCCCGAATGCGGAGGAAAGTAGAAAGCGACCGGTCATCTTCGGGCGCTTCTTGAATACCGAAGTAGCGAGCGGATATGGACCAAAGTGGCGCTAAAATTGACCCAGTTTGCTCCAGTTAAACTGGAGCAATACTGGCGCAGTCGCCTTCCGGCTCTCTGCCGCCGTACCTGCGCTCCCCTTCGAAGAACCGATGTCCTTTGCCTAGGGCTCCCATGCGGGGCGTGCGAACGGTCGAGGATCTGGTGCGACATGTTGCTTGCCGGTGGGAACGCTAACCCCGGGGCAGATTAGATCGGTTCGTCGTCGGCTTCGTTGGGTGTCGGGCCACTGTTCTCGGATGCATCGGGCAGATCCTGCCCGAATTGCCCATACCGAAAATCGTCATCCGTATCTGAGGTCGGGGTCCCGGGCGCGACTGACCTCGCCAGTCGGTCGGCTAGGAGTCTCGCATCTGCCTCCTCGAAATCCCATTTCTTGGGCTGCCCACGCAGTCCGCCGGTAGGCTTACCCGCTGCGAGCCAGCGCATGAGCCATACGTCGCGTTCATGGAGGTCGAGTGCTGCAGCAGCTCGCTTTCGGGCGCCGGGGAAGTGAACGACCAGGTGCTCGATCAGATCCCCGAGCTCGAGCCAGCCCGGGGTGTCTCTACCGGCCGCGCGTTCGCGCGCCTCGTAGCCGGTGTGGCAGCGGAGCACCGGGTCACCTCGATCATCGAGGCGATCGTGATGGGCGCAGAGTACTGCGGTGTCGCCCGCCTCGTACCGGTCGGGTGCTAGTAGCCACACTCCGTCGCGGACGTGGGGGATGGGCTCGCCGCAGAAATCACAGAAGGGAGTGGGCACCAGTTCCGGGTCAGGGTTGCCTTTCACCGAACGGAGCCGAACGCGGAAGGGCATGATAGGACCTCTCGAGCAGGGGGTGACAAGCTGACCTGTTCCCCAGGCGCCGTCACCGCGCCTTCTAACTCAAGCTGGGCGGAAGGCTGTCGAGCTCGCAGACCGGCTCGGTGGGGATCCGGGCGAAGCGCCGAGCGGGATGCGCTGCACCTTCCCGCGGTTTGAGGCTCGCCATCCCGCCGCCGTCGAAGGTCACGTTGTGCTGGTTCCGTCTGGTCCACCTCCACGTCACACTTGCTTCCCCGTTTTCCCGGATCACAGTCACCGTCGCGGGACGGAAGAAGTTATCGCCCACCGTCATCTGGCCCGGCACCTCATTTCCCCGCCCTCTCCGGACCCGGGCCGGGACCGGTCGAAGATCCCCCTCCCCCGCAGGCCAGTGCACCCAGCGCGGCAGCACTTCAGAATCGTGGTGAAATCGG
>JBBRGF010000214.1:0-5986 GCA_038240975.1 Gemmatimonadales bacterium
CATGGCGCACCCCGAGGACTGGAACCGCCACCGGCTCCTCCGCGCCATCCACCTCAATACCACCATCTCCGCCCTCGGCCACTCCGACCATCCGACCGTCCGACCGTCCGAGTGCGAGCACCCGACCCCCCGACCGTCCGACCGCCTGTCCCCCCGCGACGCCTGGCTCCGTCCCGACGCCGACCTCGAGCGCCTCTTCCCCGACTGCCCCGAGGCGATCCGCGCCGCCGCCGAGATCGCCGAGCGCTGCCGCTACCGGATTCCGGTCGGCCGCGTGGTGGCGCCGCGCTTCGCCGACGCGCGCGACGCCATGCTCCAGCTCCGTACCCACGCGTACGAGGGCGCCGCGCGGCGCTACGGCACCGTGGCGCCGGTGACGCGCGACCGGCTCGAGCGCGAGCTCGGGATCATCGGCTTGAAAGGATTCGCCGACTACTTCCTGGTGGTGCGCGACATCGTGGCGAACGGGCCCACCCACTGCGGGCGCGGCTCCGTCGCCAACTCGATCGTGAGCTACTGCCTCGGCATCACCCACGTCGAGCCGCTCGGCGCGGGACTGCTGTTCGAGCGCTTCCTCAACCCCGAGCGGAAGGATCCGCCCGACATCGACCTCGACTTTCCGTGGGACGAGCGCGACGACGTCCTGGCTTACGTGTTCCGGCGCTATCCCCACCCGCAGGCGGCGATGGTGGCCAACCACAACTGCTTCCGCCTGCGCGGCGCGCTGCGCGAGGTGGCCAAGGTACACGGCCGCCCCACCGGCGAGATCCGCGAGGTGACGCGCCGGATCCCCTGGTACGAGGAGCAGCCGCTCGAGGAGCTGCTCGCGACGCACCCCAACTTTCGCGCGCTCGATCTGCCGCCGAGCTGGCAGGAGCTCGCCCGCATGGCCGCGCCACTCGTGGGGGTGCCGCGCCACCTCTCGCTCCATCCGGGCGGCGTCGTCATCGTCCCCACCGCGCTCACCGACTACGTCCCGACCGAACGGGCGGCGAAGACCCTCGACGGGCATCCCGATCTGGCGGTTCCCGTCATTCAGTTCGAGAAGGACGGCGCCGAGGACGCGGGGCTGGTCAAGATCGACCTGCTCGGCAACCGCTCGCTCGCCGTCATCCGCGACGCCATCGCCGCGGTGCACGAGCACACCGGACGGCTGATCGACTACACCTCCTCCGATCCGGGCGACGACGAGCCCACCCGGGCGCTCTTCCGCGCCGGGCGCACGATGGGCGTCTTCTACGCCGAGTCGCCGGCGTCGCGGATGCTCTGCGCCAAGAGCCGGGCCGACACCTTCGAGCTGCTGGTGCTCAACACGAGCATCATCCGGCCGGCCTCGAACCGCTACATCCGGGTCTACCTCGAACGGCTGCACGGGGCGCCCTACGAGCCGCTCGATCCCGTGCTGCGGGACACCCTGGCCGACACCTTCGGGGTGATGGTCTACCAGGAGGACGTCGTCAACGTCTGCCACACCTTCGCCGGCATGCCGCTCGCCACCGCCGACGGGCTCCGGAAGTCGCTCTCAAAGAAGCGTCCCGCAAAGGCCCTGGCCGGCTACGCCGAGGAGTTCTTCACCGGCGCGCTGGCGCTCGGTCGCGACGCCGAGACGGCCAAGCGCGTGTGGGCGATGATCATGTCGTTCGCGGGCTACAGCTTCTGCAAGGGACACTCGGCGTCGTACATCCAGGTGGCGCAGCACTCGTGCTTCCTGCGCGCGCACCATCCGGCCGAGTTCATGGCGGCGGTGCTGGCCAACGGCGGCGGGTTCTATCACCCGTTCGCCTACGTCGCCGAGGCGATGCGTATGGGCCTGACGGTGCTGCCGCCCGACGTCAACGCGAGCGAATTCCGCTGCACGGGGCGCGGTCGGGAGCTCCGGATCGGGCTGCAGTTCGTGAAGGAGCTCTCGGCCGAGGGTGCGGAGCGGATTCTCTCGGCGCGAGAGGGCGAGGCCCGCCGTCCCTTTCGCAGCCTTGCCGACCTCCGCGCCCGCACCGGCATCTTCCCCGCCGACCTCCGCGCCCTCATCAAGGTCGGTGCGCTCGACGCCATCGGCGGCGGCTGGACTCGTCCCATGATGCTCTGGCTGGTCGACTCGACCGCCGACTGCGTCCGCTCAGCCGACGCTGCCCCCGGCGACTGGTTCGACCACCTTCCGCCCGCCGTTCCGGTGCTCCGGGAGTACGGGACCGAGCGCCGGCACCGGGAAGAGCATGCCGCCCTCGGCTTCATCACCGACGCGCACCCGATGCGGCTCCACGCGGACGACCTCCGGCGCTTTCGCCTCTGCCCCAGCACGGCGCTGCACCGGCACGTCGGCCGGCACGTCCTGGCCGCCGGGATGCTCACCACCACCAAGCCGGTCCACACGCTCAAGGACGAGCCGATGGAGTTCGCCACCTTCGACGACGGCGACGGGCTCATCGAGACCGTGCTCTTTCCCGACGTCTATCGCGAGCGCGGCCACGTCCTGTTCGATCAGGGGCCGTTCATCTTCCGGGGCAAGGTGGAGGAGGAGTTCGGGGCGGTGACGCTCACGGTGACCCACCTGGGCCGGCTGGAGCGGATGCTGGCCAAAGTGCGAAGCCGGACCGGACCTCATCGACCACAGTCCACTTAATCCTTACCGTACCACCGCATTCAGATGCTCACGAGCCCGCTCCCAATCCGGGATCGCCCGTCTGAGCAGCGAATAAAAGCGACGTGAGTGCCGCAGCTCCAGCCGATGGCACAGCTCGTGGACGAGCAGATAATCGATGCACGAGATCGGGGCCTTCACCAGATCGACGTTCACGGTGATCACGCCGGCCGGACCGCAGCTCCCCCATCGCGTCCTCATGTGGCGAACCCGCAGAGTCGCCTCGGCCCGGCAGAGCCATGGGAAGCGGCGTGCGAGCTCATCACGGCGGTCGTGGAGTACGCGGATCGCACGCTCACGATACCACGCGGCGAGCAAATCCCGCACGCGACCGGCCGACTGGCGGCCTCGGCACGCAACGACGAGACGTCCGCCGGCGAGTGTCACCGCGTCTTGGCCAAACGCCAGCCGCAGTCGATACTGCCGGCCCAGGTAGAAATGTGTCTCCCCGCTCACATACCGCCGCGGCACGGGAAGCGGCTGGAAGCGCTCGAAATGGCGGAGCTGCCGCCGGATCCACCACGCTCGTGCCCATACCCGCCGATCCACCTGCTCCAGCGGCGCGCCGGCTGGTGCCATCACGGTGATCGCGAGATCCGGGGCGACGGATACCGAGAACCGCTGGCTGTCCGTTCGAAGCAGGGAATAGCACAATCCGGAGCGGCTCACGCCGACGGTCCGGACAATCGCCTCCTCCTGGATGCGTCCCCTCACGGCTTCCGCACCTTAGCCACCTCCAGGCAGCGCTCCATGATCGCGTCAATCTCCTCCAGCGAGAGCGCCGCGCCGGTCTCGTCCTTGAGTTCGAACAGCCGATCCTCGATCGCGTTCCGCATCTGGTTCTGCACGTCGGCGTTTCGGGTCCAGTTCACGATTCGACGCTGGTCTATAATTCGCTCGATGTCGAGCGCCGCGGCCGCGCCCGCTTCCTCCAGCCCCAGGCCGTCCTTGCCGTACGGCGTGAGCGTTTCCCGAACCACGCGGAAGAGTGCGCTGGCGTCGGCGTCGTACCGAACCCGCTCAGGCACCGTGTCCCCGGTTCGGTCGCGGACCGACGCGCTCAGCTCCTCCACACGGAGCAGGTATTCAGCGTCCGAGAGTCTCTGCTCGCGAAACTGACGGATAGCCTCCTCCAGCAGATCCGAGAAGCGCTTGTAGTAGGCAGGATCCTCATCCCAGCGCTCGCTGATGGTGCGCTTTGTTCGGTACGCGATCGTGTCGGCCTTCGACGACGGGGTGCCCAGCTTCTCCACCTCGCGCGCGAACGCCTCGCGGTCGAAGATGTTCACCAGCTCGGTGAGCGATTCCACCTCACCGGTGCCCACGTGGCGGTCTAGCAGTTTCTGGATCCGCGGCTCGTAATCCCCAAAGTCCACCACCTCCGCATAGCGGCGGCGTACCGATGTCCTGAGCGCCATGAAGAACCTGAGGTCCTCCCTGTATTTCCGTACCCGGTCCTCACGGGTCTCTTCCAGGAACGAGACCGTGGAGAGGGCGAGCTGAAGTGTGCGGGCGAACTCCGAGAGCCGCTCATAAAACTCGGCCCGGATTGTCTGGTTGGCGAGGGCCCGTTCGTATTCCTCCTCATCCCGCCGGTTCCTCACCCCATGAAACACTGCCCAGAGGTCGGTGTGCCGCTGAGGCAGCTTCGCGATCTCAACCGAGACATCGGTAAGCGCGCCCTCTAAATCCTCCGCGTCGTACTCCGGCAGGCCACCATAGACGTCGAGTGCGTGCGACAGATTCTCCAGCACGCCGGCGTAGTCGAGGACGTAGCCGAACTCCTTGCCCGGATACACCCGATTCACCCGGGCGATTGCCTGAAGGAGCTTGTGGTCTTTGAGGGGCCGGGTCAGGTAGAGCACGGCGTTCCGCGGCGCGTCGAAGCCGGTGAGGAGCTTGTCCACCACGAGGATGATGTCGGGCTCGGGGCCGTGCTTGAAGGCCCCGATTACCTGGCGGTCGTACTCCTCCTTGGTGCCGTACCGCTCCATCATCTTCCGCCAGAACCTGACCACCTCGCTGACATTGTCCTCCAACACATCGACGTCACCTTCCCGGTCGTCCGGCGCTGAGATCAGGACCTCGGAGGTGACCAGCCCGCACTCGTCCATCTGCTTCTTGTAGAGAATCGCCGTGGCCTTGTTCTGCGCCACGAGCTGGCCCTTGAACCCCGCGCCCTTCCAGGTAGCGGCGAAGTGCGCGCTCACGTCCCAGGCGATCGCCGCCACCTTCTGCTCCGCCTGGTTAAGCTGCGACGTGCTGCTGAATTTGCGCTTGAGGTCCGCCGCCTGCTCCCGGGTGAGTGGCGCCGTGATCCGTTCGAACCAGCGGTCGATCTGCGCCCGGTCCACCAGCTGTTCGACATGGCGCCCTTCGTATAGGAGGGGCACTACGGCCTTGTCCTCCACCGCCTGCCGGATGGTGTAGGTGTCGATCAGCCCGCCGAACCGGCGGATGGTGTCCTTCTCCCGGCTCATCACCGGTGTGCCGGTGAAGCCGAGGAAGCAGGCGTTGGGCAACACCCGGCGCATGGCCGCGTGCACGCTGCCGTATTGCCCGCGGTGGCTCTCGTCCACCAGGACGAAGATGTCCGGACTCGGCAGCTCGAGGCCCCGGGTGGCCACCGCCGTCTCGAACTTGTCGATGACCGTGGTGATCACGGAGTGGCGCTCACTCCGGAGCAGGTCGACCAGGTGGCGCCCGGTGCCGGCTCGAGCAGGATCCAGCCCGCAGCGGTGAAAGGTGTCCCCGATCTGCTCGTCGAGGTCCACCCGGTCGGTGACCAGCACCACCTTCTTCGGCTGCCCGGTGCGAATTTCCTCGGCGATCGCGGTCGCCAGCATCACCATGGTGAGCGACTTCCCGCTGCCCTGGGTGTGCCAGACCACGCCCCCAGGCCGGCTGCCGTCGGGTCCGATGGTGCCGATCCGCGCCATGGTCCGCTTGACGCAGAAGAACTGTTGATAGCGCGCGATCTTCTTCTCGGCGCCGTCGTAGAGCACGAACCGGCGGGCAAGGTCGAGCAGCCGCTCCGGCCGGCAAAGGGCGAAAAGTGCCGCGTCCTGGCCGGTCGGCTCCCGGCCCGACTGCTCCAGCTCTTCGAAGTGGCGACGCGCGGCGCGATCGCGGGAAACGTAGAGCCGTGCCTTCACCGCATTCGGCAACGGCCGGTTGACAGCCTCTTGCAGGGCCGCGGTGTCCGGCGCCTCCTCCCTCCAGACTGCCCAGAACGGCTCCGATGTGCCGGTGGTGCCGTAGCGGACATCATTCTTGGAGGCCGCGACGAGGAGCTGGGGATAGAGGAAGAGTCGCGGTATGAATTCGGTCTTCTGGTTCCGGATCTGC
>JBBRGF010000215.1:0-5975 GCA_038240975.1 Gemmatimonadales bacterium
TACCGTCAGCCCCGCCGCGATGCCGCCAGACAGCACCTTCTGGGTAAAGCGGTTCATAACTGACCTCAGGATGAAGGGTGGTTCTACTGCTCTACTGCATTCCGTTGCTGCGTGCCGCAAGTGTGGGAGGGGGGCATTGAACGATCACGGCGGACCACGTTCCACCGTTGGCCTACGCTTGCCACCGGGCCTGCGGATGTATCGGGCGCGCAAAGCGCCCGCCCGGTGAGAGACCGTGCCCGTGCACGAAGCAGATGTATGAGAAGGGGTGAATGCGACGGAGGAGCGAGACGAACGCGTGCACCAACCCGGGTGCCGCGCATCCTGCGAGCGGCGCATGTTCTGCGCCTTCGCGAGGTCCGGGGACCAATTCGACATCGAGCCAACGGTGGAAGCGAACGGGAACAAGCCCATCTCACCCCTCAGCGTCGCCGCTGAACTACTTTGTGTTTCAGAAAATGACCTGCAATTGGGGAGGCGGCGATTCGATACCGCCCGCAAGACTGTTCGGGTGCCTCACTAGAGACCTCGCCGTGCGCGGGGAGAGCGAGGGACCGGCTTTACTGAACCCACTTTGTCAAACCGGCCAAGTCGCCGAGTACGGGAGGCTTAGAGGGGCCAGTATACACCGTGCAAAATGAACTGTCAATCATGGATGGCAGCCGGTTCGCCGCGCCAGACCCTTGCCCCTACGTGGGCGAATCCCCCCTCGAAAACCCGACCCTCCGATCCGAGAAGCTCTGCCACCCTGGCCTTGAGGGTCCGCCCGGCCGATTCGGTGTCTACCAGGCCATATACGGCGGGTCCCCACGAGCTCTGCCCCACGCCCGCTGCGCCCCATTGGGCCATTCTCGTCACGACCAGCTCACTCTGCCCCGGGGCAAACGTGCCTCCCTGCGCGGGAGCGAACCAGGCCCCTGTCACCTGCTGAACGGTCGTGAGCGCCGCCCCGAACCCCTGGAGGTCCCCCTCGACGAGCGCGGGCAGAAGCTGCATGAGAACCAGGTGAGCGACCCGTTCCACGTCCCCCTGAGAGGGCGGAGGCAGCCGCCCGAAGGCCGCAGACTCGGCCTCGCCGCTCAATCCCGGATCGCCGGGCGGCACGGCGATCACGCAGCGCCATCGCTCGGGGATCGGGAGGCGGACCAGGAGCGGGGCGATCTCGTCCGATCCCGGCCGGCGTCCACCTTCCACGATGAAGCCGCCATGCGCGAATGTCCAGGTTCCGATGGCTGAGCGCTCAGCCCGCGAGACCGCCCGCGCCAGGTCGGCCGCGCCTCCGGGGAGCCCATACAGCTCGGCCAGCGCGCGCCCGACCGCCAGACCGAGCTGCGTGCCCGAGCCGAGCCCGCTGTGAGTCGGAATGGCGCGATGCACCCGGATTCGCGCGCCACCCGATGCCCCATGATGGGAGAGAAAGCGACGGGCGAACTCCGCAGCCCGGTCCGCGTCGGGGCCCTCGGCGGTAATCCGTGATGCCGGGGTCGCCTCCAGAAGAAGGGAAGGCTCGGGCACCGACGCGCCGAGTCCACCGAATCGGCGGCCCAGCGAACCGCGGAGGTCGAGCACCCCGAAATGCAGGCGCGCGGAGGCCTCGACGAAGAGGCTAGCGCGAGCGGACATAGTCGGTCAGCATGGCCATTGCCTCGTGCTCCCTGGGCCCCGCCGTCTTGTCGACGATCACCTGGAGCCGCCCAAAGTCGCTCCGGATCTCCTCGGCCGGTATCAGGTGCGTGCGGGTGGCGAGGATGGCTGCTTCGAGTACCGCGTGGCGCGCCCGGTTGAAGCCGAGAAACTCGCGCCGTGTGCCGGCATGACGAACCCGCGCCTCGATTCGGGAGCGCGGGGGCGTCGCGTCGACCGACTCGACTTCGATCTCACGCCACGAGCAGGCAGCCTCGAGCACGGCGCCGCGAATCGTCACGGCGGGCACCCAGGGAAACTGGGGGCTCGAAATGGCGCCCTGCGCGAAGAGCATCACATCGTCGGTGAGATTGACGACGGCGACGCCGCTGGCGGCGACATTGCGGTAGGTCGTGGTCTCGAGGAAGGGCTTGAGGACGATCGCGGCCTCGCCCCATTCGACACCCATCGGGGCGAAGTTGATCGCGCCCGCACCATCCATGGTAGTGACGATCGACTCGATGATCATCGGACGAGGTTGGACGGCGGTGGGTTGGAGGCGAGGGTGCTGGTGGCGGATTCGAACGCACCCAGGGCGCCGTCGGCCGCGAGTGGTAACACTCGAGGCTCGTCGGGCACGCCGTGCAGAAAATGGTCGATCAGGCGATAGCCCTGCTCGGTCAGAACCGACTCCGGGTGGAACTGGACGCCGTACACCGGGTGGCGCACGTGTTGAACCGCCATGATCTCGCCGTCCTCCGACGTGGCCACGATCTCGAGCTCGGGTGGCACCGAGGCCGGCGCGATGACGAGCGAGTGATAGCGGGTAGCTCGGAAAGGCGATGGAAGGCCGGTAAAGAGACCGGTTCCCCGGTGATGAATGCGAGACGTCTTCCCATGCATCGGCTGTCCGGCCCGGACGATTTCGCCGCCGTAGGCCGCGCCGATACACTGGTGCCCCAGGCAGACGCCAAGGATGGGGATGGCAGGGCCCGCCCGCGCCACCAGCTCCGTTGAGATTCCGGCCTCGGAGGGCGAGCAGGGCCCCGGCGAGATGATGATGTGCGACGGCGGATCGGCCAGGATCTCGTCGACACTGACGGCGTCGTGTCGCCGCACGACGGGCGTCTCGCCCAGCTCCCTGACGTAGCGGGCAAGGTTGTAGACGAAGGAGTCGTAGTTGTCGATGAGGAGGATCATGCTAGGATGCCAGCACCTCGATCAGCGCCCTCGCCTTGTCCAGCGTCTCCCGATACTCGAGCTCGGGGTCGGAGTCCGCGACGATGCCGCCTCCGGCCTGGAAGTATATCTCTCCATGGCGCGCCACATAGGTTCGGATGACGATGCTGGAGTCCATCGCTCCGGTAGTGCTGAGATAGGCCACCGACCCGCAGTAGACAGCCCGCCGGGTCGGCTCCAGCTCCGCGATGATCTCCATGGCTCGCACTTTGGGGGCGCCGGTGATGGAGCCGCCCGGGAACGCGGCCCGGAGCAGCGTGACGGCGTCTGCACCTGACTCCAGCTCGCCTACCACCGTGGAGACGAGGTGGTGCACGGTCGGATGCTGTTCCAGCGCGAAGAGCTCGGGCACGCGCACCGTGCCCGGCCGGCACACCCTGGAGAGGTCGTTCCGCAGCAGGTCCACGATCATCACGTTCTCCGCACGGTCCTTGTCGCTCTCGGACAACGCTCGGCCGAGCGCGGCGTCGTGCATCGGCCCGAGTCCGCGAGGGCGGGTGCCCTTGATGGGTCGCGTTTCGACGTGCCGGCTGTTTTCGTCGAGCAGAAGGAAGCGCTCGGGCGATGCGCTCATCACCGACACTTCGTCAAAGTCGAGGTAGGCGGCAAAGGGGGCCGGATTCCGGATGCGGAGCTTGCGATACAGCTCGTAGAGCGGATGACTCACCGGCGTCTGGAACCGCTGCGAGAGGTTGGCCTGGAAGATGTCACCCGCGACGATATAGTCGCGCACCCGGGCCACTGCATCGAGATAGCCTCGATGGGTAAATGTCGACCGGAGCCCTATCGCCTCGGCGTCCACCATTCCGGCAACCGGGTACGTCGGCGCCGGCGCCGGCCGATCCGGGCTCGGCGCGGGCGCCTCTCTGTCTCCGGCCTCTCGCGCCCCAGTATTCCCAAGCCGCTGGCGCACCATCTGCATTCGCTCGGCCGCCCGTCGCTTCCGACCGTCACCGCTCTCGGGGATGCCGGTCGAGATGACCCACGCCGTGCCGAGCCGATGGTCCCACGCAATCACCCAGTCGTAGATCCCGAGAATCACATCCGGCAGGGCCAGATCGTCATACCGCGCAGGAGGCAGGCGCTCGAGCACCGAGCCGTAGTCGTAGCCGACGTACCCGGCCGCGCCGCCCTGAAAGGGAGGGAGGCCCGATACCGCGCCCGCGGCAAAGGGACGCAGGAGGTCGCGCGCGAGGAGAAGGGGGTCGGCAGCCACACGAGTCATCCTGCCGCCGGGCCTTCCGGTCTCGGAGACGCCGCCACGGCTCCGAATCACGATCGCGGGATCGGCGGAGAAAAAGGAATAGCGTCCGAGCGGGTGGACCTCCGCGCGCGCGGTGGCCCCGGTGGCGCTATCGAGAAACAGCGCGAAGGGAAGGTCGAGGAAGAGCGACGCCACCTCGACCGGCGGCCCCGCTTCGCCGAGATTCTCGACGAGCGGGGCTCGGTCGTCGCTCACTGGCCCTCTGCGCGCCGCGCCGGCGGCGGCTCGGCGCGGCGTCGCCTCGGAGAGATTTTCACATGCTCCGACTTCACGTCGTCGGGCGGAGTCAGGTAGCCCCAGCTCAGCGATCCCTCCTGGCGGTAGGTCTTGCCGAGTGTGATGGCGAGCTTCGCCTTCATCAGCTCTCGGCCCAGGTAGAACGCGTGGGCCGGGTCGTCCACGCCCAGCTGCCCGAAGATTTCCTGGATTTCCGTGCCGCGAACGAAGAGCTCGTCGTTGAAGACGGTGATCGTCTCGCGATCGGTGAAGATCCTGAAGTTGGGGTCCTTGACCGCTGCATGAAGGCGGCGAAGCTCCTGCTCGTCGTATTCGAGGATTGCAGGGTCCTTGACAGTGAGCAGGCGGTCGTCCACGCCTTTGGGCAGGGCGCCGTGGGTCACGGCGTAATGCATCAGGCGCCTCGCCACGTCGATCTCCCGCACCGCGCCGCGCGCCCACTGAATCACTTCGGTGGTCAGCACGGCCCGGACCCCTGTTTCCTCGCAGATGGCGATGAGCAGCGCGTTGACGCCGGTGGAATCGGCGCTGGTGAGCTCCGTGATGTTGCCGATGCCCATCAGCTTCGGCGCCTCAGGGTAGCGCCGATGGGTCTCGGCGTATCGCTCGAGTGAGGCCATGAAGCCGAAGCCGATCGGCTCGACGATCGGATCGATGAGGTACGGCACCTTCCACCGCTCCAGGGCCTCGATGCTCGGGTCGAGCGTGTCGAGCCCTTCGCCGAAGTCGGGTATCACCACGACTCTCACCCCACCTCCGGCGAGATCGCGCGCCACGTCGAGATTGGACCGATTGACGCTGAGCACCATCTCCGCGCCTGCCTCGACCGCGGTTCTGATCTCGGCGGGGTCGAAGCTGTCCACGCTCACCCGCATGCCGGCTGCCCGCAGCTCCTGAACCGCCGCGCCGAGTCCGGGAAATGCGAGTCCGGGCGTGCAGCCCACGTCGATCACGTCGGCACCGCTCGCGCGAAAGTACTCGGCGGCCGCGCGGACGTCGTCGGGTGAAAGGCGGGGGGCGTTGTTGATCTCCGCGAGAATTTCGATGGTGTACGAGCCGTAGTCGAGCGAGGCCGCCGCATGCCCGAAGTAGCGGGGAATCTCGCGGAGATCCTTCGGGCCCTTCTCGACGCGTACGCCGAAACGCTCGCTCACCACCGCGGCTTCGCCTTCGCAAAGCCCGGGGATGAGTACGAGGTCGGTGCCTTCGGGGATTTCGAGAAAACGGGCAATCCACGGCGTGGTCATCAGCGCCGCGACCGTGATCTTGAGGACGGCGACCCGAGCCTCGAATTCGGGCCGCATCTGCTCGAGGACCTTCCGGAGCGCTGGCTCCGCCAGCCGGCCGGTGACGAAGAGGACTTGCCGAGGACCTACCGTGGATCCCCCGGCCGGACCCACTTGTTCGGAGTGCCCTCGAGGGCACCGCCCTGCGGCTTCCAGAGCACGTGCTCTTCGATTTTTTGCGCGAGCTCGAAGTCCTTGTCGGTGATGCCTCCGGCGGCGTGATTCTGCAGCTTCACGATGATCCGGCCCCATGTGACGGTGAGATCCGGATGGTGATACGCCGCTTCGGCGAGATATCCGACGGTGTTGACGAGCATGAGGGTCGT
>JBBRGF010000216.1:0-5857 GCA_038240975.1 Gemmatimonadales bacterium
AGCCGCGAAGATCAGGATGCGTTTTCCGTCGACAGCCACCGCAAGGCCGTGGCGGCCACCGAGGCGGGCAATTTCAAGGCGGAGATCCTTCCCGTACCGGTTCCCGGCAAGGGCGGGCCCACCACCTTCGCGGCCGACGAATCTCCCCGGAAGGACACCACGGCCGAAACGCTCGCGCGACTCAAACCCGCCTTCAAGAAAGACGGCGGCACCGTCACCGCCGGCAACGCTCCGGGCCTCAACGACGGATCGAGCGCGCTCGTCGTCGCCTCGCTCGCCTTCGCGAAGGCCAACGGCCTCACGCCGCTCGCCAGAGTCACCGGCTACACCGTGGCCGGCGGTGAGCCGCGCGACCTCTTTTTCGCCCCGGTGCTCGCCGTCCGAAACCTGATGGCCAAGACCGGCGCCAGCATCGGCGACTACGATCTGATCGAGGCCAACGAAGCCTTCGCGGTGCAGGCGCTGGCCGACGGCCGTGAGCTCGGGTGGGATTGGAGCAGAGTCAACGTCAACGGCGGAGCGGTGGCGCTCGGCCATCCGATCGGTGCGAGCGGAGCGCGTGTACTCACTACGCTCCTCTATGCCCTTCGCGACCGAGGCGGATCAAAGGGACTGGCAACGTTGTGCCTCGGTGGCGGAAACGCGGTCGCCCTCAGCGTGGAGATGATCTGATGAACACTCCTCTGGCATCGGCTGCTGCGGCGGCGCCGGCGAGAACCCTCCGGCAATCGCTCGCCGTCGGCATCGCGGTGCTGATCGTGGCCGCGTCCGCCCAGGCGGTGGTGCCGGTGCCATTCAATCCCGTCCCCATGACGCTTCAGCCTCTCGCGGTGCTGGCGGTGGGCGGACTGCTGGGGCCGGCGTCCGGTGCGGTCGCCCTCGCCGTCTACCTCGGCCTGGGCATGCTGGGACTGCCGGTTTTCGCGGCCGGCTCGTCGGGCTTCGTTCACGTGCTCGGTCCCACGGGCGGCTATCTGCTGGCGTTTCCGGCTGCCGCCGCCGTGGCGGGCCACGCGGCAGACGGTCGTGGCGGCATCCTTCGGGCGCTTCTCTTCTGTACGCTTGCCATGGCGGTCATTCACCTCGGTGGCACCGCCCACCTCGCGATGCTCGGTGGCGACCCCGCGAGGGCGTTCCGCCTCGGCTTCGTGCCGTTCTTTTCCGGCGATCTTCTCAAGGTTGGATTGGCCGCGGGAGTGATTCTCCTGGCCGGCCCTAAGGTCCGCGCACTGCTTTGACCGGCGCGCCATCCCCTTCGCCCCTCCGGACCTCGCTGCGGGCGATCGGGGCGGTCGTCGCGTTCTTCGCCCTCGGCCTTCTTCTCTTCTTCATCGGCATCGTTCCATTCGCGGCACGCCTTGCCCGCGGGGTCACGTCCGCCGAGCTGGCGCGCAATCCGCCGCCGGCCTTCGCCCTCGCCCAGGGCGCCGGCTTGGTGCTGGCGTTCGGCCTGGCCACCTGGGTCATCGGGTTCAGATGGATGCGGCTCGATGCACGTGCGCTCCGCTGGCGAGTGCAGGTGAGCAAGCTCCGCGCGTTCGCCGCGGGCCTGCTCCTCGGCGCGCTGCCCGCGACCCTCGCCATGCTGCTGGGTGTGCTGGCCGGCGGAGCCGCCTGGGTGCGCGAGAGCGGCGGCGTGACCGACTTCGCAAGCGGGATAGTCAAGACCACCGCTTTTCTGGCCCCGGCCGCGCTCGCCGAGGAAGTGATGTTCCGGGGTGTGCCCCTGGTGATTCTGTCCAGGGTCTTCGGCCGGCCCGCGGCGCTGGTTGGGCTGGCGGTGCTATTCAGCCTCGCGCATATCGGCAATCCTGACGTCAGCGCGCGCGCCATCGGCAACATTGCCCTTGCCGGGATTCTCCTGTCCCTCGCGTTCTTCACCGCGGGTGGCATATGGACCGCCTTCGGTGCGCATCTCGGCTGGAATGCGACGCTCGCCGCGCTCGGCGCGCCCGTGAGCGGCCTGCCGTTCGACATTCCCTACATCGACTACACGATGGGTGGGCCGGCCTGGCTCACCGGGGGCTCGTTCGGCCCCGAAGGAGGATTGCTGGGCACCGTCGCCATCACCGCGGCGATCGTCGTCGCGGCGCGCTGGACCCGAAAGGACGCGCTATGAGGAGGGCCGCTGTGGTAGGAGCGGGCACGATGGGAAACGGGATCGCGCACGTCTTCGCACAGCACGGGTGGGACGTTGCGCTGATCGACACGGTGCCGGCGGCGCTGGAGAAGGCCATCGCCACCATCAAGGGCAACCTCGACCGGCAGGTCAAGAAGGGCGCGATCGCGTCCGATGCGCCGCCGCAGGTCGTGGCGCGCATCGCTCCCGCCGACACTCTCGATGCGGCCGCGGGAGCGTCGTTGGTCATCGAGGCGGCCAGCGAGAACCCCGCCGTCAAGTTCAGCCTCTTCGAGCAGCTCGACCGGATCGCCGGCAGGGACGCCATCATCGCCACCAACACCAGCTCGATCTCGATCACCGAGATCGCCGCGCGCACCCGCCGGCCGTCGCAGGTGATCGGCATGCACTTCATGAATCCGGTGCCGGTGATGGCGCTGGTCGAGGTCATCCGCGGACAGGACACCAGCGACGCCACCATACGCACCGTGATGGAAACGGCCACCGCGCTCGGCAAGACTCCGGTGGAGGTGAACGACTATCCCGGATTCGTGTCGAACCGCGTGCTGATGCCGATGATCAACGAGGCGATCTTCTGCGTCATGGAGGGAGTGGCCAAGCCCGAGGCCATCGACACCGTCATGAAGCTCGGCATGGCCCACCCCATGGGGCCGCTCGCGCTCGCCGATTTCATCGGGCTCGACGTCTGTCTCGCGATTCTCGAGGTGCTCCACCGGGGCCTGGGCGACGACAAGTATCGCGCCTGCCCCCTCCTCCGGCGCATGGTGGCCGCCGGTCATCTGGGGAAGAAGAGCGGGCGGGGATTCTATGACTACGGAGAAGGGAGAAGGGAGAAGGGAGAAGGGTGAGTCTTTTTCTCTTTTCTCTTTTCTCTTTTCTCTTTTCTCCTTTCTCCGTTTCCTTTCTCCGTTCTCCTTTCACGGACCCTCAATGGACGTCCTAGCTCAGATGCATCAGCTCGGGCACGAGCAAGTGCTCCTCTCACACGACCCGTCGTGCGGGTATTCCGGCATCATCGCCATCCACGACACGACGCTCGGGCCGGCGCTCGGCGGCACCCGCTTCTGGCAGTACTCCTCCACCGACGAGGCCATCACCGACGCGCTGAGGCTGGCGCGCGGCATGACCTACAAGTCGGCGGTGGCGGGGATCAACCTGGGCGGCGGCAAGTCGGTGATCGTCGGCGACAACCGGCGGACCGACCGCGAAGCGCTCTTCCGGGCGCACGGGCGGTTCGTCGAGACACTCGGCGGCCGGTACATCACCGCGGAGGACATCGGGACCAGCCCCGCCGACATGGAATACATCAAGCTGGAGACCGACCATGTAGCCGGTCTGCTCGGGCTCTCGGGCGACCCCTCGCCCGTGACCGCGTATGGAGTCTACGTGGGCATCAAGGCAGCGGCGAAGGCGCGATGGGGAAGCGACCGCCTCGCCGGCAAGACGGTGGCGGTCCAGGGCTGCGGCAACGTCGCCACCCATCTGTGCCGACATCTCCACGCCGAAGGGGTCAAGCTGATCGTCACCGACATCGCCCCGGAAAAGGTCAAGCGGGTCGTGCAGGAGACCGGTGCCGCGGCCGTCGACGCCGCCGCGATCTACGACCAGGCCGCCGACATCTACGCCCCCTGCGCGCTGGGCGCCACGGTCAACGACGACACCCTTCCACGTCTCAAGGTCGAGATCATCGCCGGCGGCGCCAACAACCAGCTCGGCGAGAACCGCCACGGCGACTTGCTCGAGGAGCGCGGCATCCTGTACGCGCCCGATTACGTGATCAACGGCGGCGGCGTGATCAACGTCTACGGCGAGCTGCACCGCTGGCCCACGGAGCGCTCGCAGAAGAAGGCGGGCGAGATCTACGACACGCTCCTTCGGATCTTCGAGATCGCGAAGACCGAGCGGATCCCCACCTACCGTGCGGCCGACCGGCTCGCCGAGCAGCGGATCGCCGCGATGGCAGGTCTCGACCGGATGTGGATGGGCCACAGGAAGTAGCTCACCGCGCTACCCTCTACTCATTCTCGATATCCTTATACATTAGGATGCAGCCGCCGAGTCGCAAAAATCGACCAGGAGCAGTGATGAGTCTCGACCACAACGCATCGCTTCGCAAAGCCGACCCCGCTGTCGCGCGGCTCATCGACCAGGAGCTGCGGCGCCAGCAGGGCGGCCTCGAGCTGATCGCCAGTGAGAACTTCGCGAGCCGGGCGGTCATCGACGCCATGGGCACGCCGCTCACCAACAAGTACGCCGAGGGGTATCCCGGCCGCCGGTACTATGGCGGATGCGAGGTCATCGATCAGATCGAGCAGCTCGCCATCGACCGTCTCAAGCAGCTCTTCGGGGCCGAGCACGCCAACGTGCAACCGCATTCGGGGGCGCAGGCCAACTTTGCGGCCTTCATGGCCGTGATTCCACCGGGCGAGAAGATCATGGGCATGTCGCTGCCGCACGGCGGCCACCTGTCCCATGGCGCGGCCGTCAACCACAGCGGCCGGGTGTGGAATGCCGTCCACTACGGGGTCGATCCGGCGTCGGGCCGCATCGACTACGACGTGGTTCGCCGGCAGGCGCTCGCCGAGCGTCCCAAGCTCATCATCGCGGGCGGCAGCGCCTACGCGCGGATCATCGACTTCGAGAAGTTCCGCTCCATTGCCGACGAAGCGGGGGCCATTTTTCTCGTCGACATGGCGCACTTCGCGGGGCTCGTGGCCGGGGGCGTCCATCCGTCGCCCGTCCCTCACGCCCAGATCGTCACGAGCACCACGCACAAGACCCTGCGCGGGCCGCGCGCCGGGCTGATTCTCTCTATCGAGCAGCACGCGAAGGCCATCGACAAGTCGGTGTTTCCCGGGACGCAGGGCGGTCCGCT
Source organism: Gemmatimonadales bacterium (assembly GCA_038240975.1). Taxonomy (GTDB): domain Bacteria; phylum Gemmatimonadota; class Gemmatimonadetes; order Gemmatimonadales; family GWC2-71-9; genus CAVVWJ01. The sequence continues at coordinate 5,016 of JBBRGF010000216.1, forward strand.
CGAGCACGTCATCGCCGCCAAGGCGGTGGCGTTCGGCGAGGCACTCACGTCCGATTTCAGGGTCTATGCGCGACGCGTTGTCGAGAACGCGCAGACGCTGGCCGGCGCGCTGATCGAGCTGGGCTACGCGATCGTGTCCGGCGGCACCGACACGCACCTCATGCTGGTCGACCTTCGCCCCAAGAACCTCACCGGCAAGACCGCCGAGAAGACGCTCGGCGACGCCGGCATCACCGTCAACAAGAACACCGTTCCTGACGATCCGCAGTCGCCGTTCGTCACCAGCGGCATTCGTCTGGGCACGCCGGCGCTCACCACCCGCGGCATGGGCAAGGCCGAGATGCTGCGCGTCGCTGAGCTGATCGACGAGGCGCTCACTCAGCCCGACGAGAAGACGCTGTCCCGCGTCCGCAGCCAGGTCAGGGACCTCACCGCCGCCTACCCGCTGTATCAGCCGGCCAAGTCAGCCGCCGGCGTACGGCGGAGCGCCTGAGCCCAGGGAGCCGGCGCCGCCGGAGTCGCTGATGAACGAGCTGCAGTTCGCCGACGATGTTCTCGCCCGCATTCGGGCACGGGGCGGCCAGTACCATGAACGTGGCTACCTCTTCGTGCTTGCCACCATCGAATACCTGCAGTCCCGTCTGGAGATCAGGCGTCACGTGAGCGGCGCCGAGCTCGCCTGGGCCTGCCGGGACTTCGCCAGGGAACAGTTCGGCCTGCTCGCGCCGCACGTGCTGGAGTACTGGGGCATCAAGCGCACCGAAGATTTCGGCCGGATCGTGTTCACGCTGGTCGAGGTCGGCCTGCTCGTCACGCAGCCTGGCGATCAGGAGGGCGACTTC
>JBBRGF010000217.1:0-5743 GCA_038240975.1 Gemmatimonadales bacterium
CAGCGACGCCATCGCCCGCTTCATCGGGACCCCGTGCTCGACGGCCGTGCGCATCTCGGCCTGCAGGGTGGTGACGTACTTCCGGGTGAGCGTCACCAAGTCGACTGGGCGCGCCGGGATGGCGCCATGGCCCGGCACCGCGATCGCCGGGTGCAACTCCTCGATCGCGTCGAGGCACTTGAGCAGCTCGCGCGAGTTGCCGTCGACCACCATGGTCACGCCGTCCTCGATCAGCAGGTCGCCGGCGAAGAGCACTCTCTCCCTGGGAAGCCAGATCATCAGGTCGCCGGGAGTGTGGCCGGCCCCCGGATGGGTGATCACGATGGTACGGCCGCCCATCTCGAGCGTATCGGTGCCGGTGACGGGCCGGTCGGGAGTGTCGGCCATCTCGAAGCCGCGCATCGCGTCGAGCCCCACGACCCGCACCCAGTCGGCCATGAGCGCGTCTTCGCCGCCCTCGGACGCGAGGGTGCGCCGGTCGGGGTGCGCAATGACCTTCGCGCCGGCCCGCTTGAAGATGATGGCTCCGAAGGTGTGGTCGGGATGGTGATGGGTGAGCACGAGCCACTTGACCGGCCGCCGTGTGACTCGCCTGACGGTGGCGAGGAGCCGAGAGCCATCGCGCGGGCTTGCCAGCGCGTCGATGACCACGACGCCGTCGGTCGTTACGATGAAGCCCGCGTTGGGCCTGCCCTCCGACCCGCGCCCCGTGTCGCCCATGACGGCGTAGACACCGGGCGCGAGTAGACGCACCGGTAGCGGAGGCGGTACGGTGGTGTCGCTGGCTAAGAACGCTACGAGTGGCAGTCCGACGAGGAGCATCTAGGCTGATTCACCACGGAGGCGCGGAGAAGTCTTCCGTGTGAATTGGAAGGCGGTGAAGGGAAAGGTGCGTCAGGCCGAGGCAAAGGCGATGTTGGCCGTCTTGGTGAACGTCGACCCCTTGCTGTCGGTCCACACGATCGTGAGCGGGCCTTCCTTGTCGGCCCTGAGCGTAAAGCTCACCACGGGGTCGCGGCTGATGCCCGACGTCCACTCGAACCGGGCCACCTCTTCGCCGCCGTACGTCACCACCACGTCCTTGATGAACCAGGCGGGAATCGGCTTTCCCTCGGTGGTGCGGAAGAAGCCGGTGTCCATCGGATGCGAGATGATCGAGTTGACCACGATCGTCTCGCCGCGCGCGATGCGGTCGGGAATCCTGATCCTGGCGTCGCCGACGGCGCTCATCAGCCGCACCCGTTGAGCGTCACGTTGACGCGGGTGTAGTCGGCCCACACGTCCCCGGTGTTGGTTACCAGCAGCGCCCGAACCCATGTGGTGCGCTTCATCTTGATGCGGGTCTGGATCGACACCTGGCCGATGGCCGGGGTCAGATGAAAGGCCGCCAGGTGTGGGTCGGGGTTGTGGTCGACGATGAGGTGCACTGACTTGACGTAGTGCTCGGGCGTCATGGGGAGATTGCTCTCGATGATCACCGGAACGACCCGGCCGTCTTCGGCGACCGCGGGCATGTCGAGAGACATCTTGCCCCTGTTGCCGCTCTGGATGGGACGGCCCGCGGTGATTTCCTCGAGGATCCGGGCGATCTCCTGATTCGGAACCTCGGGGTCGGCGAGTCCGGCACGAGCCGCGCCTGTCACCGCGAGGAGCCGCCCGGAGTCGGCCAAGGCGCCCGAACCAGTCAGCCCGGCGGCCGCCAGGCCAAAGGCCCGGACGAAATCACGACGGGAAAAGGGCTGCTCCTTGGACACGCTTACCTCCAACCAGTTCGGTACTTACTCGTAACCTCGGCGCAACGGCCCGCAATGTCAAATGTATCGGCACGGCCCATGGGCGCGCACCTTGCGCCAGGGAGAGAACCCGCGGGCTTCGCTGCTCCCTTTCCCTGCAGTTCTTCTCCCGCTACTTTAAGCCCTTCGGGCGTAAGGCGATGTGGGGATCAGCCCTATCTCCTAACCGGTGCAGAGGGACCGTGGATACCCAAGAGCTGCAGCAGGTCGCGCTGTTCGACAAGTGCCGTGACTTCACCAAAGCGCGCGAGATCCAGGCGGCGGGCCTGTATCCGTACTTCAATCCGATCTCCGAATCGGAAGACACCGTCGTCGTCATCGACGGTCAGAAGCGGATCATGCTGGGCTCGAACAACTACCTCGGGCTTACGCACCATCCCAAGGTGCTCGAGGCGGCATCGCGAGCGCTGAGCCGCTACGGTTCGGGCTGTACGGGCAGCCGGTTTCTCAATGGCACGCTCGACCTGCACGAGCAGCTCGAGAGCGCCATCGCCGAATTTCTCGGCAAGGAAGCCTGTCTCGTCTTCTCCACCGGCTACTCGGCCAACTTAGGGCTCATCTCCGGCCTCGTCGGCCGCGGCGAAGTCGTCTACCTCGACAAGCTCGACCACGCCTCGATCGTCGACGGCGCCAAGCTGTCCTACGGCGACACCGAGCGCTTCAATCACGGCGACCTCGGCAACCTCGAGCGCAGGCTCGAACGGAACGGCGGCACCCGCGGGTCGATGATCGTGGTCGACGGCGTCTACTCGATGGAAGGTAACATCGCCGACGTACCCGGGCTCGTCAGGATCGCCCGCAAATACGGCACGGCGCTGGCCCTCGACGACGCGCACGCCCTTGGTGTCCTCGGCCCGAACGGCGACGGCACCGCCGCGCACTTCGGCATGACCGAAGACGTCGACATCATCGCCGGCACCTTCTCCAAGTCGCTGGCGTCGATCGGCGGCTTCGTGGCGGCCACCGAGAGCGTCATCCACTATCTCAAGCACCACAGCCGCCCGCTGATCTTCACGGCGTCGCTGCCTCCGGCCAACACCGCGGGCGTCCTCGCCGCGCTTCAGGTGCTGCAGCGCGAGCCCGAGCGGCGCGACCAGCTCTGGGCCAATACCCGCCACCTTCACGAGGGGTTCCGGAGCCTGGGCTTCGAAATCGGCCCAACCGAGACGCCCATCGTGCCCGTGCTCGTCGGGCCGTTGGAAAAGACCTTCCTCATGTGGCGCCGCCTGTTCGACGCCGGGGTCTTCACCAATCCGGTCGCTCCGCCGGCGGTGCAGCCATCACAGTGCCGTCTTCGCACCAGCCTCATGGCGACGCACACCTTCGAGCAGATCGACTTCTGCGTCGAGCAGTTCGCCCGCATCGGACGAGACCTGGGGGTCATCTGAGCGAGCCGCCCCCGCCCCCACCGCGCGTGTGGGCGGCGCGAGACAAGCGAGATCTCAGCCGCTTCATCGACCTGCCGTATCGGCTCCACGCGCGGGACCCTCTCTGGGTCCCGCCGTTGCGTCGGGACATGGAGTTGCTCCTCTCCCGCACCCGGAATCCATTTTTCGAGCATGCCGAAGCCGAGTACTTCCTCGCCGAGCGCGCCGGCGAGGTGGTGGGACGCATCGCGGCCATCAGCAACCGGCTGCACAACGAGACCCACGGCGACCGCGTGGGTTTCTTCGGCTTCTTCGAGTCGGTGGACGATCAGGCCGCCGCCGACGCGCTGATCGCCGCCGCGGCGGCGTGGTGCCACGAGCGCCGCCACGACGTTCTGCGCGGCCCCGCCTCGTTCTCCGTGAACGACGAGTGCGGTCTCTTGGTGGACGGCTTCGATTCCCCGCCCGCGCTCATGATGCCGCACAATCCCCGCTACTACATCTCGCTCCTCGAGCGCGCCGGGTTCGCCAAGGCCAAGGATCTCCTCGTCTACCAGGGCGGCAGCGAGGATCACTACGTCCCCGTTCCCGAGCGCCTTGCCCGCGGAACCGAGCTGATCCGCCAGCGGCTGGGGATCACCATCCGTCCGCTCGACATGAAGGACTTTCAGGGCGAGGTGGACCGCATCAAGGAGCTGTACAACGGGGCGTGGGAAAAGAACTGGGGCTTCGTGCCGATGACCGACAAGGAGATCGATCATCTCGCCGAGCAGTTCAAGCCGGTAGTGATTCCCGAGATGGTGCCGATGGCGGAGAAGGACGGCAAGGTGATCGGATTCGGCATCGCGCTCCCCGATCTCAACGTGATCTTCCGCGGCAACCGGCAGGGCCGGCTCTTTCCGATGATCCTCCGGCTGCTCTGGGCGCTCAAGATGAAGAAGATCCGCCGCGCCAGAATCCTCCTGCTCGGCGTCACACCGGAATACCGGGGAAAGGGCATCGACGCGATGCTCTATCACTGGATCTGGACCCGCTCGGGGGAGCGGAAGATCTACTGGGGCGAGGCCGGCTGGATTCTCGAGGACAATCCTGCGATGAACGCGGGGCTGGAGAAGATGACTTTCCGCGTCTACAAGACCTATCGGCTCTACGATCGGCCGATATGAAGGCGCTGGTGACCGGCGCGACGGGATTCATCGGCAGCCATCTCACCGAGGCCCTCCGCGCCCGTGGAGTCGAAGTGACCGCGCTGGCCCGGTCGGCGAAGAAGGCGGAAGCGCTCAGGCCCCTGGCCGTGCGCGTCGTCCTCGGCGGCCTCGACGACGTCGTGGCGCTCTCGAAGGCGGTCGAAGGCCAGGACGTGATCTATCACGTCGCCGGGGTCATCTCAGCGCTCGGCCCAGCCGACTTCATGGCGTCGAATCGCGACGGCACGCGGAACCTCGTGGAGGCCGTGAAGGTCTCGGGACGGGGGCCGCGGTTCATCCTGGTGTCGTCGATGGCGGCGGCCGGGCCAAGTCCGAGAGGACGTCCGCTCAAGGGCGATGAGCCGCCGCATCCCGTGACCAGTTACGGCAGGAGCAAGTTGGCCGCCGAGGAGGCGGTTCGGGCGAGCGGCCTTCCATGGACGATCGTGCGCCCGCCGATGGTCTACGGCCCGCGCGACCGTGAGGTGCTCAAGGTATTTCGCCTCGCCCGCATCGGTATCGCTCCCGTCTTCGGCGACGGCACGCAGGAGCTGAGCGCGGTCCACGGCGCCGACCTGGCCGAGGCGCTCATCGCCGCGGCCACGAGTCCTACCACGCTCCGCCGCATCTACTACGCCAGCCATCCCGACGTCTTCACCAGCACGCATTTCGTGCGCAGCGTCGCCGGCGCGATGGGGCGGCCGGTCGCGGTGCTGCGCGTGACTCACGGCGTGGGGCGCCGCTTGCTTTCCATCACCGAGGCCGCGGCACGCATCGTCGGCCGGCCGACGATCCTCACCACCGACAAGGCCAACGAGTTCTTCCAGCCCGCCTGGACCGGGGATCCCGCCCCACTCACCCGCGACAGCGGCTGGCGCGCGACCCGCGACCTCAACACCGGCCTCGCCGAGACGTGGAGGTGGTACCGGAACGCTGGATGGGTCTAGCGATGCCCGCCGATGGCGAAACTGGCACCGCCTCGCTGGCCGCCCGGCTGCTTCCGGTCGACCGCCTCCTGCTCGGCTATCTGGCCGTCGTCACCGTCGTCGCGGTGGTGCGCGCACCGAGCCAGCCGCAATGCTGGTGGCTCCTGCCGGCGCACGGACTCTTTCTCGTGCTGCTGCTCCTGTTGCGCACCCGGACGCTCGGACCGATTGGCCGGGCGCTCGGCGAGATCTATCCGCTGCTCCTCCTCGCGGGCCTCTACAGCGAGATCGGCATCGTCAACAGCGCCACCGCGCCCATTCACGACGCCCTGGTGCAGCGCTGGGAGGTGGCGCTCTTCGGCAGCCACGTGAGCGTCGAGTGGTGGAAGGCGGCGCCGAGCCGGTTCTGGTCGACGGTGCTCCACGCGGCCTACTTCGCGTATTATCTGATCGTCACCGTGCCCGCGATC
>JBBRGF010000218.1:0-5741 GCA_038240975.1 Gemmatimonadales bacterium
ACCGGGGCAAAGGCGATGGCGTCGTCGCCGGTGGGCAGCGGTCCCGGGTTGCTTTGGCTGCGGACGAAGCGCTCGCGCGAGTGGATCGGGCCGGCTGCGACATGCATTGGACTCCAGCGGCTCGCCGGCGACACCTCCGGCCCGAGCGCCACCCGGCGTGGTCCGACCCGCCGCTCGAGGAGCGGGGCCAGCGACTTGCGCCAACTTCCCGCTGCCATCTCGCGCTCGGCGGGATTGAGCGTCACCTGGGCCAGCTTCTCCGCCTCCGCGAACGTCGCCGGCGACACCTCCGGACCAAATGCGGGCGCCGTGCCGAATGTCGGCGGCGCGCCAGGCGGGGGTGCGGCCCCGGCCCGCGGCGCTCCGGCCGTTTTCGTGTCGGGGCGGCAGCCGGCGGCGACGGCAGCGACGGCAGCGACGGAAGCGACGGCGATGGGTGCCTGGATCAGGAACTGGCGACGCGTATTCACGATGGACCGTCCTCCTCATTGTCGTCCCGCTTCCCGTCCTCCCCGCCCTTGTGTCGGACGCGTCCCGGCGCATCTTTACGCCGCTCCCCCGCGAAAAAAAGCCCAGAATAAGGAGATACCCATGAGGCCACTGCTCGCGTTGGCGACGCTCTGCATCGTCGGTGCCGTCCCCGCCTTCGCCCAGGATCCCGTCAAGGTCGACGCCAAGCACTATAAGGTGGAGTTCGAGAACGAGCAGGTCAGGGTGCTCCGCATCAACTACGGGCCAGGCGAGAAGTCGGTCATGCATGAACATCCCAACGCCGTGGCGGTGTTCTTGACGGACGGAAAGTCCAGGTTCACGACTCCCGATGGGAAGACCACCGAAAATTCCGTGAAAGCCGGGCAGAGTATCTGGACCCCAGGCGGCAAGCATCTCCCCGAGAACGTCGGCGCGAAGCCATTCGAGCTCATCCTCGTGGAGCTCAAGGGAAAGCCGGCCGCCGGCAACTGACGCTCGAGCGACACCAGCCTGGCCCCGCGGCTCAGCTGCTGGCCGCGGGAGCCCGGCGAGCCCGGCTACTCGACCGTCACCAGCTGCTCGAAGAACCCGCCGATCCGGCGTTCCCTGTCCACGAAGTGAATCTCCAGAGTCCAGTCGCGCGGGTTCCCCCCTGTCGGGACCCGCATTCGGTTGGGATTGTCCGGGTAGATGTAGTTCTCCACCTCGTCTCCCAGGACCGCTTCGCGCGCGAGTTGGGCACGGGCGGTATGGCCGCGGTGCATCTCGTCCACGACCTGAAACACGACCGCAGGGTCGCGATCAAGGTGCTGCGGCCGGAGCCGGCCGCCGTCATCGGGGCCGAGCGGTTCCTGCGCGAGATCCAGACGAATCGGCTGACCCGCGAGAACAGCTCCCTATCGCCGACGCTGTGCGTATCTCGAGTGAAGTGGCAAGCGTGCTCGACTACGCCCACCGCCACGGCGTGATCCACCGCGACATCAAGCCCGAAAATACCATGCTGCACGATGGCAGCGCACTGGTGGCCGACTTCGGCATCGCGCTTGCCGTCTCGAGCGCGGCATACCCCCTTCGCTCCGCTCAGGGTGACGCTGGCAACCGACGCGTCCGTCACCGTCCTAGGCCCCCGCCGCCCCCGCCACCGCGCGCGGCCGATACTCGGGGGCATTGTCCCCATACCCCCACATGAACGGCGGCTCAACCCCGCATGCACGAGCGAACGCATAGAGCTGCCCGCGATGGTGCACGAACTCGTCGTTCATGACGTGGAAGGCGACGGCGCCCGGCCATGTCATGTTCCACGGCGTCGGAACCATCGCCGCGAGCTCCTTATCACCGATCCGTGCGACCGCCGCATCCGCCTCCTCGAAGCACCGCTCGGCGAACACCAGCAGCGCCTCCTTGTCAACGTGCTCCGCGGCGACCTTGCCTTCCGCCGACTCGTCGGCGGTGATCCGTCCCTTTGCGACCCCCTGGGCTATGCCGCGGACGACCGAGTCCGAGACGTGCGCCACCAACTCGGCCGGCGTCCGCATCCCGGCCACCGGGTGGGTGGCGTACTTGTCCGCGGGGATCGCGTCGAGGAGGCGAAGGTAGACGCCGTACTTCTGCCGGAACTGGTCCCACATCTGATCGAGCGCCGACTTGTCCATATCCACCTCACCGTAGGAGACAACACCGGGAACACAACCCAGCCGCGCCGATCACCCAAGGTACCGCGCCTCCACGACCTCGAGGTGGTGCCGCGCGTGCCCCACGATCACGTAGGCGAGCGCGCGGACGCTGATCGGCTGATCGCTGACCGTCCCGCGCCTCGACCACGCCCGCGGCGGTAGATGCCGGAAGAGCGCCAGGGTCGACTGCCGCGCGTCCCCCCATTCCGACACGATGTCCGGGAGCGTGCGATCGGCCGCACCCATCTCCGGCACCCAGGCCTGGTCGTCGAAGGCTGGGAGCGGAATCGTGTCACCGCGTGCGACGCGGAGTGCGCGATAGGCGAACACCCGCTCGGTGTCCGAAAGGTGTCCGATCACTTCCTTGAGCGTCCACTTGCCCGGGGCGTAGCGGTAGTCGCCGCGCGCGTCGGGCACCGGGCCGAGCCGGGCGAGGACCTGGTCGAGCTGGGCAGCCATCGCCACCATGATGTCCTCATCCTCCCCGATCCGGCCGACATAGCCGGCGAAGGCGGGCCTGTACTCGGCGACGGGAGGGCGCGTCATGCCGGCCTCGTTCGAGCGGTGTCGGCGTCGCCCAGGTTCATCTTCCGGAGCAGTGCCTGGAATCGGGGGTGCGGGCGGAGCGGCGCGAACAGGAAGGAGCCCTTCATGCCGAAGACGCCGCCGGCCCGCTCCTCGTAGGCGCGCTCCAGCCAGTCCAGCGCGCGCTCGTCCTCGCCGAGCCCCGTCCAGACGTACGCCATGTGATAGGGAGACACGTACCGCCGGCGCGTCAGCTCCTCGAGCCGGCGCAGAATCTCTCGAGCCTCCCCGCTTCGTCCGACCCGCGCGTAGGCCTGCCCCAGTTGCGCCAGGAACAAGGTGCTCTCGGGCGAGATCGAGACCGCCTTCTCGAGCGCGGCGATCCCTTCGTCCAGCCTCCCCGACAGCAGATGGACCCAGCCGAGCGTCGCGTGCGCCAGGGGCAGGTAGGGCTCGACCGCGAGGACCCGGGTGACGGCGAGCAGGGCCTCGTCGTACCGTCCCGCCCGGAGGAACGTGGTCACGATGTCCATCCGGTGACCGAACGGGTCGAGCTCGTATGCTCGCCGCTGCGCCGCGAGGGCCTCGTCGTAGCGCTCCTGGGCGGACAGCAGCAGCCCGTAGATGTCGTAGGCTTCGCCGCTGTTCGGGTTGAACTCGATCGCTCGCTTGATCTCCGCCTCCCCGCCCGCCCAGTCGTAGTCGCAGACGTACTTGAGATGCCCCAGCACGGCGTGACCTTCGGCGAGCCCGGGGTCGAGCTCGAGCGCCCGCGCGGTGGCCGCTTTCGCCCGCTCAAACGCCTCGTTCGGCGAGAGCGCGCCCACGACGCCGAGCCCGATGTCCAGGTAGGCCTTGGCCATGGCGGCGTACGCCAGGGCGTAGCCCGGATCGCGCGCGATGGCCTTCTCGAGGTGCTTGAGGCCCTGGTCTACCCCCTCCTGGGTCCATCGGTGGATGCAGTGCTGGCCCTGCAGGTAGAGCTGGTAGGCCTCGAGGTCATCGGTGGGCTCCCTCCGGATCTGCGTGCGCTCCTCCTGGGTGAGCTCGGCCTCGAGCGCGGTCGCGATCTGGAGGGCGACATCGCTCTGGATGGCGAAGATGTCCGTCAGCTCGCGGTCGTAGGTCTCGGCCCAGAGGTGACGGTCCGAGTCGGCGTCGATGAGCTGCGACACGATCCGGACCCGGCTCCCGGAGCGCCGGACGCTGCCCTGGAGCAGCGTCGCCACGTCGAGCGTCGCGCCGATCTCCCGGAGGCTCTGGTCGCGCGCCTTGAACTTCATTACCGAGCCGCGCCCGATCACCCGGAGCGAGCGGATCTTCGAGAGCTGGGCGATCACGTCCTCGGTGATCCCGTCGGCGAAGAACTCGTTCTCCGGATCGGCGCTCAGGTTGTGGAAGGGAAGTACGGCGACCGATGGCAGCCGAGGTGCCCGCGCCACCGCCCCCCGGCCGGCGAGCGCGTCCGCGAACGCCGCGGCGGTGGCGATACGCTCGGCGGGATCGACGGCCAAGGCCTGCGCAATCGCCTCGTCGATCGCGGCCGGCACCGTCGGCCGAATGCGTCGCACTCGGGGTGCCTGCTCGGTCAGCCGGCGCGCGATTGTGCTCCGCGCCGAGGTGCCGGCGTGCGGCGGCTCGCCGGCCAGGAGCTCGTAGAGCACGCAGCCGAGGCTGTAGACGTCGCTCCGGGCATCGAGGGTCCGCTCGCCGGTGGCCTGCTCGGGACTCATGTAGTCGGGCGTGCCGATCAGGAGCCCGGTCTCGGTGAGCCGCTCGCCCGCCTCGGTCACGGCCGCGAGCGCGATGCCGAAGTCGGTGACCATCGCCTCGCCCTCGTGGAGCAGGATGTTCTCCGGCTTGACGTCGCGGTGGACCAAGCCGTGAGCATGCGCGTGGTCGAGCGCCAGGGCCACCTGGCGGACGAGGCCGACCGCTTCGTCGATCGGGAGCTGCCGCTCGCGGGCGAGCCGCTCACGGAGCGACCCGCCCCGAACGTAGGGCATGACGTAGTACAGGAGGCCGCCACCGGCGCCGGTGCCTGGCATGCGTCCGGAGTCGTAGAGCGGCAGAATATGCGGGTGGTTGAGCGATGCGGCCATGCGGATCTCTCGGGCGAACCGGTCAGGGCCGAGCAGCACGCCCAGCTCGGCCTTGAGCACCTTGATCGCCACCTGGCGGCCGTGCCGGAGGTCGTCGGCCAGGTAGACCGTGGCCATCCCGCCGCGGCCGAGCTCGCGGAGGACGGTGTAGCGGTCGGCGAGCGCGTCGATCAGCATACGGCCCAAGCTATCGCGCGTCCCCACAACCGCAACGCAGGCGCTCCGGTGCCCGGCGGGCACAAAACGCGACGTCCGCCGTCTCTCCCACGGCGAGCTCGATGTCCGATGGCCCCGCCCGGGACTGCGCCGGCGGCAGGTCGGCGCCGTCCGAGTTCCAGCCCCGTGCCAATGCACCGCAGTCGGCTCTCCCCGGGTGAGCACGTTGACGGTGGCGCTAGCCGGAGCGTCGATTTGCACCCATCTTCCATCTTCCTCCACGCCAAAAGTCCTCCATGACCGAGCCGCTACCCCGACTGCGGGAAGCCCTTGCCGACCGCTACCGCCTCGAGCGCGAGCTCGGAGCCGGCGGCATGGCCACGGTGTATCTCGCCGAGGACCTCAAGCACCGTCGCAAGGTGGCCATCAAGGTGCTCAAGCCGGAGCTGGCCGCCGTCATCGGCGCCGAGCGGTTCCTGCGCGAGATCCAGACCATCGCGACGCTGCATCATCCGCATATTCTGGGGTTGGGCCACCGCAACCCAGGTTCGCGTGGGCGACCCGTGGTTCCTCTTCCCCGTCGTCTTTGGCGCGATAGCCTGGGCAGGGCTGTGGTGCCGGAGCGCCCAGGTTCGGGACCTGCTTCCGCTGGGCCGTGACGCATCTGCGACCGCAGGATGACGTCGCCTATGGGCAGCCCGGCCGTGCCGAGTGCCTCGTCGCTGATTCCCCGCACGCCGGATCCCTGGGCCGTGACTCTTCTCCCGAACTGAGACGGCGACGTGCGGCTCCTCTCCTGGAACATCCTCGCAGG
>JBBRGF010000219.1:0-5664 GCA_038240975.1 Gemmatimonadales bacterium
AGCGGTTCCGGCCCATTCTCATGACGTCGTTCGCGTTCATCCTCGGTGTGTCGCCGCTGGTCATTGCCAGCGGCGCCGGCGCGGGCAGCCGGCACTCGCTCGGCACCGGGGTATTCGCGGGGATGCTGTTCGCGACGACCATCGGCATCTTCTTCATTCCCCTCTTCTTCCGGGTGATTCGCGGGCTGGCGGAGGGGGCCGGGTCGCGACAGGCCGCCGGTGCCCGCGAGCCGCTGCCCGCACCCGCGTCGCCGGAGGCGCGATGATCCGGCGCCTCACGGGCCCGCTCGTTCTCGCTCTCGCGGCGGCCGGCTGCGCGGCCGGCCCGTCGTACCATCCGGAGGAGGTCGTGCCGCCCTCGACGCGTGTGGGAGCGGCGACATCCAGCCACGAGGCCCGCGCCTTTTTCGATTCGCTGGCGGCGGCCAGAGCCAGCGATACTCTCACCGCCGCGGGTGCGCCGCCCGCCCCGCGCGTGCTGCTGCCCGATTCGCTCGCCAACCTCGCGTGGCTCGACATCTTCCGGGACTCGACCATGACGGGTCTGATCAGGACGGCGCTGAGCCAGAACCGTGACCTCCAGACCGCGGTGGGCCGGATCAGGGAGTTTCGCGCCGAGGTGGGTATCGCGCGGGCGCCGCTGTTCCCGAGTCTCACCGCCAACGGCACCGTCAGTACCAACCAGGTGGCGATCGGTTCGTTCCCACCCACGTCGTACGACGCGTTCAGGGTGACGGGAGATGTGGCCTGGGAGCTGGATTTCTGGGGGCGCACCCGGCGGGGTGTCGAGGCGGCCCGTGCCGACCTCGCGTCGGAGGAGGCCGCGCAGCGCGCGGTGGTGCTGTCGCTGGTGAGTGACGTGGCCACCGGCTATCTCCAGCTCCTCGAGCTCGATCAGGAGCGTACCATCGCCGAGCGCACGCTCGCATCCCGCCAGGCGACGCTGGACCTCGCGCGACGGCGATTTCAGCAGGGTCTCACGTCGGAGCTGGACGTGCGCCAGTTCGAGGCTCAGGTGGCGGTGCCGGCGGCCACGTTGGCGCAGACCGAGCGCCTCCGCGCGGAGCAGGAGCATCAGCTCAGCCTGCTGCTGGGCGAGGCGCCGTCGACCGTGGCTCGAGGCGGGTCCCTCTCCGAGGCGGTCAACTCGCTCTCCGTGCCCGACTCGCTTCCTGCCACGCTCCTGGCGCGGCGACCCGACGTTCAGCAGGCGGAGCGCGCATTCGCGGCGGCCACCGCGCGGATCGGCGTCGCGGAGGCGGCGCGCCTGCCGTCGATCTCGATCAGTGGCTACTACGGTACGCAGGTGCCGCGTGCCGGCGATCTCTTCACCTCGAACGGCGAGATCTACCAGGCGCTGGCTGGTGTCTCACTTCCGCTCTTTACCGGCGGCCGCCTCGTCAACGCAACGCGGGCGGCGCGCGCCAGGGCTGATCAGGCGCGCTCGCGGTACGAGCAGAGTGTACTGATAGCCCTGCGCGAGGCGAGCGATGCGCTGGTGGGCGTCCGCACGTCGCGCGATCAGGTGGCGGCCCAGCAGACCCAGGCCCAGGCGCTACGGCGGGCGTTCCAGCTTGCGGAGCTGCGGTATCGAACCGGCATCGCGAGTTACATCGAGGTGCTCGACGCCCAGCGGAGCCTCTTCGATGCCGAGCTGGCATTGAGCCAGGCGCAGCTCCGGCAACTGGCCGCCGCGGTGCAGCTCTACCGCGCGCTGGGCGGAAGCTGGCCGGCGGCAACCCCGGCCCGCTGATTCCGAGGGGTGGCTTGCCGCCGGACGTTTCCGGTGGCAAGGTTTGTATGTTCCCGTGCCCACTCTCTCGGAGCAAATCATGAAACGCCTCGCACTCGTTGCGGCTCTTGCCGTGGCAGCAGCACCCCTTCTCGCCCAGGACAATCCATTCAAGCCGCCCAAGAGCAAGGTCTCCGCCATCGAGATCAACTACGCGTACGCGGGAGACATGCAGGGCACCGCCGAGCGGGCGATCTCCAAGGACAAGGTCGTCTCCCACGAGGTGACGACGTCCAAGTTCTTCGGCAAGACCACGAACACCGATTCGTGGAACATGTCCACGCCGGAATGGAGCTATACCGCCGACCTCACGAAGAAGTCCGGCGTCAAGCGTCCGAACGTTCTCCCGTACATGGAAAAGGCGTACGACGATCTGGACGGCACCTCGAAGAAGCGTCTTCACCAGAACATGCAGGATATGGCGCAGATGATCTCGCGCGCCTTTGGGAGCCAGACACTCTGGAGCGGAGACAAGACGGGCGCCACTATGACGTACGCCGGAGAGAAGTGTGAGGAGCGCACGTTCGGCGGCTTCTCGGTGTGCTCCATGCAGGCCGCGCCCAGCATTCCCCTCCACGTGAAGGGCAGTCTCTTCTGCGTGGATTTCGAGGAAACCGCCACCGCCGTCAAGAAGGGCGAGCCGCCGGCCTCGTCGTTCGAGCCGCCACCGGGCGTCACCTTCCAGCAGGACACGAATATGGCGAACCCGGACTCTCTCGCCCGCGGCTTCGTCAACTACCTCGCGAGCCAGCAGCTCGCCGACTCGATCGCCAAGGCAAAGGCGGAGATGGCCAAGCAGCCTACGGCCAGCGACACGAGTACGACCAGCGGCACCGGGGAACAGAAGGAATTGACGCCCGAAGAGAAGGCCCAGCAGCGGGAGGCCTGTGAGGCGCTCAAGAACTTCGATCTCGGCAAGACCATGGCCAACGCCGGGAAATCCCTGGTCAACGAGGCGGTGAACGAAGCGGTGCAAGAGAAGAAGGCCGAGGCTCGGAACGACGCCAAGAACAAGATCAAAGGGCTGCTCAAGAAGCCGCACTTTTAGCGCGAGGAGCCAGCCAACCCTTTTCCCGGAACCGCCGTCCAACAACAGACGAAACCTTGACTCTTGCCGCTCGTAGGCTGGAGTTCACACTGTTGACGGCGGGCCCCGGTTTGGTCAATCGGCGACGTTTCATCACTGCAACAGCGGGTAGTGCTCTCGCGCTCGCGCGGCCTTTGCCTTCCTGGCCGCTGCAGGCCTCCGCGCCTGCCCACGGCGCACCGACACCCCACTGGCTGCCCACCCCCACCCTGATTCGGCAGGTCCCCCGGCTTCTCGAGCTCGCGATGGTGCCGGGCGCGGCCACCGCCGTCGTGGATGGTGGTCGCGTCTGGGAGCAGGGCTTCGGCAGCGCGAGCGTGGACCCGGTGCGCCGGGTGGCCGACGGGACCGTCTTCGAAGCTGCGTCGCTCGGCAAGCCTCTGTTCGCCTATCAGGTGCTTCGGCTGGTAGACGCCGGCCTCCTCGGGCTCGACCATCCGCTCTACGACTATCTCCCGATGCCGGAAGCGGACAACGTGGAGATGCGGAAGGTCACCGTCCGGCACGTGCTGAGTCACACCACCGGCTTGCCCAACTGGCGGCAGGAGCCTGGGCCGCTCGAGCCCGGCGGCGAGCCAGGCACCGAGTTCTCCTATTCGGGAGAGGGGTTTTTCTACCTCCAGCGGGTGGTCGAGAAGGTGACCGGTCGGCCCGTGGCGAGGCTCATGGCCGAAGAAGTCTTCAAGCCGCTTGGCATGACGGAGAGCAGCTACGTCTGGCAGCCCTCCTTCGAGCGCCGGATGGCCGTCGGTTACGACGAGGAAGGCCGGAGGGACGAAGTCTACGCCGTGATCGGGCGGCGGTCGGGCGAGGTGGCCGCCGGGTGGAAGAGGCCTCTCCTCGACTGGCGCTACGAAGACGCGGCGAGGGCCGTGAAGCTGGTCAATCCGCAGTGGCCGGTCATACCTCTGTACATGATGCCGAACGTCGCCAGCTCGCTCCTCACCACCACGCGCGATTACGCGAAGTTCCTTTCGCGTCTCGTCGCGCCACCGCCCGCCGGCCTCGCGCTCCGTCCGGCCACGCTCGAGGCCATGTCGCGGCCCCAGGTGGAGCTCAACAGCGCACTCTCGTGGGGACTCGGCTGGGGGATCGAGCGCGAGGAGTCCGGCCAGGTACTGTGGCAGTGGGGGGCCAACAACAGCTTCCGGAATTTCGCCATGGCCGACGTGGCGAATCGGCGGGCGGTGGTCGTGCTCACCAACGGCGGCAACGGCCGGCGGGTCTACGAGCGCGTAATCGAGTCAGTGACGGGGCACGACCATCCCGCATTCCTCCGCGCCTGACCCGTTCCCATCCGCCCGTTCCAATCTGACCGGAGGGTGCAAGAGGCACCGGGCTCGCCGTCATAGTGGGTCATGCGAGACCAACATCGCCCGAAGCAGGAGCTGATCAACGAGGTTGCCGGACTGCGTAAGCAGGTGGCCGACCTCAAGGAAGCAATGACGGCTCGCCGGCGGGTCGAGGACGCCCTTCGTTCCGGCGAAGAGCAGATGCGCGCGCTCGCTGACGGAGCGCCGGTGGGTCTTTGCCTGTTCCTCTCCAACGGCACGCCCATCGCGGCCAACCGGCCATTCGCCAAGCTCCTCGGCTACGACTCTCCGGCGGAGCTGCTGAGGGTGGCAAGCTCCCTTGGCGTCTTTGCCAACCGGGACGAGCAGTGCCGGGTCTTCGGCCTCGTAACGCACGGGCAGGAACGGGTAGCCGGAGCCATCTTTCGCCACAAGGACGGCAAGCGGCAGGCATTCGGCGTTATAGGCGGGAGCTGCGCCGACCCCGATGCGCTGGTGCTCGTGGTGCTGGAGCGCCAGCCCCAGCCTTGGCGTGCCCCGCCGCTTGCCGCACTCAGCGCCGCCTGGTCGGTGCCGACCCGATCGGCGTCCTGAGTTACCCCCCTTCGCCGCCGCCCAGAATCGGCAGAATCTCGCCGGTGATGAAGCTCGAGCAGGCAGGCGCCGCCAGGAAGACGAACGCCGGCGCAATTTCTTCGGGCTGAGCGGGCCGCTTCATCGCGGTGCTCGCGCCGAACTCGGACACTTCTTCGGCCGGAACGTCGGCCGGGTTGAGCGGCGTCCACACCGGGCCCGGCGCCACGCAGTTCACTCTGATTCCGCGCTCGACCAGACTCTGCGCCAGCGACTTGGTAAAGGCGTGGATGGCGCCCTTGGTCGCCGAATAATCGAGCAGCCCCTTACTCCCTTCGATTCCCGTTACCGATCCGGTGTTCACAATGGAGGATCCGGGGCCGAGGTGCGGCACCGCGGCTTTGGCCATCCGGAAGTAGCCGTAGATGTTGGTCTTGAAGGTGTGATCGAACTGTTCGTCGCTCAGCTCTTCGATGCCGGCGGTGTGCTGCTGGTAGGCGGCGTTGTTCACCAGAATGTCGAGTCGGCCGAACTCCTGGACCGTCTGTTCCACCGCGCGCTTGCAGAACCCGGGATCGGTCACGTCACCGCGGATCAACAGCGATCTGCCGCCCTCGGCCTCGACGGCCGCGGCGGTCTCTTCGGCGTCCTCGTCCTCGTTCAGATATACGATCGCCACATCGGCACCCTCGCGGGCGTAGAGCACGGCCACGGCTCGGCCGATCCCCGAGTCGCCACCGGTGATCAGCGCGGTCATCGCTTCGAGCTTGCCTGAGCCGCGGTATTCGGGCGCCTGAAACCTTGGCCGCGGCTGGAGCTCCGATTCCAGGCCAGGCTTTTCGAGATGTTGCTTGGGGAGAGGGGGAGCGGGGTAGGCACGTTGCCCTACCTGGACGGCTTTCGACTTCTTACCACTGGCT
>JBBRGF010000220.1:0-5630 GCA_038240975.1 Gemmatimonadales bacterium
CGACTCGAAGAATCGCCGGCGCTCGGGGTACGACACGCGGGCCGGACACACCGGGCGGCAGTAGATCATGGTCGTGCTGATCCCGACGAAGAAGACTCCGTCGAACCGCGCATCGCGTGACGCCAATGCGCGGCCACAGACGTCGGCATCGAGCCTCGACTCCCGGGGGGCGACATCGGATATCATCCCTGAATCTACGCCCGCGTCGGGTTGAGGCTCGCCGGATTCGGACATCGAATCCGTGGGCCCTCCCTCCAACGGAAACGGCCGGAGCCTGAGCCCCGACCGTTCCAGCGCAGCCATTCGGCGCGGCGCAGGCAGACTACGACGTCAGCGCATCCGGCATGACGTCGTCCCGCGTGCGCGCGCCTTGTTGCCGACGGCCTCGATCGCCTTCGCCACGTCGGCCCGCCCGAAGTAGGCCGCGTCGTAACGAGCCATCATGAGGCCGCATACCCGGCTCTGCCCCACGAAGAGCGCACCCCATGTCTGGAGCTGGCTCGCACTCATGCTCGTCCTCGTGCCTCCGTTGAGCACGTTCATTCCGACGACCAGGCCGAGACGCGCGTTGCTCGCGGCGCCATTCTGCTGCCCGATCCATGCTCCCGCGTCGCCGGTGGATCCGGTGTAGATCACGGAGGCGGCATCGAGATACTGCCAGGATCCTGGCCTGGCGCCGAGCCACGACGCCGGAGCCTGCACGATAGTCGGCATCCACGGCCAGCGCTGGCGGCTGTACCGCGCCATCTCCTCGAGATTGTCATAGGAGATGGCCTGCCCTCCCCAGTTGCGGCGATCTTGCGGGTTCGTCACGAGGAGATGCCCGGCGATCGTTCCTCCACTCACCGACGACAGGTCGACCCCTGCGTAGCGATCGATCGCGGCCTTCCACTTGGTCAGGCTGAAGGTGCCATTGGCGTTCTTCACCTCGCTGCCCGTGAGGCGCAGGACGACTCTCGCACCGGCCTGTCGCGCGGCCAGGGCAGTGGCGAGCACCGTGCCCGGGGTTGAGCTGCGTACCGCACCACTGAACGAGCCCATGGCGGACGAGGGCAGGCCGTAGGGACCGAAAGGCACGCCGGAGAGCGGCGTGACGACCGGCAGTGGTGGTGGCGGCGGTGGTGGTTGTGGCGACGGTGGCGGCGGCTGAACCGAGCCCCCGGACAACCCGTGACAGTCTCTGGAGGCACGGTTCTGTGCCTTCCGGCGCAGCACATCCATCGCGTCTTGGATGCTGCCGGAGGCGAGGTAGCTCGAGTTGTGCTGCCAGCTGATGAACGCGCAGGGGTAGGAGCTGCTCAACAGCGCCGAGCCCCACTGCTCCACCTCGCTCGCGGTCATCGGCGTCCCGTTCGGGATCCCGCCCCGGAGGTAGTTGAGCCCCACGATGAGCCCCAACCCACTCTTCTGGGCGTCGGAGACGGCTTGCGCGATGTAGCTGCTCGGATCGCCCATCCGTGACAGATACTGCGCCCATGCGGCATCGAGGTACTGGTACTGGCGGCCGGTGAAATAGGACGGGTTGGCCCGGGCGACGGTGGCCATGCTGGGCCAGAGCTGCTTGCTGTACTTCGCCATCTCTTCGACCGTCGCCTGCGACACCGGCTGACCGCCCCAGTTGGTCGGATCGTTCGGTTCGTCGAGCAGGTAATGACCCAGGATGGTGCCGTCGGCGACATAGGAGGCGAAGTTGATGCCCTTGTACCGATCGACGCGGCCCTTCCACTTGTCCAGGCTGAAGTGGCCGCCACCGTCCTTGTAGTAGCGATTGTTGCCTGCCATCATCAGTACGACCCGGCCACCCCGCGCCTTGATGGCGGCCAACTCACGCAGCAGCCCCTCCGGCCCGATATTCCGCATGGCGCCGTTGAAGCGGCTGCCGAACTCGCTGGTGGGCTGGGCAAAGGTGCCGATGGGGATGCCACCGGCATAGGAGGACGCCAGGGTAGGAGTGCTGCTCGGTTCGGCCGGGTCTCCGGCTGCCGCGGGACTGTTGTCCGGACCCAGGGAGTCGGTCTCGCTACACCCGACCAATGCGAGAACGGCGGTCGCGAGAAGGCGCGCTTGAAGGACAGCCATTCGGCGGGAAAGCTTGAACGTGAATGTCATAGAGCCACTCTCGAGCTAGGGTCGTGGTGTGAACTGCGGCGAGCAGTGAGGAGGATCGGGCCCAGGCGGGCCTGCCGGCTACCCGACATGAGCAAAGTGTGGGCCTTCTCTGCGGGCAGTGTGGAGAGCGATCCGAAATGGGTAAAGCGGGCCGGTCAGCGTCTCGGTTGCCAAAAATCGGCTGGAAGTTGCATAAAATGCACTCAGTTGCATCTTCGCTACGAACGCTCAGGGCGAGCCCGGGAAGCTGGTGCGGCAGCTTCTTGCAATTTGGGGGAGTCGACCGCGGGGGAAGGGGAAGAGAGAAAGGGGAAAGAAAAAGCTGTCCTCATGGCGAGGTGGTCGACCTCCGGTAGCTATTCGCGTTCACCTCGGCCCAGTCCAGCTCCTCCTCAACCTTGTGAAATGCGTCGTCCCCGATCGTGCCGCTCGATCGAAGCTGCGACAGTGTCCGCCGCTCCGCCGACTGCCCGCGCGCGACGGCATCGGCCAGACGCGCCGTGCCGCCGTCCGGTTCCTCAACATCCCGTTCCGACTCCACCGACGTGAGCCGTGTCTCGTACTTTCGCCGGAGAAATGCCACCATCTCGCCCTGCCCCTCCGCCGTGCCTACCGCCGTGAGGCCGGCGCGCGCCGTCTCCATCCGCGCGTGGCGTACCTCGCGCTCGACCGTGTCGTCGGCCTTGAGCCGCAGCGCCCGCATGAGAGGCCTCACCGTGAGACCCTGGGCCACGAGTGTGACGAGCACGACGCAGAATGCCGTGAAGAGAATGAGGTCGCGGTAGGGGAACGCCGGTTTGCCGCCGCCGTCGGGGAGGGCCAGTGCGGCGGCGATCGTCACGATGCCCCGCATGCCGCACCACGCGATCACCGCGCCCACGCGGTACGAGGGGTATCGTGAGGGCTTGCCGCCCCGCTCGGGGCGCATTCCCACCAGCCATCGCCCGACCGCCGCGTATCCCATCACCCACACGATACTCACGACGATCACCGCCGCGCACACCGCCGCGGCGGCGGTGGCGTAGGTGACCAGCTCGGCGCCGTGCAGGCGCTGAAGAATGGGCTTGAGCTGAAGGCCGACGAGAATGAACGCGAGCACGTTGAGCACAAACACCGCGACTTCCCACACCGCGTACGACGGAATCCGGAGCCGTGCCGGGATGAGGTCGGGCGCGACCCGGGCGACCGCGATGGCGAAGACGACGACGGTGATGATCCCCGACAGTCCCAGCCGCTCGGCGATGATCCAGACGGCAAACGTTCCGATGAACTGGACGATCACCGAGGTGGCGACATCCTCGATTCTTCTGTTCGTGGCCATGACGACCCGGGAGCACACCAGCCCGAGCACGAGGCTTCCCGCGGTTACGACCGCGAGCATCGGCAGGGCGCTCCAACCCGAGAACGTTCCGGTGAGCGCCGCGGCGACGGCCAGCCGGTAGATCAGTAGCGCCGTCGCGTCGTTGAAAAGGCTCTCCCCTTCGAGAATCACGAAAACCTTGTGCGGCGCCTTGAGCTGGCGGAGCACGGCCGTCGCCGCCGCCGCGTCGGGCGGCGCGACAATGGCGCCGAGGGCAATGGCGGCTGCCCACGGAAGGCCGGGCACAACCTGGCGCGCCGCCCACGCCACGGCGGCCACGGTGAGCCCCACCGCGACGAGGGCCAGACCGGTCACGACTCGCCAATTCTGCTTCAGGTCGCGAGGAGACGAATCGAACGCGGCATCGAGGAGTACCGGCGCCACGAACAGCGCCAGTGCGAGCTCGGGATCGAGCGTCACGCTTGGCGCGTTCGGCAGCAGGGCCAGCGCCGCACCCGCGAGCGCGAGCAGCGCCGGGTACGGCACGTTGATCCGGCGGGCCCACGCCGCGAGCATCGCACCCGCGAAGAGGAGGGCGATGACCAGCTCGAACACGGCCATCTATTGGGGCGGGAGGCGCGAGAGCGCGAACTGCACGGCGAGGTCCGTCGTGCTCCAGAGCTGGACGTCCGATCCGGTACCGTAACGGGAGGGTACGAGGCGATCGTCCTCGATACGGTAGCTCCAGAGCTCGCTGTGCTCGAGTCCGGACGTATCCACCGCGGCGCGGGTCTTCTCGAGCGCGTCACGCAGCGAGTGCACGTACGGCTCGAGCGTCGCGTCACGGAGCCGTCCCGAAGCGTCGAACGATTGCGAGATTCTGGCGGCCAGGCCCAGGAGGAAGAGGTTCACCTCGCGTCCCCATACCACGCGCGGCGAGTGATACGCATCCTTCCTGAATCGCACCCACACTTCGCGCGGCGCGTACGCGTCGTTGGCGGCCACGGGCCCGAGTCCGCCCACGAAGAGGCCGACCGGGTATGGCCGCATGAACGGCTCCACATCGCCCAGCACCGCTTCGGGGTCGCGGTCGGCGCCGAGAAAGAGGTCCGTTGCCGGATCGGTGTTCACGACCCGGATCGGCCGCCCGGCGGAATCGAGCGAGAGGGCGAGGAACCTGAGCGAGTCGCCCAACTCACCCTGGTCGGTCATCGTTCTCTCCCAGTAGTGGCGCTCCGCCTCGGGCAGCCAGGCGAGCTTGCTCCCGACGCGCTCCTGAATCTTGCCGGGACCGAGCCCCACCTCGAAATGGCGTCGCGCTCCCTTCCACGTCGCGATGGCCTTCCGGAGGGATCGCGGATCGGTGAGGTAGTCCCCGAGCGGTGTGGGGCCGAGGTCCGGTGAGATGGAATCGAGCATCTGCGCCTTGAAGCCGAGTGACGCCAGCGCGGCCAGCGTGCTCGATATCGCCTCCAGCGCTTTCGGCGCCCAGATGGCATTCACATCCATGGCGAACCGGCCGCCGGCATAGCCGTCGTCGCTGTCGCGCCAGCTCGCCGACCGCCAATGGGTCGTATTACGCTTGACGAATCCGACCAGGTTC
The DNA here is from genome assembly GCA_038240975.1 of Gemmatimonadales bacterium. Lineage (GTDB taxonomy): Bacteria > Gemmatimonadota > Gemmatimonadetes > Gemmatimonadales > GWC2-71-9 > CAVVWJ01. The sequence goes on from JBBRGF010000220.1 coordinate 5,013, forward strand.
GTGGCGACCGGATCGAGGACATAGGGTCCTGTCATCGCGGACACGAGCGACATCTCGCGGAGCATCCGCGCCAGACGCGACTCTCCACCGCCGGCGGTGTCGAGAAGAAAGGCGCGCTTGTGAGCGGCCGAGAGCGCGGTGTCGGCCAGGTAGCGGGCGGCGAGAACAGGAAACTGGAACTCGTCGTCGATCATGTGGTAGTTCTCGCGGACTTTTTGCAGGTCCGCAAGGATGCTGCGCGCGGTGGCCAGTGCGCTGTCGGCCGCCCCCTTCCTGCCGGCGCGGATGCTCTTCGAGTAGCCGCCGACGAGCTCGGTGTACTCCTGGGCGTTCTCCCGGATCGCCTGGCCGCCGAGCGCCTCCTCGTGACTCACGTCGCCGCCGGGCCCCAGCTTGCGAAGCACGCCCGCGATGACATGCTCCGACATCTCCGGCCGCCAAATGGGCCGCATCATGAGCGCGGTCATCATCATGTCGCGGCCGAAGTAGGTCGCAAAGTTGGGGAGGCCCGCCATGAGCTTTTCGCGGCTGCTCAACAGCTCGACACTTCGGACCTCGCGCTCGAGGCGGCGTGGCCGCGTGTCTCCTGCGGAGTCGGACTTCACGCCGGCCACCCAA
>JBBRGF010000221.1:0-5629 GCA_038240975.1 Gemmatimonadales bacterium
AGCACGAGGGGGAACACCAGCTTGATGGCCGTCTTGGCCGCCGCCTCTTCGGCGCGCTGGCGCCGTTTTGAGCGGAGCGATGCCGCTTCGACACGCAATGCGTTGGCGACGGATGTGCCGAAGCGATCGGTCTGGATCAGCATGCCGACCAGCGAGCTCACCTCGGGAACGCCCGTCCTCTCGGCGAACTTGCGCAGCGCCTCTTCCCGGGACGTGCCGGCTCGGATTTCCAGATTGACGAGGACCATCTGCTCGCTGAGCAGGGGACTCACCTTGTCGATCTCCTGGGCCACCCGTACCAGCGCCTGGTTCAAAGCCAGTCCTGCTTCGACGCACACCACCAGCATATCGAGAGCGTCCGGCAGGGCTCTCGAGACCTCCTTCCGGCGTGCCTTTACCTGCAGGCCGATGTAGAACACCGGAGCGAGCCAGCCCACGGCACCGGACCAGAGCACGGCGGTCATCGCCGACGAGAACCGCACACCCAGGAGAGGCAGTGCGAAGCTCGCCGCCACCGGCAGCGCCATGGCCAGGCCCAGGCGGACCCCCCAGTACACCGGCACCGACGTCGGGCCCAGGAACCCCGACTGCGCCAGGAAGGTGCGGACATGCGCCTCGTCGTGACGGTGGCCGCTGATCCGCTCACCGACCGACTTCAGCAGAGTCACCAAGCGCTCGGCCCGCAGCCGGCGCCGGTCCTCATTGTGCGACGCCCTTCCCGCCCTTCGGAGCTGCGTGAGCTGCCGGGCGATGCCGGTGGGGCGGTTGGGCGTGAGCTGCGCCACGAACACCACGAGCAGCGAGATCGTCAGCGCCACGAGGGCCGCGAAAAGGTAGAGCATACGCCTAGAACTCGATATCCACGATGCGACGGATCCAGAAAAAGCCCACGAGCTGCATGGTGACCGCGATACCGAGCATCATGCGCCCGAAGGGCTGCACGAAGAGAACGCGGACGTACTGGGCGTTGATCAGGTACGTGATCGCGCCCACGACAATAGGAAGCAGGGCGAGAATGTACCCGCTCAACCGGCCTTGCGCCGTATACGTGCGGAGCTGTCTGTGCACCATGAACCGCTGGCGGATCACGTCGGACAGGTTGTCGAGCACCTCGGCCAGGTTTCCGCCGACTTCACGCTGAATGAGAATGGCCGTGACCAGTAGCCGCAGGTCGACCAGGGGCACACGCTGCAGCATCGCGAGCAGGGAGTCTTCGAAGGGAAGACCGAATCGCTGCTCCTCGAAGGTGCGCTGAAACTCGCCCGCGACCGGCTCGCGGGTCTCGTCGGCCACGATCTTGATGCCCGATGAGATGGGATGGCCCGCGCGGATGGCCCGACCCAGCAGGTCGAGGGCATCGGGCAGGCCTTCTTCGAACTCATTGAGCCGGCGCTGCCGGCGACGGATGAGATAGGCGTGAGGCAACAGGGACGCGATGCCCCCGAGGAGCACGGCGATCAGCACCGAACGCGTGAGGGCCAGGAAGGCGAGTCCCGCAGTTAGCGCCACGCCGAACGACACGAGCAGGAAGGTCCCGAAGCTCCATTTGGTGCCCGCCTGCACCATCGTGGCCTCGACCCCGCTGAACGGGCCGAACCGCCGCGCCATCGTGACCAGTGGGTCGAGCCGTCCCGGGTGGCCGCCCCGCAACAGCCCCGCTTCTCGGGCGCTCGCCATGGCCTGGACGACCGCGAGCTGGCGCCTGAGTGTGACTCGACGCCACTGTTCCCGTATCCATTCCGAGAGAAGTGCGACCGACACGGTCGCGAGCGCCACAGCGACGAAAGCGGCTCCCGCGGCGAGCATCGTCTCTCTCGAGAGGTTCACCAGCGAGCCTTGGCCACGGGGGCCGGCGCCTCCCTGTCGGTGAACAGGAGTGCGCTCAGGTCGACGCCGTATGACTTGAGGCGATCGGCACAGCGGGGCCGGATGCCGGTGGCCTTGAAGCGGCCGAGCACCTTGTCGTTGTCGCCCATTCCTTCGCGCTCGTACAGAAAGATGTCCTGCATCGTGATGACGTCGCCCTCCATGCCCACGATCTCCGACACCTGATTCACCTTGCGGGTGCCGTCGGAGAGGCGCGTCATCTGAATGACGACGTTGATGGCGCTCGCGATCTGTTGCCGCATCGCCCGCTCGGGAAGATCGAGGCTGGCCATGGAGATCATGGTCTCGAGGCGGCTCAGGGCGTCGCGCGGGGTATTGGCGTGCAGCGTCGTGAGCGAGCCGTCGTGCCCCGTGTTCATGGCCTGAAGCATGTCCACCGCCTCGGGGCCGCGCACCTCGCCCATGATGATGCGGTCGGGCCGCATGCGGAGGGAGTTCATGACCAGCATGCGCTGAGGCACCTCTCCCGACCCCTCGATGTTGGCCGGCCGGGTCTCCAGCCGGACCACGTGGGGCTGGCGCAGCTGAAGCTCCGCCGAATCCTCGATGGTGACGATCCGCTCGGTCGCCGGGATGTAGGACGAGAGGATGTTGAGCAACGTGGTCTTGCCCGCGCCGGTGCCGCCCGAGATCAGCACGTTGAGGCGGCAGCGAACCACCGCCTTGAGGAAGGTGAGCATCGGATCGGTGAGACTGTCGAAACGGAGCAGATCCTCACCGCTCAGCGCATCGCGCTTGAACTTACGGATGGAGAGGTGGGGGCCGTCCACCGCGAGCGGCTTGATGATCGCGTTGATTCGCGAGCCGTCGGGCAGCCGGGCGTCGACCATCGGCGAGGAGTCGTCGATCCGGCGTCCCACCGCGGAGACGATGCGGTCGATGACCTGCAGCAGGTGCTTGTCGTCCTGGAACCGGACGTCCGTGCGCTCCAGCTTGCCGTTGCGCTCGATGTAGACACTCTGGTAGGTGTTCACCAGTATGTCCGATATCGAAGGGTCCTGTACCAGCGGCTCCAGCGGACCCAATCCAAAGATCTCGTCGAGCACCTGTCCGATGAGAATCTCGCGCTCATCGAAGTTGAGGGGCACCGCTTCCTGGGCGAGGAGATCGTGCACCACGCGCCGAATCGCCTCGACCACCTGATCCCGGTCCACCTTGTCCAGGTTGCTGAGGTTGAGCCGGTCGAGCAGCCTGCGATGCACGCGTCCCTTGATCTGCTGGAACTGCGTATTCTCGGTGCGCGACTCGCCCGACACCCGCTTGGGCGGAGGAGCAGCCGGCGGGCCTTCGGCCGGAGGCATCCAGGGCCCGCGACCGACCCGGTCGGCGCCGTTGTTATCGGCACGGCCAAAGGAATCTCGAGTTGGATCACTCATCGGCCTTGGCCTCCTTGGGCTGCGGCTTGTTGACTCGGTGCCAGAGCCGTCTGAACGGGTTCTTCGGCCGCCCGTTCCGCCCGGACGCACCGAGGCCCGCCAGCTCCACCCCCAGTGCGCGGAGGTCGCGACCGCACTCCGAAGTTCCGTTGATCACCACCGGCTTGCCGGTGTTCACCGACGCTATCGCCGCCTCATAGTCATTGCCGATCGTCCAGAAGGCCTTGAGTCCGAGCGTCCGCTCGATGTCGGCCCGCGGGATCGCTTCCTCATTGCCGTACCGGTTGATGAGCACGCGAAGCTGCCTGTCTCCACTCACCAGCGCTCGCCGGATGAGAGGCAGCCCTCGCTGGAGATTGCGGACCGACTGGAGATCGGCCCCCGTGACCAGGAAGACGAAGTCGGCTTGTTCGAACACCGCGAGTGTCGAGGGCCCGAGCGACTTCGACGTATCCACCAGCACGTAGTCGTAGTGCAGCCGGAGGAAATGCAGGATCCGCCGAATCTGGTCGGGCGTCACCACCTCGGCCCGCTCCGGATGATACGGCGCGGAGAGCACATGGACGCCCGAGGAGTGACGCTCGATGAACGAGGCGAGCAGCCCCGCGTCCATCCGGTGAAAATTCTGCACCATGTCCACGAAGTTGAACCGCGGCTCGATGCCCAGGAAGAGCGCCACTTCGCCGAGCTGGAGCTCGAGGTCGACGAGGAGCGTCTTCTTGTTCGTGAGCTGATGGAGCGTGATGGCCAGGTTCGTGGCGATCGTGGTCGACCCGGCGCCGCCCTTCGCACTCGTAAAGGCGAACACGGCCCCGGGCTGCCGGGGCCGCTCGCCGGATGGACGGGTGAGCCGGCTGCTCATTCGTTCGATGGCCGGTCGCAGAGCTTCCGGCGAGACCGGCTTGATCAGGTAGTCGTCCACGCCGGCCCGCATGGCTTCGAGCAGGAGGTCGTGGGAGAGAGGAGGGCCGACGGCGATGAAACGGCGGTGGGGACTCTGCTCGGCGATGAACTGGGCGAATCGGACCCCCATCTCGGGCTCGTCCTCGAGGTCGAGGAGAACCAGCTCCGGATCGAATTTCCGGAGCGCGGAGACCTGCTGCTCGCCGAATTCGCTCAGGGGGACGATCAACTCGAGCCCGAGGGTCAGCGCTACATCCGGGGATGCGATCACATCGCCCACCATGTCCCGGAAGGCCGGGTCGGTGGAGATGAGAGCGACGCGCATGGCGTGGTCGGACATCAAAGCCTTCGCAGGGTCATGTCACTCAACCAACCGGAGTTGCTTTATCAAGGATGCGGTCGGTCCCCCAGACCTCCCCGATCCGCCAGTGTAATAGAGTATTCGCCCCGTAATATTGTCCGCTCCGTCCACTCTTTCTATGAAGAAGAGCACTATGTTGTTGAAGGTTACGTTACCAGTACTTTGGAAATTGCTGGCCTGCAACGGATCGAATAGGGCAATCTTGATGACGCGCGGACTATCCCGCCAATCTGGGACATCCGAACGAACAATCTGCTGACCCTGCCACTCCGCGTCTGGGTCCCGATCGACAAGTTGTTGAATAGCGTCGTGAATCGGCTCTTGCGGAGCAACCTTGAAGGGTTGCCCCACGTTAACTGTTTGAGGATCACACTTTGTGATTCGTTCAGCGATACTCTTCGCAACGGGCGAGTCATCCTTCCAAAGAGCGAAATTACTCAGCCCGTCCGCGTCCTGTTGACTGTTTGGCCGGAGAATGATCTGACGTCCGCGATCACCGGCGTACTGGGAGCCAGTTATGTTGTCGCGATATCCGCTGCCGTAGCCAGTCTGACTACCGCTCGATGATGCGGGATCATATGGCGAATAGAAATCACCTGCCGTCGGATCGTAGGTCCACCGCTCCCCGTCGTCTTCCGCCCTATCGCTGTTCCCATCCTGTGTGGCTTCAGACCAGATATCCGGAATCATCAAAGGCTTGACGCACGAGGCTCCAGTGGCGGACCCTACTGCGGCCGCAGCCTGCGCATTCACAGGCACCGCCAATCGCGCAAACCAAGTTTTTATCCCGACACGGCCCACAACAACTCGCACCTTCAGACTGTCCGGTATCACCTTGACAAGCTGGACCTCTGTCGGACTAACAGCAATGTTGAGGATCGAATTTGCCTGAGCGTATAGCCGTGCACGGGCGTCTGCCGCGACACTGTCCGCATACCGGTCGGCGGGCGTAAAGTTGAGAAAGACACTCGCGCCGGCCAGCGCTCCAGCTTCGGCAGCGCGCTGGGCGTCGCCCCTGCTCTTGAACAGCATCCCCAGATCTATCGCAAGAGCCCCCATTGCCGCCAGAGCAGTGATGCTGACGGCCACCAGCACTAGCGTG
>JBBRGF010000222.1:0-5509 GCA_038240975.1 Gemmatimonadales bacterium
GGCGTTGATCCCGTCACAATTGATGGTGCCGTGGACCACGCGCGACTTGAGCAGGCCGTCCTCGTACAGGGAGTCGAGGATCTTCCGGTTGCCCTCCGCCCGGCGGTCGGGGTCCAGGTAGTGATTGGGATCGGATTTCCGCTTCCACTCGAGCCACGCCTTGCGCGACCGCGGCGTGTTGAGATCGGCCTCGATGGGAAATCCGAAAGCGCGCGCAAACGCCTGTGCCCCGGCGCCGGCCAGCAGGTGGTGGTCGGTGTGGTCCATGACGGCCTGCGCCACCTTCGAGGGTGTGCGCACGCCCTCGAGCGCCGCTACGCCGCCGGCTCGCCGTTTCGGTCCGTGCATGCAGCAGGAGTCGAGCTGCACCACGCCGTCGGCGTCGGGCAGGCCGCCGTAGCCGACCGAATCCTCCTCCGGGTCCAGCTCGACGATGTTCACTCCGGCGATGAGGGCTTCGAGCACGTCGCCGCCTTCCATCATCTGCCCGAATGCCTTCTCCACGCAGGTGACGGTGCCGCCGTTCTTGTAGTAATGGCCGTTCATCGAGGAGATGACCGCCGGCAGTGCGCCGGGCGACCTTCGGACCCAGGGCGCTTCGAGCGGGGCCGGCCCCCCCGTGGCGGCGACGAGGCTTGCGGCGGCGCCTTGTTTCAGAAAATCGCGGCGAGAAACGGACATGCTGAGCTCCTCCGAGATGACAGTGGTCTGCCAGGGATGAAAGCGCGGTCGCCTCCCGATCGTCAACGTGCCGGGTTACTATGTGCGGCATTCCGATGCGACAGCTTCTGCTCAGTTACGACTTTCCGCCGGTCGGAGGGGGGATCGCGCGCCTCACCGGCGAGCTGGCCAGGCGCTACCCGGCCGGGACGATGATGGTCTCGACGGGCCGCTATGCCGGAAGCGAGTCCGTCGATGCCGCGCTGCCGAACCCGGTCGATCGCGTCGGCATTCACAGCAGCCGCCTCCGCACCATTCAGGGCCTGCTGGTCTGGTCTCATCGCGTGCAGCGGCTCGCCCGGGCCTTCCACCCGAAGTTCGTCTGGTGCGCCAACCTGAAGCCCGCCGGCTTTCCCGCCCTCTGGGTGCGCCGCCGCGAGGGCATTCCCTACGGGATCATGCTCCACGGCTCCGAGCTGCTCCTGCTGCAGCACCGTATCCGTACGTCGCCCCGGAAGCGAGTGGCCGCCCGCATGGCGCTCCGCGAGGCGGCCGTCCTTACTGCGGTGAGCGCGTGGACTCGCGGGGTCGGGCTCGAGGTGATGGACGAGCTGGGACTGACACCCTTGGGAATCGAAATTCGGACGATTCCGCTGGGCACCGATCCTCTCCACTTTGCTCCCGGCCTCGACACCGCGCCGGTTCGCGCCCGCTACGGCCTCGGCGAAGGGCGCTGGCTCCTGACCGTCGCCCGGTTGGCGGTGCACAAGGGCATCGACACGGGGCTCAAACTTCTTGATGCCCTGCGGGAAGATCATCCCGACCTCCGGTACGCCGTCGTGGGTACCGGAATCAAGCAGCCTGTGCTCGAGGCGCTCGCGCGCGACCTCGGCGTCATGGACCGGGTGCGATTTCTCACCAGCGTGCCCGACGAGGACCTTCCGGCGATATACAACTGCGCCGAGATTTACCTTGGCCTGTCGCGCCCCGCAGAGCGACTGATCGAAGGGTTCGGGATATCTTTGTCCGAGGCCTCCGCGTGCGGCGTCCCTGTCGTCGGGGCGCTGGCGGGAGGAATTCCCGATGCCGTCCGGGACGGGGAGACCGGGATACTCGTCGACTCGACCGATCTACGGGCCGTCGTGGATTCGGTCCGGCTGCTCCTGCGGAACCAGGAGCTGGGACGGCGCCTGGGCCAGGGAGGGCGTCGAGCGGTGGAGAGCTATTTCAACTGGGATCGGGTAACCGCCGACATGCGGCGCACAGGAGAGGAATTCGCGGTTCCCGCCGCCGCCGACGCGGCCGGACCGAGTCTCGAGAAATGAGCGATACTCCCTCTCGACCTCTCCTTCTGGTGGCGGCACTTCTCCTGGTTGTCGCCGGCATCGTCGCGGGACTTCTCGTCGCAGGGGTCCAGCGCTCGGCCGCGATATTTTCCGGCAAGGGAAACACCCGGATCGATCAGGGGATGGTGCTCGACCGACTCCGTTCAGTGGCCAACCTGGTCACCACGGAGGTTGCCCTTCGCGACGTTGTCACCTACCAGAACACCCGGCTGGGATCGACGAAGCGCTCGCTGGTGGTGGTGACGGGAAAGGCCCTGGTGGGTTTCGATCTCGGCCGGGCGCGGGCCCGCGTCGACGAGCCGGGCAAGACCATCGAGCTGACGCTGCCACGCGCTCGGTTGATCGGCGTAGACATCCTTCAGCTCAAGACCTACGACGAGAGGGGCGGACTCTGGAATCCGTTTCACCCATCAGACCGGGACACGATCTATCAGGTGGCCCGCGAACGGCTCAAGTCGGCGGCGGGAGAGTTGGGCGTGCGCGAACATGCGGAGGCCGGCGCCAGAAGTGTGCTTGCCGCCCTGTTCGCGGCCGAAGGCTACGAGGTGCGGGTGAGCTTCGGTACCGCCGCCACCGAGTCAATGGGCCGCTGGGGCCTCACTCTTCCAGAAATCGATGCCGCCGGCCTGCTGCCCCACGTCCACCGTCGCCACCCGCTCGAGCGCGCGCAGGTCGATGATGTCCACCGCTCCAGGCTCCGATCCAACCCCCTCCTGAGTGACGAACGCGTACCGGCTGTCGGGTGAGATGACCACCCCGCTCGGCACGCGACGCGTCGTGGGAATGCGCTTCACTTCGCGGCCGCTGGCGGCGTCGATCACCGACACTGACTGACCCCGCTTGTTGGTTCCCACCACCAGGCGGCCGTCGCGGCTCGCCGCCAGATTGTAGACGCCGTCGCCGGCGGGGATGCGGCGCTTGAGCGTCCAGGAGGCGACATCGATCTCCACCAGCTCGTTCGACTTGTTGCAGGCCACCCAGACGGTGTGGCCGTCGGCCGAGGGCTGGGCCCACGTTGGTGAGCAGCTCACCGGACTCATCGCCGATTTGGGCATCGGCCCGGTCGTCCCCCGCTCGCTGCCCTTCTGAAGCATGAACGTGCGCGCCACCTCCATCTTGTCGGCGTCGACCTCGACCAGCTCGTCGTTCATCATGCACGCCGAGTATTGACGCCGGCCGTCGGGCGAGAGGCGCGAGCCGTGGGGCATCACGCACGTCGGAATCCGTCGCACCTCGACCATTTTGTCGGTGTACACGACCGATATCGACGAGGGAACCATGGCGCCGTACAGGTGGAAATTGACCACCCAGGCGTAGTGCCCGTTCGGCGCCACCTGTACCGTTGCGGGAAAGAGTCCAAGCTCGAGCCGGCCAGCCTGCTCGTCGGTCTCGGTAGAAAACTTCCAGATTGCACCGTTGGGCGTGCCGTGGGCGGTTGTCACGTAGTACCACTTCCCGTCGGGCGATACGTAAAGACCGTGCGGCCCTGCCAGCTCGGTGGGGTTGGAGCTGACCTTTCGCTGCCGCTCCACCCGCGCTCCCCGCGGGCCGAACCGCACGAGCGCGACCTGATCGTTGCCCTCGCTCGCCACGAATACCAGGTAGTCGCGGTCGGGTGGCGTCGCCGCGCTCGCCGGCCAGGCCAGCGCGAGCGCGGCAAGCATTGCGGCTCCGGGCGCAGAGACGCTCACGGAATCAGCGGCGTGCTGGTCTTCTTGGGATTGATCCGCACCACCCAGAGCCCGTTGTTGAAGTCGTTCACGTAGGCGAGTCCGTCTTTGGGGTTCACCACCACGCCCCAGTCGAATGCCGCGTTCTTCACCACACCTCCCATGTCGGCGGTGTTGAGTGAGGCGATCTCGCGGTGCTGCGCGCGCAAGTCGCCCTTGAGCTCACCCGAAATATCGAATGCGTGGAACCCTGCGTCGTAGGCGCCGAGGTAGAGCGTGTCGGCCACCTGCCATACGTTGTGGACGCCGCCCATCTCCGGCGTGTACCAGGCCACGGCCTTCGGATGCTCGATGTCGCTCACGTCGACCACCTGAAGTGTCCCGTACATGCGGCTGGACGAGGCATCCTTGGCGCCGTCGATCGTGCCGTTGAGATAGACCTCGTCGGAAATGAAGACGTACTTGCCGCCGCGCTGGCGCCACGCGGTGTGGGTGCCCCTCGTGAAACCGGGGCCCGAGACATCCTCCACGTCCTTGTAGAGCGAGTCGAGGTTGTACTTGAACTGCGACACGAGCACCGGCTTGTCGGGGCGTCCGCCCCACTTTCCGTTGCCGATGTCGAGAATGACCAGGCCGTCGTTCCAGTAGCTGGCGTACATCACGCCGTCGACGATGTCGAGGTCGTGCACGTATCGGGATGCGTCCGGACGGTCGGTGTGCCATTCTCCTGCCCGCGCGGGGTGCGCCGGGTCGGTGATGTTCACGATGTCGATGGCGCCGGTGCCGTCGTTCGTGATGAACACGTACTTGCCGAACTGCGGATTCTCGTAGATGTACACCGAGTGGACGCCCGCGGCCACGCCGTCGACGAACTGGGAAATCTCCTTGGGGTGCAGCGGATCGTGGGTGTCGGCGATCACGATGCCGTTCTTGCGGTCGGCGGCACCCTCACGGGTGAAGACCATGTAGTTGCCGTCGGCGGTCGTCTGCATGTCGTTCACGAGGCGGGTGTTCGCCATGATCGAGTCGACGATCACCGGCTTGGCCGGGTTGCTGATGTCGATGGCATACACGCGGTCCCCGCCCTGATGGGTGCCGAGATAGGCCACCTTCCCGTTCTGGTGAACCCACACTTCCGACGTGGCGAAGTTGCCGACCGGCAGCCTGCCCACGACGGTCACCGACCGGCGCACGTCTCGCTCGCGCACGTTCACCGTCGCGCTTACCGCCCGGCGCCCGAGGGTCGCCGTGACGGTGTAGACGCCCGGGCGGTACGCGACGAAATGGCCGTCGGAGCCGAGCTGCCCGTCACCGGGAGAAAAAGTCCATGTGGGGGCCAGGTCGGGCACCGCCTTGCCGGCGGCGTCCCTCGCGTCGATCGCGAAGGGCACCACGTCGCCCTGGCGCACGGCGGGCCTGGACGGCGTGAGCGTCAGTTTACTGAAGCTGGCCGGCACTACCCGAACCGCGACTGTATCCGAGGCGCCCGATACGGTGGCGATGAGGCGGGCACGCCCCGTCGCTGCACCCGTGATCAGGCCGCCGCGGTCGACCTCTAGCACCTTGGGGTCGCTCGACCGCCAGCGCACCGAGTCGAGTGTGCGGTCGTTGGACTTCGAGTAGGCCAATGCCATCACACGGAGCGACTGGCCTCCGACGATCGTCGCTCGCTCGGGCGTCGCCTCCACGCGGACGGCCGGTCCCGGCACGCCTAGGAACTCGACCGACGTCGAGTCGACAAACGGCTCGGTGCCCGGCACCACCGCGCTGAGCGCGAGCGGAAGCTTTCCCACCGAGCTTGCGACGAGCACGCCGTTCTCGGGGCGCAGGGCC
>JBBRGF010000223.1:0-5436 GCA_038240975.1 Gemmatimonadales bacterium
GACCCTCAAGGTCGCCGGCAAGCTCGGTCAGGAGTGGCGCTGCGCTCTCACCACCGGCGGTGCGGACGCCCGAGGCCTCGAGCCGCCGAACGGCCGCGATGGCGCCGTCGAACGCCGAGAGCAGGCCTGATCGATCCTGCATCAGAGGCGCAGCTCGTAATGGAGAAACTGGTCGTCCGGGCGGTAACCGAGCGATTCGTACAGCGCCCGGGCGCTGGAGTTGGTGCGCGCAGTGGCAAGCTCGAGCCCGACGGCTCCGGTCTCTTCCGCGAGCCGGCGCGACCTATCCATCAGCTGGCGTGCGACCCCGCCACCACGCGCGGCCGGCGTCACGTACAGGTCGTTCAGCACCCAGAGCCGCCCCGGCGCGAGGGAGGTCGACGAGAACAGCGGATAGAGCTGCACGAATCCGACTGCGGCGTCGCCCTCTTCGGCGATGAACACCACCGACTCCGCCTGTCGGAGGCGGTCCGAGAGAAAGGCGCGGGCGAGCACGGGGTCCGGGGGACGCTCGTAGAATTGCCGGTAGGCGTCAAAGAGCGGCGCGAGCCGGTCGACATCGTCCGGCGTCGCCTGGCGAATGAGGCTCACCGGAACAGAGCCTTTCGCTCATCCCACAGGCGCTTCATGAGCTGAATTTGTCCGGTGTGGTATGCGTCGTGGGCGGCGATGCCGAGCAGAAGCTGGCCGTAGGTCCAGAGACGTCCATCGGGAGGAATGCGGTTGAAGGCCGTCACCGGCAGCCTGGCGACTACTTCGATGAGCCGGTCGTGCTGAACCTTCAGTAGCCCGACGTCGCGGGCCCAGGCCTCAGGGTCGGCCGCCGCGGGAGGCGAGGGCCAGTTGGAAGGGCTGCGGGGAAAGCGCGGAAGTGGTCGCGGCTCCAGGTGACGGCGGATCGTGTACTTCCAGTATGCGACGTGGAGCGCCAGGGCCCAGATGCTTTTCCGCCGCGGCCCTGGGCGCCAGGCGGCCTCTTCGGCCGGGACACCCCGTAATGCACCGACGGCCGAGGGGCCTCCGTGCCAGTTCCGGGTGCCCGGCAGAGGCTGAAGATTCCAGGCGATAAGGTCGCGCACGTCCATGCGCCTTCTCCCTTGGTTGGGCGCTGCTCAGGAGGAGCGATGCTCGCCGAGAACCCGGAATACTTCCCAATGCTGCGACCCCGGAACGATGTAGGGAGCCAGCGCATCGGAGTGGCCGCGGAACTCGGGACTCGACATACCGTCGAGTGCGGCCTCGAAGTCCGCGAGCGATTCGAATTCGTATTCGTCGATCACATGGGACGCGGAAGCGCCGAGTACGCCGCACAGAAGTCGAGCGCCGCGCGCGCGGCGAAACTCGGACTTGGCGAACTTGTCGGCGCCCCAGGCCTTCATGACGGCTACGGCCTCGCCGAGCTTTCCGTAGGGGACATCGAGATGCCACTGACAGATCAGCATGTGCCACCCGATCGGAGGACGGAGTGAATGCTGCGCGGGAAGCCTCTCTCAAGCCGGAGTTCGCACATCTCTACCCCGGCCTGGCGCCGGGTGTGTGGTACAAGGCCGCCTGGCTCTCGGCGCGACAGTTCGCGCGCGAGCCGTGCGATGGTGTGGCGTCGTCGATCGCCCGCATGGTGGACGAGAGCCACTTCGAGTTCCGTGGCGGTCGCGAACGCGGCGCGGTGCCCGAGCCGGGCTAGACTCCGTACAGAGTGCGTAGCGATTTCCTGTGGTGGAGCACGTGGCCGGCGATGATGTAAGCCAGCGCGCGCACGCTGACAGGGTTGTCGCTGGCGGTGCCGCGGCGCCCCCATGCCTCAGCCGGCAGGTTGCGGAAGAGCGCGAGGCTCGCCTGGCGCACCGCGACCCACTCGTCGATCAAGGCGCTCAGGCCAAGATCGTCGAACCGGGCTTGCGGGGTGTAGGCCTCCTGGTCGAAGCCGGGCAGCGGCGTCACGTCGCCGCGCGCGATGCAGAGGGCCCGGTAGGCCATGATCCGCTCGGTGTCGCTGAGGTGGCCCACCACTTCCTTGATGCTCCACTTACCGGGCGCATACCTGAAGTCGCCGCCCCCGAGGGGAATCGCGGCCAGCTCGGCCGCGATGCTGTCGCGCTGTTGGGCCAGCAGCAGCATCAGATCGGTACCCTCGGGAACACCCGAGATGTACCTGCCGAAATACGGGGCATACTCGTCGTCGTCGGGCCGATCGACAGACCCGCCCTCCCACACCACCTCGGCGCCGACGCTGACGTCTCCCCCCTCCAGTACCTCCGCGAAGGCTCCTCCGCCCCAATTGGGATCCATAGCGCGCCTCAATCCGGCGAGCGCCTCGTCCATCCGCTCGCACGGACGAGTCTCACCGAGGATCCGAAGACGGCATCCGCCGATGCGAAGGGTGCGGTTGGTGGTCTGCACGAGCGGAAATCCGCTCACCATGAGGTTGGCCCTGCGCGCGCTCGGTGAGATGCTGCCCTGGAGACCGCGCATCATTCCTTCCCACACTTCACGCTCGATGAGCGTCACTTGCCGCCGGCGGCCCTGATCGGCGCTTCCGACGACCCCACGCCCCGCCATGAGCGCGGCCGACGGAACCGGATCCATTGGCCCGCGGTGCGCGCGCTTGACCCATATCGCTTCGAGTAGTCCCGCCATTGCCAACGGCTCCTGAGTGAATGTGATGGCTCGGCTACCCGGCCCGACTCAGCATGTTGCGCCGGCGATAACTGCCGCACGCAGGGTCGCCCTCATGAAAGCCGGACCCACGCGGCACCCACCGATCGGCATTCGCGCTGTCTTCCGCCGAACGGGCGACCGCATACCTGGCGCGACACTCGGTCAGCGCGCCCTCGAGCCCCTCGCGCATGAGGCGAATGTTGCGCCCGTGTCCGATGATGATGGGCACCAGCGCCACGAGAATGGCGGCGAGAATGACCGCCAGGATCATCACACGCGATCCGCCGCGAGGTGCTGAATTCAGTACGTGCGAGCCGACGATTTGTGCCGTCACGCGTCCTCCAGTCCGGTGCTTCGGGCGACCCGACCGAGGGAGTGAAGACGCCCGATGCGAAGCGCCAGCGGCCAATGCAGACGACGCCTGTAGTTGGGCGCTCCCCATAAGGGGAGGAGCCGGCCGGCGAGGATCGCAACCGGATCGCTTCCGGCGGCCGCGCGGAAGCGGCTCACCGCCGACCATGTTCCAACGTAGCCGAGCAGCTCATCGAGGGTCCAGTCCGCCTCCATCGAGAAAGCGGGCGCGAGGTCTTCGTCGAACGGAAACGACATCTCTCGATATTGTTCTTCGACGAGGCGTCTCTCGGGCGGCCAATACTCTCCGACGGTCACCTCGTAAAATTCGCGGAGCTCGGCATCGAGGGCCGTATCGCCGAGCCCCGCGAGGTCGTAGCTCCACGCAGCGAGTACACCGCCGGGCCGCAGCACGCGGCGCACCTCCGCATAGAAGAGCTCCAGGTCGAGCCAGTGCAGGGCCTGCGCCACGGTGATCAGGTCCACCGATGCCTCAGCGAGCGCCGACCACTCGCCGGAGCAGACGAGGCGCAGCGCGCTCCTGGTGCCAGGCGCCGAGGCAAGCTGGCGCCGGCTGATGTCGGAGGCGAAGACTCGTCCGAAGTGCGGGATCAGCCCTTCGGTCGCCTGGCCGCTGCCTGCTCCACAGTCCCACACCGCCGTTCGAGCTGGAACGAGTCCGGCGAGATACTCGAAGAGCGCAGCGGGATACCGCGGCCTGTAGAGCGCGTACGCTCCGGCCACATCGGAAAAGTGATCAGACGCGACGTTCGACACGGCCGCCCATAGCACTACCTTTCTGCAATCGTCGCGGTGAAGCGTCGTAACCAGGGATGCGTGGAATTTAAGCACGCCGCGCCGAGCCTCGCATCCTTCCAAAAAGGGAAGATCGCCACATGCAGGCCGATCAGCTTCGGGCCCTCCAGGGTCCGCTCAAAGACAGGTACAGGCAGGACCCCGGCACGGCGCTCATCACGCTCAAGGCCGAAGCGCACCTCGACGCCCCGGGAGTGAGCTGCCGCATCGACACCGCGCGAGCGGTGTTCGAGGCCGGCCTTCATCCCGCCACCGGCGGGGCGGGACTTCAGGCCTGCTCGGGCGACATGCTGCTCGAAGCGCTGGCTGCCTGCGCAGGAGTGACGTTGCGTGCGGTCGCCACCGCGCTCTCCATAACGGTCAGCGGCGGATCGGTAAAGGCCGAGGGCGACCTCGACTTTCGAGGCACGCTCGGCGTGGCCAAGGATGCTAAGGTGGGATTCGGTGCGATCCGGCTGGCCTTCGATATCGAATCGGATGCGAGTGCGGAGCAACTCGAGACGCTGCTCCGGCTCACCGAGCGGTATTGCGTAGTCCTGCAGACGCTGCGCGAGCCGCCCGCGGTCACGCTCGTAAGACGGCCCTAGCGGGTTGCCTGCTTGAGGCCCCTCAACACGAATGTGTGCCTGGCAACCCACTGGCCTGGCGCGGATGGATCGGGAGACTCGAACGTGCCGCTCGTCGCGGTGGCGAGAGTCACGGCGTAGCGCTCCCGCACCCGGAGCCTCGGCCGCCCCCTCGAGTCCACGGTGGTCGCCGTGGTGCTCACCACCGGAATCGCCGTCCCGGAGATCATGTCCTCACCCAGGGCGCCGTTGGCGTAGTGCACGCTGTCGCCATTGGGTCTGACGATGGTGAGCTCCATGTCGGGGCCGACGGGGCGGAACACCGACCACGAGCCACGCCCCGCATCCCAGCGGTAGAGGGTGTCGGCCGCCAGACAGAGGCGGCTTCGCTCGGGTTTGGGATCGGTCGGCCCCTTTCGGAGCGAGAGTGTGGCGCAATCGGCACCGGGCCGAAGCGGCCGTCCCACCGCCAGCGAGTCCACCGTCAAGGGCCGCTGCGAGCGGCCATCCGACTCGTAGATGAGCTGCATCCCCTCGCCGAGTTGCGAGGCGAGCCGTGCGGGCTCCTGCGGCGGGGCAAGAGACGCTCCAACTGCGGCGAGGACGATGGCGATCTTCATGGTATCTCGATATGGACCGGATGGGTTGTGACCACGACCGTTCGGCTTGCGGGATCCCACTTCCCCACCCAGACATCGTACGGTCCGTGCCGCAATGGACCGAGGCGCACCTCGTAAAGCACCTGCCTCCATCCGGGCGCGGGGATGACCTCCTGCACCGCTCTACCGGGAATCGAATCGAACAGCGTGAGTCTCAGCGTTCCCTGCTGCGTGGAATCGACGTCCCCGTAGAGCGCGCCGTCGGTGCGCTCCAGGTCCACTCCACGGATGGTGACCACGCGGTCGGCCTGGTGGAGCGTCGGCGGGCCGGTATCGGACGGCGTGGCCTCGCCGAGGATCCGAAAGCCGCTGGGCGGCATCGGACTCGGAGAAACCTTCGGTTCGCACGACAACGCAGCGGCCGCCGCGAGCGCGAGGAGCAGGCT
>JBBRGF010000224.1:0-5433 GCA_038240975.1 Gemmatimonadales bacterium
CCTCCCATCCAGGCAAGCGACCTGACGGCCCGCGCATCGACCGCAAGCGAATCGCACGCGGGGCCCGCTCCCGAATGGACAGGAAGGAGAACGCTGAAGGCGCCAAGCGCTGCATTTTCCTGCCTCACGCTGCCACCGCAGTCGACCTGACTCGATCGAGAACGCCGATCAGCTCTTCAACCTGCGTCGAGGTGAACAGCCCGTCCGGCCCCCTAGGCGAGACATCGGTAAACGGCGATTCATAGAGGAGCGACGCCGGCATGACGCCGTGCTCAGTGAGATGGTCGACGATCAGATTCACGAACTCGATCTGGTTCGCTTGCAGCGGTCTGCCATCGAGGAATGCGGCAAGCGCGCTTTTCGCAGCTCCCCTATCCAGCCCCACCAGTGACCGGACGAACAGGCCGAGACCCTGAGACTCGGCCTTGGCCTGATTGATGTCGTCGGCCCCGCCAACGCCGCTCTCGGCCAGTATCCTCTCGAGCTCCTGAAGGTCGGTCGCAGTAAGGGCTCGGTTCATACGGAGCTTCTGGATCGCGACGTGATCCTGATGGGTTCGAAGAAAGACCCGGGCCTTCGACCGAAACTTCTCGAAATCACCACCGGTTCCAAACCCCGGAAGGTTGAAATCCGTCCCGGCGCCCATCTGGTCTTCGAAATCCGAATAGATCGGCTTCCGCTTACGCTTGTCTATCAGCTGCACCAGGTTCCGCACCCGGCGACGGACACTCTCAAGCATCGCCACTGGCACATCCTGCCACCACTCCTCCGTCTGGAGGTCCAACAGGAGAGCCATCTGCGCCTGAACCATCGGAATGGCGCGCTTCTCCTCCAGCAGCCCCGCTATCTCGATGACCTGGTTTCGCAGACGCTCGGAACTCGGTTCGGTCTTGAGCAGCGCCAGCTGAAGATTGAGCATCAGGAGATCGAAACGCTTCGCCTCCTCGTTCTCGGGGTCCAGTTCCGATGGGAGCCCTGCCACCTCGTGCGCCAACTCGTCTCTCGCATCCGGCGACAACGTCGCCCACGATTCCGGCTTGGCATACTTCTCCACCAGCCGGCGTTTGGGCCGGACGACGAAGTTCTCCAGGTTCATGGCCTTGACCTCTTCGTGCAACCGATCGGCGGCGGCGCGGCGGACGTCCGACTCGGTCTTCGGGTCAGAGTAGGAGGCCGCCGCTTCTCCTACCGTCCCGGCCGCGACCGCGGGCTCTTCGCGGAGGTCCAGCTCCCCGATCAGCTCGAGCCGAGTCTTGAACAGCCGCTTGCCGAGCGACTCGCTCATCGAGCCATCCGTAGTCTGCACGTCCTGGCTGAAGAACTCTAGATTCTGGCAGTAGTCGAAGATATAGAAGAATGCCTTGTCCTTGCCGGGACCGAACAGGTCGGGCCGCAGCCTCGTGCCCCGGCCGAGCATCTGCCAGAACTTTGTCTTGGAGCGCACCAGCTTGAAGAAGACGAGGTTGACCACCTCCGGCACGTCGATCCCGGTGTCCAGCATGTCGACCGAAAGGGCGATGTGGGGCGCCTTGTCCTTGCTGGAGAAGCTGTCGATCAGGCTCTGGGCGTACTCGACCTTGAAGGTGATGACCCGCGCGAACTCCCCCCTGTAGTGTGGATAGTTGGCGTTGAACCGCTCGGCGATGAAATCGGCGTGGGCCTGGTTCTTGGCGAACAGGATAGTCTTTCCCAGCCGGTCGCCGCCGGCCACCTTGAGGCCTCGAGTCATGAGGTGGGCCAGCACCTTGTCGACGGTGTCCTTGTTGAACAGCCACTTGTTGACCGCGTCGGGCTCGATCCGGTCGGGTACTCCATCCTGCTCGTCCCACTCCAGCGCGTCCCACTGCTCCTTATCATCTTCAGACAGGTCGGCGTAGGTGATCCCCTCGCGCTGGAACTTGAGCGGCACCGACACCGCTATCGGCGGCACGAGGAACCCGTCCTTGACCGCCTCCTCCAGGCCGTAGGCATCGGTTGGTACGCCGTTCTCGAGATCGAAGAGACCGTAGGTATTCCGATCCACCTCGTCCTTGGGTGTGGCGGTCAGGCCCACCAACAGCGAATCGAAGTACTCGAAGATGGCGCGATACTTCTGGAACACCGACCGGTGCGCCTCGTCGATGATCACCAGATCGAAGTGGCCGGCGCCGAAGCGTCGCTGACCATCGCGCGTCTCGTCGATCAGCCCCATCATCGTCGGATAGGTGGAGACGAACACCCGGCCTTCGGTGTCCTTCTGGGTCACCAGATTCACGGGCGAGGCGTCGGGCAGATGCCGCTTGAACGCGTTGACGGCCTGATTGACCAGCGCCACCCGGTCGGCCAGGAACAGCACCCGCTTCGCCCAGTTGCAGCGCATGAGCAGGTCCACCAGGGCGATGACTGTCCGGGTCTTCCCCGCCCCGGTGGCCATGACGACCAGCGCCTTCCGGTCGTGGTCGCGTTCGAAGGCCTCGCCGATCCGACGGATGGCGCGTGTCTGGTAGTATCGCTCCACGATATCGCCGTCGATGTCCGCGGCGGCGAGTGATTTGCGGCTCTCGCGCCGCTGGATGGCGAGCTCCAGCTCCGCTCTCTTGTAGAAGCCCTGCACCTGGCGAGGCGGGTAGTTGGCGTCGTCTCACAGCCAATGCTCGTACCCGTTCGAGTAGAAGATCAGCGGGCGCCGGCCGAACTGTTGCTCGAGACAGTCGGCGTAGAGCTTGGCCTGCTGCTGCCCGACCCGCGAATCGCGCCTGGTACGCTTGGCCTCGACCAGCGCCAGCGGCTTGCCGTCGTCCCCCCAGAGGACGTAATCCACGAATCCGCGGCCCTTGTTGTTGGGCATACCGGCGACCTCGAACTCGCGGTCGCGCGCCTGGTCGAGCGGCCACCCGGCCTCCTTGAGGAGGAGATCGATGAAATAGTCGCGGGTCTCCGCCTCCCCGTAGTCGTGCGTATCAGGCCGAGCCGCCGCCGCTTTCTTCGCCTCCGCTACCTCGGCCCGAAGGCGGTTCAGCTCTTCATCGAGGCTCGTCCTGTCGGCCAGGAGCGTCGCGAGGCTCTCGTCTCGTTCTCGCAGGCGCCCTTCCAGTGCCTGCAACTGCTCGACGGTCTGCTTGGGGAGCGGCGCAGCTCGTGGCAGGGCGTCGGCTTTGAACGTCAGGCTCGGCCCGAGGCGTGTCAGTCGCCCATACGTGCGAACGAGCCAGTACGCGACGTGGAACAGCTCGCGGACCGCCACCACCGCATCGGCGGAGGGCACCGGCCTGTGGCTGTGCACCGCCTGATTGCCCAGCCGAGTGATGACTCGGGCCTTGTTGAAGACCGCCTCGCCCGCGGTCGACTTGAACGTCGGATCGTGGATCAAGGCGCTCAGGTTTTCTTCGTAGGGCAGCTTCAGGGAGGGGTCGTGCTTGTAGATCCAAGCCACCGCCAGCTCGAGTGCGCGGCGGCAATGAAAGCACGCCGTTCGTGGGTCGGGGTGCGCCGCCAATTCCGCCGCGGATGCCGCCTCGTACATCGGAGGCCACTCGCGCTCGAGGAAGGCGAACTGGCTCATGCTCCGTTGAACTCCGCCTGGAAGCGGTTGATTTCATCCAGGATTTCATCGAATGGCGGCGGATCGTCGAGGAACATCTCACCTCGCATCGCGGAATAGTCCCGGCGCCATTCATCCAGCTGGTCCGGACGGGGCACCATTTGGATGGTTCCACGTTTCAGCGTATCGTAGTCCACCCAATTCTGCCGGAAATACACCTGCCTGTGCGATGCCACCCGCTCGAACAGCGCCTCGTCGGCAACAGCCGATGCCGCGATGCCTGCCTCGATGAGGCGCCATACGTCGTAGTAGTGCCGCGCCATTCGTGGGCGTCGAGTTCTGTCAGCCGGACGGAAGGTCTCCTCGTGGAGCAGCATGACCTTCTCCCAGAACGTGCGCTCGGGCCGGAGGGCGCGGACGGTGGAGCCCGGCGCTTCAAAGAGCTGCGGGAATTCCTCCGCGACTATGGACGTGACCGTTTGCTCTTCTACGGGCCACGGATCGGAGCGGGCCCCGAACTCTAGCTTTACAACCGGAGTCATGTATCCGACTGTCCCTGCCTCGGGCGGTCGAGGATATGAGAAGAGAAGCGTCTGCCCGTCGACGTCGTCCTCGTCGGGCAGAAGGCTCCAGTCGGCACCGGCCGGGATTATTGCCTCGAGCCGTTTTGTGAGCGCTGGGCCGATGCCTTCTGCGATCGAGCTTCGGCAGGCTTGCCTTAGCCCATCGAGCCGGCGTTGCTGCTCTTTCCGGCTCTTGGCCTCTTCCGGTCCAGCAGTTCCACCGAAGCCGAGCACATCGCGCTCGATCGTCAAGTCTACGTCTTCCGAGAAACGATCGATGAGTCCCCAGGCTTTGGAGAGCGAGGTTCCGCCCTTGAATGTGAGGTGACTTCCGACTTCCGGAAGGGCGAAGAGCTCCCTGAGCATGAGGCAGACCCAGAAGTCCTTCTCCACGCTGCGGAGCGGCCATCCTCGGGCAGCGCCTGCCTGCTCGAAGGCCTGGACCCTGTCCTCCTGAGATAGCGCCAGGAACCGATCCAAGTATTACCTCTTGGGAACGGCTGCAATCTCCCGCATGATCTCTCCGATCCACGCGGGAGCGAGTGGCACATCCTTCAGCAGTTGTCCCCGGTCTTTGGAACTGAGGCGGTCGCGGAGCTTCTTGATACTCGTCTCGTCGACGTGCGACTGGCCGAGGTGTCGAAGCGCCTGGATGACCAGCCCGCTCGCTCGGCCGGCGGTGGCCATGTTCCGTGGAGTGGTACGCCGTAAAATGATTTGTTGACGTCCAACGCGTACCTGCCGCGGCGTGCCATCTGTGAGATACACGATTTTGAGGGGGACCTGGTCCGAGAGCCCGAGCAAATTTGCCGCATAGGCCCCGGAAGGCTGAAGCTTGAGGCGATTCTTCCCGGCGAGGGCCTTGGCGATCGCGTCCGGCGAGACGCGAAGCTCGCCAAGCACGGGATGGGTCACAGGGACTTGGTATAGGCCTCGAGCTGGTTGACTGATGGTGCCGGATTTGAGGTGCCGAGAGAGCGCCGAGGCCACCGCTGTCCGCGGGCCTAGGGTGCTCAAGTCATTCGGCGTGAAAATATTGCCAGGCTTCATCTTACGAATCTGCCTGAGCACAAGATTGTCTGTCGAACCGTGGTGTTTTCCCATGATAATTGCCACAAAAATAGGCAGTTTTTGTAGCAAAAGCTATTGGCGAGCCAAGCGCCAATATCCTGGTGGGATCACAGCTCCCCCCGAAAGGCGCGGTGCTGGAGGGAGGCAAAGAGGGCGTCGAGGGCGGCGAGGGAGGCGCGATGGGTAGCCTTCAGTTTCCCCACGGAGCCGATCCTACGGACGAATTGCTGCTGAAGCTCTATGGGCGGAAGTGTCACAGGCACGCTGCGCACGTCGCTA